>NZ_JBKHUI010000007.1:0-213976 GCF_046569695.1 Kluyvera sp. 142486
AACGGCCACATCTGGCCCTGAAGTACAAAACGCCCGATGACGTTCATCAGGCGTTTTATCGACAGAAAACTGTCAACCTATATCAGGACTAGTCAATGTTTACCCACGTAAGCGCCTGAACATCAGGCTAGGCTCCTTCCCAGGCACATCGTCAATCTCTCGCACTAGCGTCATTCCGCACTTCAGCAGCACTTTCTGCGAGGCAAGATGGTTCTTGCGCACGATGCCCACCACTTCCTCAAAACTCAGCACGTTGAAGGCATAATCAATCGCTGTCAGGGAGAATTCCGTGGCCAACCCTTTACCCCAAGCCTCTGGCGCAAAGCGATACCCCAGGTTGTTTACCGTGCAGTCGGGATATTCCACGATACGTAGCCCGCCAAAACCAATCACCCGCTGCGGGTTCTCCCGCAGGCTGATGGCCCAGTTGCCGAAACCATAAACGTTGAGATGTTCAAGCCAGCCTGCCAGCACCCGGCAAGAGTGTGCGAGATCTGCATGCGGGCCTGCTGGGTTAAAGGTGTTGGTCGCTGGGTCACCGTAAATGCGATAAAGATCGTCGAGATCGTCTGCCGTCGCTGGACGCAGGGTGAGATGTTCGGATTGTAGGTGCATGGGTTTATCCTTGTCGAAAAGGTTGTTCATCGCGCACTTTTATTGTGCGACTAGCCTGGCACAGCGCAATCGACACCGCCAGCCCGGCAACAATCAGCGCAAGCGCAGCGGAGAGCATCAGGCTGCCATTTATCCCCAGATGATGGTTCAGCCACGCGTAGGCAAACGGTGAGGCAGCGGCGAGTACCTGCGCCGGAATCAACAACACGCCGGTGCGGCGGGCGTAATCTTCGGCGGCGAACAACTGAAGTGGCAGAGTCGCTTTGAAAACGGTGGTTAAGCCGTTGATCGCGCCATAGCCAAGGACAAAACCTCCGGCAGCCCAGGTAATATGCGTGCTGCTTATGCCGAGGGCGAAGCAAAGCGGGATGAAAAAGGTGGTGAGCAGGGTGAGTTTTATCGGCGTGAGCGCTGAACCAGAGGCGACTTCGAGAAAGCGTGCACCAGTCTGCCCGACGCCCCAGAGCATACCGATGGCAACGGGCAACTCATGTGCGGCGATGAACTCCGGCAGGTGCGTTGAGGTGCCGTTAGAGATAAACGTCACCAGCGCTATCAGCGCGGCGTACAGTAAACCGGTACGGCGATCGTGCGCGGATGCAGGCGCAGCACGGCGAGCGGGAACCGGCGGCAGCTTCTGGTTAGGCAGGCGCATCAGCAGCAGTGCGCTCACGATCCCCAGCAGGCTGTATACCAACAGCGCACCCCGCCAGTCGGTTACCGTTAGCAGTGCAGCGCCTAGCGGCCAGAACAGCGCGGAAGCAAGCCCACCGGCAAGCGTCACGCGAGAGATTGTCGCCCGAGCACTCTGCCCGTATAGATTCACCAGCGCGGCGAAAAGCCCGTCGTAGAGCGCCAGACGCATGCCGACTCCGGTTATCAGCCAGGCAATGTACCAGCCAACAAGCGTATGAATCATCGACATCAGCAGGCAACCTAAGGCAATCAGTAGCGTTCCGCTGACCACGACACGCTGGCCGCCAAAATGTGCTAGCAGGCGGGCAACCCAGGTGGAGAGTAGCGCCATCATTAGCATCGCCAGCGTCAGGCCCAGATAAATATGCGTGGATGCCCATCCCGTATTCTGCGCAATCGCGCGGGCAAAGGTGCCCGGCATATAAAACGAAATCCCCCAGTTGATCAGCTGATTGCCTCCGGCGGCGAGGGTGATGGGGAGCGATGCAGCAGGTGTTTTCATTATCTTCTCGAAGGTTATGCAGTTGCTGGCAGCATAACCTGCGCGCTATTGTGCAGGCAGAGCCCTCCCTTTATGACCCTGATAAGAGAAACTTTGAATGACGACGCTGAATCTGGGATACCTGGCAACGTTTCGTTTAGTGGTTCAGCGCGGCAGCTTTTCGGCGGCGGCGGACGTGCTGGGGATTTCACAACCTGCCGTCAGCCTGCAGGTACGTCAGCTTGAGCAGTTCCTGCAGGCGAGGCTTATCGAGCGTACCGGACGCGGGGTAAAGGCCACCGCGGCCGGCCTGGCGCTTCTGCTTCACGGTGAACGTATCGAGCTGGCGGTGAGTGAGGCGTTACAGTCGGTGAACGACTGCCAGCAGACCGTCAGTGGCACGATTACACTTGGCACTGGTGCCACGGCTTGTATCCACCTTTTGCCATCTTTACTACAGAACCTGCGCGAGCAGCATCCGATGCTGGCGGTGGGAGTAACGACCGGTAATACCCTGGGTATTACCCGTGCAGTAGAAGAAAACCGCCTTGATTTAGGGCTGGTCACGTTACCCGCCAGCGGGCGCAGTCTGGATATCATGCCGGTCTTACGTGAAGAATTTGTCGTTATCAGCGCCGAATCACAGGGTGAACTCAACCTGGAGATGCTAAAGACGCTGCCGCTGATTGCATTTGAAGCGGGCAGCGGAACGCGCGACCTGATCGATAGCTGGTTCCAGCAGGCTGGGCTTCAGGTGACGCCGGTGATGCAACTGGGCAGCATAGAAGCGATTAAACGTATGGTGGCGGCGGGGTTGGGGTACAGCATTATTCCGCAGATGGCGGTGGAACATCATCGTGATGCCGAAGGGCTAAGGGTGGGATCGCTGACGCCGCCGCTCTATCGTCAGTTAGGTATCGTGAGGCGGCAGGATAAAATTTTGAGCAAAGGAATGGCGGAGATTATCCGGCTGTTGCAACAGCACGCTCCCCTCTAAGGTAAAAGGGGAGCGCCGGGTTTAGTCGACCAACTGCAGCTGTTGCTGAGGCCGGTTGGCAACGTTCTCTACGCGGATATCCATCTGCGGGTACGGTAGGTCAATGTGGTTAGCATCCATCGCCTCTTTGATATTTTCCAGCAGGTCGTAGTAGGTGTTCCAGTACTCGGCGTTGCGTACCCATACGCGAACGTAGAAGTTCAGCGATGAAGCGCCCAGTTCACCTAAACGCACGGTGAAACCGCGCTTCTGGTCGATACGCTTATCCTGCTCGATGAGCTGGGTGATGACCCTTTTCACATCGGCAATGCGGCTCTGATAGCCGACGCCAATCACCAGATCGATGCGGCGGAACGGGTGGCGTGAATAGTTAATGATATTGTCGGCAATAATCTTGCCGTTAGGGATAACGACCTCTTTGCTGTCGCCGGTTAGCAGTGTAGTTGAAAAGATATGCACCTTCTCGACGGTGCCTGTCATGGCGCCAATCTGCACCACTTCGCCCGCACGGAAGGGGCGCAGGGAGACCAGCATCACGCCCGCCGCGAAGTTTGACAGCGAGCTTTGCAGCGCCAGGCCGATCGCCAGGCCTGCGGCACCGATAACGGCGATAATGGATGACGTCTCAATGCCCAAACGCCCCAGCGCGGCGACCACCGAAAACGCGAGTGTGATGTAGCGGACCAGTGCGGTAAAGAACTGCACGATGGTGATATCCACTTTGCGTTTTAGCAGCAATTTTTCCAGCCCACGAGAGAGCAGGCGGGCGATAAATTTACCAATAAATAACAGAATAATCGCCGCAACGATGTTCCAGCCAAACTGGACAACCGCATCGCTGTGACCTGACATCCACTCCAATCCACTTCTTATTTTGGGAAATAACGTAAAACCTTTCATGGTAAAAAACCTGCCGTTTTAAAATTAATGGTGGAAGATTCAATTAAATATTCAACATATATACAAAAAATTTATATATTTATAAGTAGGGTGCTTTTGGAGTTATGTATTAGCGACTGTTTGCGCGTTTATCGCCGTTTTTTTAGGTGAATTATTGATGCATCAAAAAATCAGCGCGGCATGTTGCGGCAGCAGAAAAGGAAAAGCTTGTGTAATCGTGCGGGAAATTATTATTTGGCTAATAAAATACGAATTGAGACTAATGTGGCAGAACGGAGATGAAACATGGCTAAATTCCTTACCGGATGGTTAAAAATCAATCTGTTAGCCATTCGGTAAGGAATCTCGGTCTCGGAAAAAGGGGCGTTAACGGTCGTCGGTTTGCGCGGGGGAGGTCTTTTGCGACAGGCTGCTCTGCTGGGACTCTTTTTTGTCCTGGTGGTGATGCCACGCGCCGATGGAGGAGTAGACGAAGCGTCCGAAGAAGAAGATAAAGCTGATAAGCAGTACGATACGGGTCATTCGACCATTAAATCGGTGTCGTTTTCGTAGGCTGGTAACCTGGCTCACAAAGGGGTCCTTACGTTATACCCATAGACGGGCGGTACGTACATTAAGGCACAGAGCGGGGCGTGGGTCAATTGCGATGAATGTAAAAATCCGTCAGATAAAACATTAATTAATGTTATATAAGATATTATTCGTATTCACAAGAGGGCCTTGATTACGGGGGGCAGCACAAAGAAAAGAGAATTAGTGTTTATATGTGCGTTATTTTTTGACTCATATCAATCTTCATTCGTAAGCGATAACTAAAATCTCCACCTGACCCGCGTAATATCTTCTCTCGCGGCCTTTTATAAGCCAGGTTGGATGCCTGTCTGAAAATACCCAGCTGGATTTGGGGTATCCTTAGAGCATCTATGAATTTCTGTAAAATATATAAGCAATATCGGGATGAGTGGTGGGGACTGCCTCTGATATTGCCTCTTCTTGTGTTACCAATAATCAAAATTGCTAATACATACACCTATATTGGCGGCGGCAAAACCTACCTTTATTACCTCCCGCTGCCCTTTATGCTTTGCATGATGCTGTTCTTTAGCTGGAAAGCGTTGCCTGGGCTTATCGCGGGTATTGGCTGCTATCTCACTAACGATTTTCACTTCGTGGAAAGGATTGGCATTGAGCTGCAGTTCCTTATTCCGACGATCGTGGCCTGGGGCGGGTATCAGTTTTTTAATCAGCAACGCAAGATGATTTCCCACGGCGACACGCATCTGATGGCCCATCGACTGTTCTGGCAGATGTTTGTTCCTTCGACGATTTTCCTGCTGTTAATTCAGTTTGCTTTGTATCTGGGGCTGTACCCTAGCATGCGGGAAACCGAGTGGGTGTCGCCGCTGACGCAGCGTAATCTGATTAACTACCAGTCGCTGTTGATGGGATATCTGACCGGCGTACCGCTGTGCTATTTGATGATTCGTTTAATCCGCAACCCCAACTACCTTCGAAGCTTTGTCTCGCAGGTGCGCCGCGATTTCGACCCGAAGGTGAAATGGCCGGAGATGGTCATCTGGTGGGCGGTAGTCATTGGCGTTTTCTCGATGATGATGCTCCCGATGACCAAAGGCAGCACGATATTCAGCACTAACTACACGCTGTCACTGCTACTGCCTATTATGCTCTGGGGAGCGATGCGCTTCGGCTACCGCTTTATCTCGGTGCTCTGGACGCTGATGCTGATTGTGGCCATCCACTATCACTACCACTATGTGCCTAAAAGCGCAGGCTACAGCGTGCAGCTGGCGATTACCTCCTCCAGCTACCTGATCTTCTCGTTTATCATTGCGTATATGGCGATGCTCTCCACCCGTCAGCGGGCGATTTATGAACGCGTGCGCCGTATTGCCTTTATTGACCCGGTTGTCAGCCTGCCCAATATGCGTGCGCTGAGTCGGGCGATTAACAACACGCCGTGGTCGGTGCTGTGCTTTTTGCGCATGCCGGATCTTGAAGTGCTGACGCGCCACTACGGCATAATGCTGCGTATCAACTACAAGCAGAATCTGGCGAAGTATCTGCATGAAGCACTTCGCCCCGGCGAGAACGTCTACCAGCTTACCGGCAGTGATTTGGCGGTGCTGCTGCATACCGAATCTTATAAAGAGCGCATGGACGAGCTCTACGAGCGTCTTAAGCAGTTCCGCTACAGCTGGAACGGTATGCCACTGCAGCCGCAGATTGGCGTCAGCTATTGCTATCTCCATGCGCCGGTCGCCCACCTCTCGTTAATGCTGGGTGAGCTAAATACGGTGGCGGAGCTTTCGCTTGCCACCAATCGCCCGGAAAACTTACAGCGCCGTGGCGCGCAGTATCTGCAGCAAGAGCTCAAAGATAAAATTGCGATGATGGTGCGGGTGCAGCAGGCGCTGGAAAACAACCGCTTTCGCCTGATGGCGCAGCCGATCGTCGGTATTCGCGGCGACGACTATCACGAAGTCCTGCTGCGTATGCTTGGTGACGACGACGAGCTTATCTCGCCGCTGTTGTTCTTACCGGTCGCTCATGAGTTTGGTATGGCTTCACGCATCGACCTTTGGGTGCTGGAAAATACGCTGGCCTTTATGGCGTGCCGCCGGGAAAGTAATCCCGGCATGCGTTTAGCGCTGAACCTTTCGCCTTCCACGGCGAGCGGGACTGGCTTTGCACATCAGGTGAAGGAACTGCTGGAAGAGTACGGTATTGAAGCATGGCAGTTAGTCTTCGAGATAACCGAGAGCCATTCGCTGGTTAACGCTGAGCAGGCGAGAAAGACGCTGCATGAGCTTCAGGGCCTGGGTTGTCGGGTGGCGATTGACGATTTTGGTACTGGCTATGCCAGCTACGCGCGCCTCAAGCATATCAGCGCCGATATTCTAAAAATTGACGGTAGCTTTATTCGCAATATTGCGACCAGCAGCCTGGATTACCAGATTGTCTCGTCTATCTGCCATCTGGCGCGTATGAAGAAGATGCAGGTCGTCGCAGAGTACGTCGAGAACGAAGAGATTCGCACTGCGGCGATTGCGCTGGGGATTGATTATCTGCAGGGGTACGGCATTGGCAAGCCAGCTCCCCTGGAGGAGCTGGCGGTAGCGGAAACTGCGGCGTGCGAATCAGGCCGCGACGATTTCGTCGGGCGCCCGCTCCTCAGTGATTTTTAACAACCAGCCGGTGACGCTTTCCCAATACTGCTGCTCTTTCTCCAAATCGAGCAGCACCAGCGCGTTCTGGGTAAACCAGTCGTGCGGGAAGCAGAGCGTCCAGTGGTTAGCCTCGGTGGTCAGCTTCAGCGTTGGCGGCGTGGTCGTCGCCTGGCGCTGATTGTTCAGCAGCACGCCAAGGCGCAATAGCTGAATCATCGGCAGGAACTGCTTCTTTTTGAACAACGTAAAGCGCGGCAGCTCGTCGAGCTTAATCGCCTTACGGTGGAAGCGCACCAGCGTTGACATCAGATACTGCTGCTCCTGGTTGAAGCCCGGCAGATCGCTGTTTTGCAGAATATAGGCCGAATGGCGGTGCATACCGCTGTGGTTAATATTCAGCCCCACTTCATGCAGCATCGAAGCCCATTTTAGCAGTGCGGTCAGCTGCGGATTGCCCAGTTTCGGGTTTTGCTCAAGCCACTGATCGTACATTTGCATGGTCGTTTCCAGCACGCGCTGCGCCTGTTCACGATCAATGTTGTACTGGTTTGCCAGACTTTGCGCGGTGCGGCTGCGCACGTCCTGGTGGCGGAAACGGCCTTCCATCTCATACAGCACGCCTTCACGCAGCGCGCCGTCGGAGAGGCGAAGCTCTTTAATCGCCAGTGAATCAAACACGCCGCAGAGAATAGCCAGCCCCGGCACGAAAACGCCTTTACGTTCTTCCGACAGGCCTGGCAGGCTCAGACTGTTGAAGTTTTTATACTTCAGCACCTCTTCCACCAGCATCTCGAGACGTTCAGGGGTGATAAAACCGTCCTTTTCGCCCATCTCAACCAGCACTTCGTGGGCCGCTTTGATGGTGCCCGACGCGCCCATGGCAAAATTCCAGCCCTGAATGCGGTACTGCCACGCCAGCGTTTCCAGCTTCTGCACCGCCGCCAGGCGCGCGCGCTGGAAGTTTTCGCGGTTGATGGTCCCGGCGAGGAAGAACTGCTGCGCAAAGCTAACGCAGCCCATACGGCGGCTTTCGACCAGCTTCGGCTCGAAGTCTTCGCCAATCACCAGCTCGGTGGAGCCGCCGCCGATATCAATCACCAGCTTGCGTCCCTTTTCAGGCTGGGTGTGCTCTACGCCCATAAAAATCAGACGGGCTTCTTCGTTCCCGGAGATGATTTCGATAGGGTAGGGGATCACTTTTTCTGCTCGCGTCAGAAACTCGGTGGCGTTCGCCGCCTGACGCAGCGTATGGGTACCGACGATACAGACGCTGGACGGAGCGAAGCCCTGCAGGCGCTCGGCAAACAGCGACAGACAGCTCAGGCCGCGCTCCATTGCCTCTTCGCTCAGCATATTGTTTTCATCCAGCCCATCGGCCAGATGAACGCGTTGCTTCAGGCGGCCAATAATCTGCATCGCGCCGTCGACGACGCGCGCGATAACCATATGGAAACTGTTCGAACCAAGATCAACCGCCGCAAACTCCTGCGGCCGGGGTGCTTTGCTTTTTATTGGCATAGGTTAGTCAGGTTGTTCAAGTGATTTGAGGTAATCGTAAATCGCCTGCTGCGCGCGGACCTTGCGTCGGTTGCCGCGTGGCACATAGCGATTACTCAGTTCTTTATCAATAAAGCGGGCTTTCACCGTGTCGCTGAACAGAATATCGATAATATCGAGGATCCGCTGTTTAAGGCGTGGGTCGAGCAGCGGGGTTGCCACTTCGATACGGTAGTCGATATTTCGGGTCATCCAGTCAGCGGAGGAGAGATAAACGCGTTTATCGCCGCCGTTCTCAAAAATATAGATGCGATCGTGCTCAAGGAAACGGTCAACGATGCTGATCACACGAATATTATCGCTGATCCCTTCTAATTCTGGAATCAGAGAACACATGCCGCGGATCAGAAGATTGACCTGCACGCCGGAACTGGAGGCCGCATACAGACGATCGACCAGCCCTTTATCGACCAGGTTGTTGAGTTTGAGGGTAATTCCCGCAGGCTGGCCGTTTTGCGCATTGGCAATTTCGCGGTCGATCATTTCATAGAGCAGGCGACGGGAGTTCTGCGGCGAAACCAGCAGATAGTCGAAGTTTACCGGGCGATACGGGTTCTCGATAAAGTTGAACACCCGGCGGACTTCGTTGGTGATACGCGCGTCGGCGGTCAGCAGCGAGTAGTCGGTGTAGATACGCGCCGTTTTCTCGTTAAAGTTACCGGTGCCGATGTGCGCATAGCGCACCACATCGTCGCCCTCTTTACGCGACACCAGGAACAGCTTGGCGTGAATTTTCAGCCCCGGCGCGGAGAAGATAACGTGTACGCCCGCTTCTGTTAGACGCTTCGCCCAATGAATGTTGGCTTCTTCATCGAAGCGCGCCTGCAGCTCAACCACCACGGTGACTTTTTTACCGTTGTGGGCGGCGTGGATCATCGCATCAATAATGCGCGAGTCTTTCGCCACGCGGTAGATGTTGATCTTAATCGCCAGTACGCTTGGGTCGAACGACGCCTGACGCAGCAGTTCCAATACGTGTTCAAAGGTGTGGTACGGGTAGTAGAGCAGCACGTCGCGTTCACGAATGGCATCGAAGCCGTTGCGGAACTTATCGAACCACAGGTGGCGCAGGCGCGGCATGGGTTTGTTGACCAGGTTGGCTTTGCCGACGTTCGGGAAGCCAATAAAGTCTTTAAAGTTGTGGTAGCGACCGCCCGGCACGATGGAGTCATAGCGGGAAATAGTCAGCTTTTTACGCAGCATTTCCACCATCGCATCCGGCATATCGCGCTGGTACACAAAGCGCACCGGCTCGGCGGTCAGACGCTGCTTCAGGCTCGAAGACATCAGCTCCATCAGGCTCGACTCCATCTCGTGCACCAGGTCGTACTCGGCATCACGAGTCATTTTCATGGAGTAGGCGTTGAGGGCGTCGTAGTCGAAGAAGCCCTTGAAGATATCATCCAGGCAGTAGCGCAGGATGTTGTCCAGCAGGATCATCGGCTTGCGACGACGCGGCGTCTCTGGCGGCAGGTTGACGAAGCGCGGCACTTTATCAGACGGGATCTCCAGCAGCGCGTAGTTGATTTCGTCGCCGCGGATAATTTCGACCGCCAGGTAGGTGTAATCGTCTTTCAGGAACTGGACCAGATCGGTTTCCCGGTTCAGCAGGATCGGGGTGATGTGCTGGCGCAGATGCTGTTTAAAATAGTGACGCAGCCAGCTCTGCTGGTTGACGGAAAGCTGGCGTTCGTTAATCAGGAATATTTGGTTACGGGCCATCTCCAGCAAGAGTTCGTTGTAGAGACCATCGAACTCCTGATCGGCTTTCAGCACCCGGGCCTGAATGCGGCTTAGCAGGTGGCGAGAATGCGTGGTGACGCCCTGTTCTTCGCTAATGATGATGCGGCGCTTTAGCTCCGCAAAGCGGACCTTGTAGAATTCGTCGAGGTTGTTGGAGTAGATCCCCAGGAAACGCATACGTTCAATAAGCGGGTTACTTTTGTCAGCCGCTTCCTGGAGGACGCGCTCGTTGAATGACAACCAGCTCAGTTCTTTTTCGATGTACAGTTTTTCCTGACCCATTACTACTCACACTCCGGTTTATTCACGGGACGCGGCAACGTCGTCTACTGATTATATTGCTAGCTTTGCCGGGCTATGTCCAACTGTGTCATCTTAGTATGACAGTTATCCTGATTTGCATAAAAAAGAGGGCCATAAGGCCCTCTTAGGTTATTCGTGTAGGCCGGATAAGGCGTTTACGCCGCCATCCGGCAATGTGCTTGCGGCTTGCCTGATGGCGCTAAGCTTATCAGGCCTACAGGCACATAATTTATTCTGCTGCATAGCCTTCCGGCGGCAGCTTAATGTCGTCAAGCCAGGCGTGATTATCCTGCATCTTCAGACGGCCATTAAGGAACCAGCCCACCACCAGAGGATAGATAGCATGTTCCTGCGCCTGAACGCGTGAGGTGATTTCCGCCTCATCGTCACCGTCGAAAACCGGCACTTTGGCCTGTAAAATCACCGGCCCGCCGTCCAGCTCTTCGGTGACGAAATGCACCGAGGTGCCGTGTTCCGTATCGCCATTGTCCAGCGCCTGACGATGGGTGTTCAGCCCGGGATATTTTGGCAGCAGGGAAGGGTGGATGTTGAGCAGCTTGCCTTGATAGTGCTGAACGAACTCCGCGCTCAGAATGCGCATGTAGCCTGCCAGCACCACGATATCGGGCGCATAGGCGTCAATTTCATGCATCAGCTCACGGTCAAAGGCTTCACGGCTGGCAAATTGGCTGGCCGCCAGCGCGTGCTGGGGAATGCCCGCCTCACGCGCCCGCTCAAGGCCGAACGCGTCGGCCTTGTTGCTAAATACCGCCCGGATGGTGCCTGGAATCCTTTTCTGCTCGCAGGCATCGATAATCGCCTGTAAGTTGCTGCCGCTGCCGGAAATCAGCACCACGATATTTTTCATTTATTCGATGACCACACGCTGTTCGGAATCAGAGGCTTTGATATAGCCGATTTTCCACGCGTTTTCACCTTTTTCGTTCATCAGCGCAATCGCTTTGTCTGCCTGATCGGCCGCCAGTGCGATAACCATGCCCACGCCGCAGTTAAAGGTGCGGTACATTTCATGCTGGCTCACGTTGCCGGCATCCTGCAGCCAGTTGAATACCGCTGGCCACTGCCAGGAGGATTCATCGATAACGGCCTGGGTGTTGTCCGGCAGAACGCGCGGAATGTTTTCCCAGAAACCGCCGCCGGTCAGGTGCGCAATGGCGTGAACGTCGACGCTGGCAATCAGTTCCAGAATAGATTTCACGTAGATGCGGGTCGGTGCCAGCAGGTGGTCGGCCAGGGTTTTGCCTTCCAGCTGGGTGGTGTCCGGGTTACAGCCGCTGACTTCAACAATTTTACGTACCAGTGAGTAGCCGTTAGAGTGCGGGCCACTGGATCCGAGGGCAATCAGTACGTCGCCGTCGGTCACTTTGCTGCCGTCGATGATTTCTGATTTCTCAACCACGCCGACGCAGAAACCGGCAACGTCGTAATCTTCACCGTGGTACATGCCCGGCATTTCGGCGGTTTCGCCGCCAACCAGCGCGCAGCCAGACTGCAGGCAGCCTTCAGCGATGCCGCTGATAACGCTGGCTGCGGTATCGACGTCCAGCTTACCGGTTGCATAGTAGTCGAGGAAGAACAGCGGCTCGGCGCCCTGTACCACCAGGTCGTTCACACACATGGCTACCAGATCGATGCCGATGGTGTCGTGACGTTTTAAATCCATCGCTAAACGCAATTTGGTGCCAACGCCGTCAGTGCCGGAAACCAGCACCGGTTCGCGATATTTTTGCGGCAGTGCGCACAGTGCGCCAAAACCGCCTAATCCACCCATCACTTCTGGACGGCGAGTTTTCTTCACCACCCCTTTGATACGGTCAACCAGAGCGTTTCCTGCGTCAATATCAACACCGGCATCTTTATAGCTGAGAGAGGTTTTGTCGGTCACTGCTAAGTCTCCACGCGTTTGCGATAGCAAGAAAAATCGGCGCAATTCTATCAGTCCAGGCAAACGTTTGCGAGCCTATTCTGATCCCAATTTTTACCTCCCGGTTTTTCCATCGTTTCCATCTATATATCGGTCAAATATGATACTGCTCACGAAAATGAAACCGGGTACACCCTTGTCCTTGCATCCACTGAGCACAATCCACATCATAATAATGAAACCGGTTTCTGTTTTTGTTTCAGCGAAGCCAATCACCGATGTAAAAACGGCCAGAAGGGATGGATGGAATGAAGATTGCTGCCTTTGATATTGGGGGTACGGCGTTAAAGATGGGCGTTGTTGCCGCCAGCGGCGAGCTGCTCGATAAGGGAAAAGAGCCAATTAGCAACAGCGATGGTGACCAGATTCTGGCGGCGATTGAGCGCTGGATTACGGCCCACCCAGAGTGCTCCGGGATTGCTATCAGCGCACCGGGCTATGTTAACCCGCATACCGGCTTTATCGAAATGGGCGGCGCCATTCGTCGGTTCGACAACTTTGCGATTAAAGCGTGGCTGGAAGAACGTACCGGTCTTCCGGTGGCGATTGAGAACGACGCTAACTGCGTGCTGCTGGCCGAACGCTGGCAGGGCAAGGCCCGCGAGATGGCAAACTGTCTGGTGATGACCATCGGCACCGGCATCGGCGGCGCTATCTTCTGCAACAACCAGCTGGTGCACGGCGCCCGTTTTCGTGCCGGTGAGTTTGGCTATATGCAAACCATGCGCCCCGGCTCACGCGATGTCCGTCGCTACTCCATGAATGAAAACTGCACCCTGCGCGTGCTGCGCTATCGCTACGCGCAGCACATCGGCAAAACGCTGGAAGACGTAACGGGTGAGGAGATTTTTGACCGCTTTGACGCGGGTGATGCTGTCTGTCAGCGGCTGGTATCAGAGTTTCTCAACGATATCGGCACCGGCCTTTATAACCTGGTGAACCTGTTTGACCCGCAGACTGTTTTTATCGGCGGCGGCATTGTCGAGCGCCCTGGTTTCCTGGCGCTGATGCGTGAGCATCTGGCCTGGTTCGGCATTGCCGATTACATCGATACCGTCAGCCACGGCAACGATGCCGGGCTTATTGGCGCGGTTTACCATTTCAATCAGCACTATTCACAGCGACAACTCACTGTTTAACGAGGGAAAGATATGTCTGGATTTAAAGCTGGGTTTCTCTGGGGCGGCGCGGTAGCCGCACACCAACTTGAAGGCGGTTGGCAGGAAGGCGGGAAGGGCGTGAGCGTGGCGGATGTGATGACCGCTGGTGCGCACGGCGTGCCGCGCGAAATTACCAACGGCGTACTGCCTGGTAAAAACTATCCGAACCACGAAGCCATCGACTTCTATCATCGCTATAAAGACGATCTGAAGCTGTTCGCTGAAATGGGCTACAAATGCTTCCGTACCTCTATTGCCTGGACGCGTATTTTCCCGAACGGCGATGAGCTGACCCCGAACGAAGCGGGCCTGCAGTTTTATGATGACTTGTTCGACGAGTGCCTCAAGCTTGGCATCGAACCGGTCATCACGTTGTCGCACTTCGAGATGCCGTACCACCTGGTCACCGAATACGGCGGCTGGCGTAACCGTAAGCTGATTGAGTTCTTCGTTCGTTTCGCCAAAGTGGTGTTTACCCGTTACCAGCACAAAGTGAAGTACTGGATGACGTTCAACGAAATCAACAACCAGGCGAACTTCCACGAAGATTTTGCGCCGTTTACCAACTCGGGCCTGAAGTATCAGCCGGGTGAAGACCGTGAGCCGGTGATGTATCAGGCTGCGCACTATGAGCTGGTAGCAAGTGCGCTGGCGGTGAAAGCTGCGCGTGAGATTAACCCAGCGCTGCAGGTTGGCTGCATGATTGCCATGTGCCCAATTTACCCGCTGAGCTGTGCGCCAAACGATATGATGATGGCGATGAACGCCATGCACCGTCGCTACTGGTTCACCGACGTGCACGTGCGCGGTAAGTACCCGCAGCATCTGCTGAACTACTTCGAGCGTCGCGGTTTTGAGCTGGATATTACCGACGAAGACCGTCAGGCGCTGACCCAGGGCTGCGTCGACTATATCGGCTTTAGCTACTATATGTCGTTTGCCACCAAGGCCACCGACGATAACCCGCAGCTCGACTACGACGAAACCACCAGCCTGGTCTCTAACCCATACGTGCAGAAGTCCGACTGGGGCTGGCAGATTGACCCGGTGGGCCTTCGCTACTCGCTGAACTGGTTCTACGACCACTATCAATTGCCGCTGTTTATCGTGGAGAACGGCTTCGGGGCGATTGACGTGCTGGAAAGCGACGGCACGGTGAACGACCAGTACCGTATCGACTATCTCTCAGCGCATATTGCTGAAATGAAAAAAGCGGTCGTGGAAGACGGCGTGGATCTGATGGGCTACACCCCGTGGGGCTGCATCGACCTGGTTTCTGCCGGTACCGGCGAAATGAAGAAACGCTACGGCTTTATTTATGTCGATAAAGACAACGAAGGTAACGGTACGCTGGCGCGCAGCCGTAAAAAATCTTTTGCCTGGTATCAGAAGGTGATTGCGACCAACGGCGAAGAGCTCTAACCCGCTGAATATGTAAAATAAAACCCCGCGAGTCGGGGTTTATTTTTATCCTGTCTTATACTCTCTGGGGACCCATTCACCGCTTTGCTTGATCCTGGTCAATCATCACAGGTATGGCGCAATCGTAAAAAAGCGGTATAATCCCGCGATTTTTTTTGTGGCTGCCCCATCTAAAGGAGAAAGAGAATGAAGATTGTGGAAGTTAAACACCCACTCGTCAAACACAAGCTGGGCCTGATGCGCGAGAACGACATCAGCACCAAACGCTTCCGTGAACTCGCCTCCGAAGTCGGCAGCCTGCTGACTTATGAAGCTACCGCCGGTCTGGAAACCGAGAAAGTGACTATCGAAGGCTGGAACGGCCCGGTAGAGATCGACCAGATCAAAGGTAAGAAAATTACCGTTGTGCCAATCCTGCGTGCAGGCCTGGGCATGATGGACGGCGTACTGGAAAACGTACCAAGTGCGCGTATCAGCGTCGTCGGTATGTACCGTGACGAAGAGACGCTGGAACCGGTGCCTTACTTCCAGAAGCTGGTCTCCAACATCGATGAGCGTATGGCGCTGATCGTTGACCCAATGCTCGCTACCGGCGGTTCCGTTATCGCCACCATCGACCTGCTGAAGAAAGCGGGCTGCTCAAGCATTAAGGTGCTGGTGCTGGTTGCCGCGCCAGAAGGTATTGCGGCGCTGGAAAAAGCGCACCCGGACATCGAGCTGTACACCGCGTCGATTGACCAGGGCCTGAATGAGCACGGATACATTATTCCGGGCCTCGGCGATGCCGGCGATAAGATTTTTGGTACCAAGTAAACGAACAAATAAAAAGAGCCGACTTTGATAGTCGGCTTTTTTTTGAATAAAAAAACCGAAGCTAATAACACACTCGAGGAAAACATCATGACACGCCGTGCCATTGGGGTAAGTGAAAGACCGCCGCTTTTACAGACCATCCCGCTAAGCTTGCAGCATTTATTCGCCATGTTTGGCGCAACCGTGCTGGTGCCAGTCCTGTTTCACATCAACCCAGCCACCGTTTTGCTGTTTAACGGTCTCGGGACGCTGCTGTACCTCTTCATCTGTAAAGGCAAAATCCCAGCCTATCTGGGCTCCAGCTTTGCCTTTATCTCTCCGGTTCTGCTGCTGCTGCCGTTAGGCTACGAAGTGGCGCTGGGCGGCTTTATTATGTGCGGCGTACTGTTCTGCCTGGTCTCCTTCATCGTGAAGAAAGCGGGGACCGGCTGGCTTGACGTGATGTTCCCTCCTGCGGCGATGGGCGCAATCGTTGCCGTTATCGGTCTGGAACTGGCTGGCGTGGCGGCGAACATGGCGGGCTTGCTGCCGCCTGACGGTCAGTCTGCTGATACCAAAACCATCATTATCTCGCTGGTAACCCTGGGCGTTACCGTGTTTGGCTCGGTGCTGTTCCGCGGCTTCCTGGCGATTATCCCGATTCTTATCGGCGTGCTGGTGGGCTACGCGCTCTCCTTCGTGATGGGCGTTGTGGATACATCGCCAATTGCAAATGCGCACTGGTTCGCGCTGCCAACCTTCTATACGCCGCGCTTTGAGTGGTTTGCTATCTTCACTATCCTGCCAGCTGCGCTGGTGGTGATTGCCGAGCACGTAGGTCACCTGGTGGTGACGGCGAACATCGTCAAGAAAGACCTGATTCGCGATCCTGGTCTGCATCGTTCGATGTTTGCCAACGGCCTTTCTACCGTGATCTCCGGTTTCTTTGGTTCCACCCCGAACACCACCTACGGTGAAAACATCGGCGTGATGGCGATTACCCGCGTGTACAGCACCTGGGTTATCGGCGGCGCGGCAATCATTGCGATTTTGCTCTCCTGCGTCGGCAAGCTGGCGGCGGCGATTCAGATTATCCCACTGCCGGTCATGGGCGGCGTTTCTCTGCTGCTGTACGGGGTTATCGGTGCCTCCGGTATCCGCGTGCTGATCGAATCCAAAGTGGATTACAGCAAAGCGCAAAACCTGATCCTGACCTCCGTGATTCTGATCATCGGCGTCAGCGGCGCGAAAGTGCACATCGGCGCGGCTGAACTGAAAGGGATGGCGCTGGCGACGATCGTGGGTATCTGTCTGAGCCTGGTCTTCAAACTGATCAGCGTTCTGCGCCCGGAAGAAGTGGTGCTGGATGCCGAAGAGAGCGACACCGCTAAGTCGTGATCCTCAAGCCGGGCGGATCGCCGCCCGGTTCTCTCCCCGCTATTTTCTGTGGTAAACTCTTCCCGTTTTTTCGTAAGCCCATGTTGAGGTCTCTCTGAACGCACCGGCACAGCTCTCTTTGCCACTTTATCTTCCTGATGATGAAACCTTTGCCAGTTTCTTCCCAGGTGATAACCCTTCTTTACTTGCTGCACTGCAAAATGTGCTGCGGCAGGAGCACAGCGGATACATCTATATCTGGGCACGCGAAGGTGCCGGGCGCAGCCATTTGCTGCACGCGGCCTGCGCTGAACTCTCGCAGCGCGGCGATGCCGTGGGCTACGTACCGCTGGATAAACGCACCTGGTTTGTTCCGGAAGTGCTGGAAGGGATGGAGCAGCTTTCGCTGGTGTGCATCGATAATATCGAATGCGTGGCGGGAGACGAACCGTGGGAAATGGCGATTTTTAATCTCTACAACCGGATCCTCGAGTCGGGCAATACCCGCCTGCTGATCACCGGCGATCGCCCACCGCGTCAGTTGAATTTGGGTTTGCCGGATCTCGCTTCGCGCCTCGACTGGGGGCAAATCTACAAGTTGCAGCCGCTGTCTGATGAAGATAAGTTACAGGCATTGCAGCTGCGTGCCCGCCTGCGCGGCTTTGAGATGCCGGACGATGTGTGCCGCTTTATGCTCAAGCGGCTGGACCGGGAAATGCGCACGCTGTTCCAGACGCTTGATCAGCTCGATCACGCTTCTATCACCGCCCAGCGCAAGCTGACCATTCCGTTTGTGAAAGAGATTCTGAAGCTGTAGGCCTGATAAGCGTAGCGCCATCAGGCGGAACCGAGCAGATTGCCGGATGGCGGCTTTGCCTTATCCGGCCTACCTGAACTCGATTTTCGTTACGCACCCTTCGCGATATCGTTGAGTAAATGCTGCATCAGCAGCGGAATTGGCCTACCTGATGCCACGCTTTTGCCTCCTTCTCGCCACAGCGCCGTACCGCTGACATCAAGATGCGCCCACGGAATATCTGCGGGGCAGAAGTGGTGCAGCAGCCAGGCCGCGGAGGCACTGATGGCCGCGTTGTTGGTCGGCGTATTGCACAGATCGGCAATGGCGCTCTCCGTTTGCTTTTTCAGCCGGGCATCCAGCGGCAGCGACCAGACTTCATCGCCGCTCTGTTCCCCGGCGAGGGTTAAAGCCGAACGCAGCGTATTATTCTGGGTCATCAGCCCGCTCAGCTCATAGCCCAGCGCTTTCACCACCGCACCGGTCAGCGTGGCGAGGTCGATAATGTACTGCGTGTGCGCATGACGCTGGCTGGCCCAGGCAATGGCGTCGGAAAGCACCAGACGGCCTTCGGCGTCGGTATTATTAATTTCCACCGTCATACCGTTACAGGCGCGGGCCACGCTGCCAGGCAGCATCGCATCCGGGCCGATAGCATTTTCCGCCAGCGCCAGCACGCCCATCACCCGCACCGGCAGTCCTAGCTCGGCGATGCTTAGCATCAGCCCAAGGACGTTGGCCGCACCACACATGTCATATTTCATGGTGTACATGCCCGCGCCTTCTTTCAGCCACAGGCCGCCAGTGTCGAAAGTCACGCCCTTGCCGACATAGCTGCGTACCGGGCCATGGCTCGCGCCTTCATAATGAATAGCCAGCAGGCGCGGTGGACGGCTGGCACCTTGGCCTACCGCATGCAGCAGGCCAAGACCCTGTTCGACGATCGCCTGTTCATCCAGCACTTCGCAACGCAGCGCAGGGAAGAGGGCGCACAGACGCTGGGCTTCTTCCACCACATACTGCGGTGTGCACTGCTCGGAAGGTATATCCGCCAGGCGACGGGCGGCAATCATGCCGTTAGCTATTGCCTGCTGTTGGCTGAATAGCGTTTCAAGGCGTGCTCGTTCGGCGTCAGAGCAAAAAGCATCAATATGCGCCAGGCGCACATCGCTTCGCGCCGACGTTTTTAGCCCAAGGTCGGTCAACTTGTGGTCCTGGTTAAACAGGAAACGCAGCGTTTTCGCCAGTACGGTGTCGTGAATATGCGTGCAGTCGAGCAGGACTGCACGGCAAATCGGTGTGGCAAACAGCGGGCGCAGGAAGGTGAGCAGTGCGTCCGTCAGGCTGTCTTGCCAGGCGCTTTGCGGCACGATGGTGATACGGGCAAATGGCCCACAGCCGAAACAGGTGTCCGCCAGTTTTCCCTGTGCCGCGCGTGCCGTCATTTCGGCAATCAGCGGGTTATTACGCAGCGCTTCCTGCTGAAGCAAAGGGCTGTCAGGTCGGGTGATGAGGTGACTTTGTGCCAGTTCGCCGGGCAGCGCCGTCACTAAGCGGTAGTTAATCATCGTTTACTCCTCGATAGGGGCGCGAATGCGGTCGGCGTAGGCCTGCATCCAGGCGTCGTCTACCGGTTGATAATGGGTCTTCTCTTTAACGCGCTCGGCGTGGAACACCGTCAGCGGCTGAGTGGCGGTAGCCACCACAAAAGAGAAGGTTTTGATGTTGGTTGCCGCGCCGAACTCTCCTTTGCGGTTCATGCAGACTACGGACAGATCGCCCGCCCGGCCAAAGCGTGACATCAGCTTATCTTCCAGTTCGTAGACCACTGAGTCCGCCGCCTGCTGTGGAGTCATGCCCTGTTCCATCCGGCGAACGATTTCGTAGCTGGTACAGCCTTTCATTAAATCTTCACCCACGCCGGTGGCGGTGGCCGCGCCGATATGGCTGTCGCAGTAGAAGCCAGAGCCGATAATCGGCGAGTCACCAAGACGCCCGCGCTTTTTCATAAACAGGCCGCTAGTCGAGGTGGCGACGCTCATCGACCCTTGCTTATCGAGGGCGATAACGCCGACGGTGTCGTGACCGTCGTAAGGGCTTAAGCCTTTATCCAGCGTTTCGCGGCAGCGTTTACGGTAGTGCTGCATCGCGCGTTCGGTGAGCATTTTTTTCTCGGCAAAACCCTGGCTCAGCGCCCATTCACGCGCGCCCTGACCGACCAGCAGCGAGTTGTAGCGCTGACGACCCAGCGCCTGAGCCACTTTCACCGGGTTAGCGATATCAACCAGATTGCCCACCGCACCAAAGGCCAGCGTGTCGCCGTCCATCCAGGCGGCGTCCAGCTCAACCTCACCGTTCTCGGTCGGCAGGCCGCCATAGCCCACCGATTTGTAGAACGGAAAATCTTCTACCGCGACCACGGCATCCACCACGGACGTCGTTGCTGCACTGCCGGCAGCCAGCGCGGACGCCGACTCCTCTACGCCTTCCAGCGCCATACGCCAGGTTGCAATAATTCCCCACATCTTTGTGTTACTCCTGTTTTGCTAGCGTGCTGGATTCCTCAACGGCACTGATTTCCGCATTGCGGTACTGCTTATCGACGATGCGCATAAACGGCAGGTACAGCATCGCGCCAATCAGCAGGTTAATGATTTGCATCACGCTGCCGGAAATATGCCCGGTAACGATAAACCCGCTGATAACCGGCGGCAGGGTCCACGGGATAAATACCCCGGTGGTCACGGCGACGGCACCCACTTTCATCGCCAGATACTGGATAGTCACCAGCACCAGTGGTACCAGGTTGAACGGGATCAGCATGATTGGGTTCATGATAACCGGCAGGCCGAAGAGCACCGGTTCGTTAATGTTGAAGATGGATGCCCCCGCACCGAGGCGTGCCACTTCGCGCATATTTTTACTGCGGGCGAAAATCAGCATGGCAATAACCAGCGACAGCGTCGCCCCGGCCCCACCCATCCAGATCATGTCGAAGAACTGTTCGGTAATAATGTGCGGCGGCGTAACGCCTGCCTGAATGGCGGCAATGTTGTCGGTCTGGTTTTCCATCCACAGCGGACGAATGATGCCATTGACCATCGAGCCGGAGTTGATCCCCACAGACCACAGAATGGTGATGCTGAAGACCGTCATCAGCGCGCCGAAATAGGAGGTGCCGAAGTGGCGAACCGGGGTGGCGACGACATCGTAAATGAACTGGTGAATGGTGTTGTAGTGAGTGTTTTCAAAGCCGATGCGGATAGCCAGCACCAGAATCATCACCACCAGCGCAGGGATCAGCGCAGCGAAAGACTCCTGTACGGCAGGCGGTACGCCTTCCGGCATTTTGATGACCAGTTTTTTGCGCTTCAGCCAGCAGAACAGTTCGGTCCACAGCAGTGAGCCAATCATAGCGACGAACAGGCCTTTGGTGCCAATCCATTCCACCGGCATCACGGTAATACCGCCGTTTTCGGCGACCTTAATAAACGGTGTCAGGATCAAGAAGCAGACCAGCGCCAGAATGCCGCAGGAGATTCGGTCATCGCCGTAGTGCTCCGCAAGGCGATAGGCGACAAGGAAGCTGATAAACAACGACATGGTGGAGAAGACCGCGTTAAACGGGATCTCGATAATGGCACTCCAGCTGGCGCCGAAGGTGCTGGACATAAACTGCTGATAGCCCTGATTCGGGAACGACGAGATAACCAGCAGGATGGAACCGACAATAATGAACGGCATAAAGGAGACATACGCGCCGCGGATGGCGCCGAGATGACGCTGCTGTGCGGTTTTAGCCGCAATCGGCATCAGTTTCTCTTCTAAAAATCCCAGAACATTGTTCATTGTGAACTCCGTATAAGATTAACGGACATTGTGTGTGTTATGTAATAGAAAACGACGAAAGGGATTATGGGAGAAAGCCTGGTGCGGAAAGGTGAAACGGGTCACAATGCATCGACTTGATTAATATGAATCTCATATGATTAGTTATTTATTTCGTAAGGAAGGCCATGGAAATTAAGCTGCACGCTAATGCCACGACGACGCCACGTATTCGAAAATACCTCCAGGAATCGGACAAAAGCGACCGGGAACTGGCGCTTGAACTGGGGATTTCTGTGACAACGGTGCGGCGCTGGCGAAAGCGTGAGCAGACGGCAGACAGAAGCACAACGCCGGTAGTGATACACAAAGCTGTGAGACAAGAGCAGATCGTGTTGATGAATGCCCTGCGTAAAATCCTTCGCGCGCCGTTAGACGATCTGCTGTTTATGGTGGTGGAAGGGCTTGGTATTACCCTGTCACGCGCGACGCTCAGCCGCTATCTGACGCCGTCTTACCCGAAAAACGGTGAGACGATACTGCACGGGAAAAAAGCGCTTAAAGCAGGGAGTCGGCCGCAAACGCTGACGCTGCATTATCGCTTGTTGTCGCTGCATATGGATGATGACGGTGACCATCATCTGTTGTGGGCGCAGGAACCTATCAGCGGATGGTGTGCCGCGCGCGTCTATTCGGGCGTGTCATCACCGTTGATGATTCACTGGCTGGATGACGTACTGGCGCAGTTTCCGGGTGATATCCAATCTGTTGAGATTAAAAGCGATGAAGGGTTAAACGAGGCGCATGTTACCGCAATGAGTCAGCATTTGGCGGCGCGAGGAAAAGACGTCAACGTTACCGTGGCGGGGGAAAAACATCAGGCAGTTGCGGTCACCGTACCGCTGGTGGAAATTATCCCCGCGCTTCGAACCCATACGCTGGATGAACTGGCGATAAGGCTGTGTGCCCTATTTAACGGTGGGAAGGAACAGAAAAAATTGGGAAATATGACGCCGCAGGCTTTTCTGGAAGCGCTGCGGCTTTAGAGGGGGATCAGCGGACGATTTCCAGCACCTGCTCAGGTGGGCGGCCGATACGCGCCTGCCCGTTGTGAACAACGATAGGGCGTTCAATCAGCTTTGGATTCTCCACCATCGCCTGGATAAGCTGCTCTTCGCTGAGTTGGCTATCGGCGAGGTTCAGCGATTTGTAGAGATCTTCTTTCTGGCGCATCAGTTCGCGCGCGCTGCTCATGCCGAGCATACTCAGCAGTTCACGAATAGCCGCGGCATCCGGCGGCGTGTCGAGATAAAGCACCACCTCAGGGTCGATGCCGTTATCCTTCAGCAGGCTTAGGGTCTCGCGGCTCTTTGAGCAGCGCGGGTTGTGATAAATGGTGACCGAATCCGTCATCGTCTCTCCTGTTTACATTTTCTGATAAGGGCGGAAGCGTTCCTGCAGCTCGCGCAGCTGATCGATACGGGCATCGTAGCGCGCCTGCTGGAGGCTGCGCAGTTTCACCTGACCGCTGGCCGAGCTGAGCATGGAAATCGCCTGATCGAGCCTTCCTACCAGCGCCATATTCTCGGCGCGTGCGGCCAGTTCCTGGTCACGGTTGCCCAACGCGGCTTCCGCCTGGGCTAGCAGATCCCAGCCGTTGGTGTCGTCTTTATTGTTAAAGGTGTAGCGATTAAGAATGGTTGCCGCTTCCGCAGGTTGCCCGCCCTCAAGCAGGGCGTTTGCCAGGTTAAGCTGCAGCACCGGGTTGGTGCGGAGTTCACGGGCATTTTTCAGGCGGCTGATGGCCTCGGCGGTTTTTTTCTGCCCGAGGTCGATATCCGTTGCCAGGTCAAGGTACCAGGCGTTTTGCGGCTCGGCGCTGAGCAGCGGCTGCAGCTGTTTACTTGCCTCAGCGTAGTTTTTCGCTTCCATGGCGAGCAGCGCGCGGCCGTATTGTGCGGCGTGCTGCTCGCGAATATTGCCCTTCGACCAGTTATCCAGCAGGTCGCTGCCGAGCTGATTCTTGCCGGAGTTATACATGCCGAGGGTACGCGCTTTGGCGAAGTAGAAATCGGCGGAGGATTGCACCACCACCGGGCGCATCTGGTTGGCGCGGTTACGCGCATCGGACAGACGGCTTTCCGGCAGGGGGTGAGTCAGCAGCATTTCCGGCGGCCGCGATGAGTAGCGCGACTGGTCGAGGAGTTTTTCCATAAAGGCCGGCATCGCCTGGGGATCGAAACCGGCGCGCTGTAGTACCTGAATACCGATGCGGTCAGCTTCTTCTTCATTCTGGCGAGTAAAGCTGATCATGCCCTGCTGGGTACCGGCCAGTGTACCGCTTAGCGCTGCCATACCGGCCTGTGGGCTAGCCATTGCCAGTAAAATTGAGCCGAGGGCGCCAACCCAGGTCAGCGGAGCGTTACGCTTCTGGTCTTCCATCGCTCGCGCCAGGTGACGCTGGGTGACGTGGGAGATTTCGTGCGCCATCACCGATGCCAGCTGGCTCTCGGTATCGGAGTAACGGAACAGCGCCGAGTGCAGCACCACGTTGCCGCCGAAGAAGGCGAAGGCGTTGATGTCGTCGTTGTTAATCAGATAGAAGTGGAATGGCGTACGGACGGAAAAGGCGTGCGAAACCAGCCGCATCCCCAATGAATTGATGTACTGAACCAGCAGCGGGTCATTAATCAGCGGGGCGCTTCCGCGCAGCTGACGTACATAGTAATCCCCCATTTGCATCTCCTGACCGATGGAGAGCGTGCTTCCTGCTGAGGTGCCCATATCCGGGAGAGTGTCAGCCGAATCCGCAAAGGCCGGAGCGATTTGCCCGAGCGTAAGCGTTGCAATAAGGGATGCCAACAGCGTTTTTTTCAACTGCCTGAACATAACCTCTGTCCTGTAATGTGGGGATGTGCCTGTTTTGACCAACAGCATAATGTTACGTTCCATTTTACGCTGCTCTGGGAGTGTATCTATCTGCTCACGGTATGAAAATGATAATCGCGAGATTGTTGGGATAAATATAAAAAGCGGAGTCTTTTTTGTGACACTTCGATACAATTCATCTCCGTGTGAAAGCAAAGCGTTCAGGGAATCGATTTATGCTCGAGATGTTGATGCAGTGGTACCGCCGCCGATTTAGTGACCCGGAGGCGATCGCGCTGCTGGTCATTCTGGTGGCAGGTTTTTGCATTCTGTTCTTCTTTAGTGGCCTGTTGGCGCCGCTGTTGGTTGCGCTGGTGCTGGCCTATCTGCTGGAGTGGCCGACCGTCCGCCTGGAGCGGCTGGGCTGGTCGCGTACCTGGGCCACTACCGCGGTGATGGTGCTGTTTATCGGCATTCTGCTGCTGATGTCCTTCGTGGTAATGCCCATTGCCTGGCAGCAGGGGATCAACCTTATTCACGACATGCCGGGCATGTTGAACAAGCTTTCTGATTATGCCGCTACGCTGCCGCGTCGCTATCCTGCGCTGATGGATGCCGGGATCATCGATGCGATGGCCGAAAATATGCGCACCCGGATGCTGACGCTCGGTGACTCGGTGGTGAAGTATTCGGTGGCCTCGCTGGTGGGGCTGCTGACGCTGGCAGTCTATCTGGTGCTGGTGCCGCTGATGGTCTTTTTCCTGGTGAAGGATAAAGAGCAGATGCTGAACGCCGTGCGCCGCGTGCTGCCGCGCAACCGCGGTCTGGCGGGGCAGGTGTGGAAAGAGATGAACCAGCAAATTACCAACTATATTCGCGGTAAGGTGCTGGAGATGATCGTCGTTGGGGTCGCCACCTGGCTCGGCTTCCTGATGTTTGGCCTTAACTATTCGCTGCTGCTGGCGGTGCTGGTGGGGCTATCGGTTCTTATTCCTTACATCGGTGCGTTCGTGGTCACTATTCCGGTGGTCTGCGTGGCGCTGTTCCAGTTTGGCCTCGGCACCGAGTTCTGGAGCCTGTTTGCGGTGTATCTGATTATTCAGGGGCTGGACGGTAACCTGCTGGTGCCGGTGCTGTTCTCTGAAGCCGTGAACCTTCACCCGCTGGTGATTATTCTGTCGGTGGTGATTTTCGGTGGGCTGTGGGGCTTCTGGGGCGTGTTCTTTGCCATTCCGCTGGCGACGCTGATTAAAGCCGTAGTGCATGCCTGGCCGGATGGGCTGGTGGCGGAAGAGGACATATCAAACTAACGTGTGGCCCGGGCGAGGCGGTTGCGCCGACCCCGGGGGAACCCCGGCGTCGCTGCGCTCGGCCGGGCTACGTTATTGGGTTAGGCGTTTGCCTGCAGCCAGCCCAGCACGATGTCGTGGTGGTTGGTGGTTTTGAAGTCGTCGAAGACGTGCTCGACTTTACCGTCGGCGTCAATCAGGAAGCTGGTGCGGTGAATGCCGTCATAGGTTTTGCCCATAAAGGTTTTCTCACCCCAGATGCCAAACTGATCGCAAACCTGGTGATCTTCATCGGAGAGCAGCGTGAAGTTCAGCAGCTCTTTTTCCGCAAAGCGGGAGAGCTTCTCTGGCTTATCGGTGCTGATGCCCAGCACTTCAACGCCAACCTTTTTCAGCTCATCCATATTGTCGCGAAGGCCGCAGGCCTGCACGGTGCAGCCAGGGGTCATTGCTTTCGGGTAGAAATAGACCAGAACACGTTGTCCCTGGAAGTCGGTTAAATTTACCTGCTCGCCGTCTTGATCGGGCAAACTAAATTTCGGTGCGATATCACCGGCTTTCAGTGGGTTCATTACTCAGCTCCATCCTGTTCATCATGCTGTGAATAATTGATCACGTTTATACTGCCTTGTGCGTTCAGTTCTGTACATAGGGCTTTGAACGCTTGCTCAATATTTGATGCATTTTTCGTAGCGGGGCTGTGGGCGGTTATCTGAATAAACAGCTGCGCAACGCTTTCGTTATCGCCCGGCTGCGTGCGCGACACCAGTTCGGCAATGTTCATTTCCCAGCTATCAAACAGCGCGGTAAAGCGCTCAATAATATGCGGCGAATCAGGAACCTCGACCTGCACCCAGACGGTTGCAGGCATCGCCGGACGTGGACGCGCGGTGGTGCGCTTCATCACGATCAGCAGATCCAGCTCCGCCCCTTTGAGTGGCAAAGTGGATTCAATCAGCGTAATCGCATTCCATGAACCGGAAAGCAGCATAATAAAAGTGAACTCATCCCCCAGCATGGCCAAGCGACTGTCTTCGATATTACAGCCGCAGCTGCTCACGTGACGGGTAATCGTATTGACGATGCCAGGGCGATCCGCGCCCAGGGCTGTAATGACCAGATAATGTTGTAATGAGGCTGTCAAACCTGTTCTTCCTTTAAAAAGGTGCGGTATTCCTTAGGAAAGCATAAAAAAAACCGGCATACAACATTCTGAGGGCCCTCAGTCTCTTGCTTTTATTACAAGACCAAACGTACCATTGAGATTCATGTCCGCACGTCAGCACAGAGGATGGCCCATGTTTACGGGAAGTATTGTAGCGCTTGTCACGCCGATGGATGAAAAAGGTAATGTCGACCGTTCAAGCCTGAAAAAACTGATTGATTACCATGTCGCCAGCGGAACCTCGGCGATTGTCTCGGTAGGAACGACCGGTGAATCGGCAACGCTTAGCCACGAAGAGCATGGCGATGTCGTGATGACTACGCTGGAGCTGGCCGACGGCCGCATTCCGGTGATCGCAGGAACGGGGGCAAATGCAACCGCAGAGGCGATTAGCCTGACCCAACGTTTTAATAATACCGGCGTGGTGGGTTGCCTGACCGTCACCCCGTATTACAACCGTCCAACCCAGGAAGGTCTGTTCCAGCACTTCAAAACGATCGCTGAGCATACTGACCTGCCGCAAATTCTGTATAATGTGCCGTCCCGTACCGGTTGCGATATGCTGCCGGAAACCGTAGGTCGCCTGGCGAAAATTAAAAATATTATCGCGATTAAGGAAGCCACGGGGAACTTAAGCCGTGTTCATCAGATCAAAGAGCTGGTTTCAGACGACTTCATCCTGCTGAGCGGTGATGATGCAACCGGTCTGGACTTCATGCAGCTCGGTGGTCATGGCGTTATTTCAGTGACGGCAAACGTTGCGGCGCGTGATATGGCGGAAATGTGCAGGCTGGCAGCTGATGGCCAGTTTGACCAGGCGCGTATCATTAACCAGCGTTTGATGCCGCTGCACAATAAATTATTTGTCGAACCCAATCCAATCCCAGTGAAATGGGCATGTAAGGAATTGGGACTTGTGGCGACCGACACCATGCGTCTGCCGATGACCCCTATCACCGACCACGGTCGTGATGTGGTGGCATCTGCATTAAAGCATGCCGGTTTGCTGTAAAGTTTAGGGAGATTTGATGGCTTACTCAGTACAGAAGTCGCGCCTGGCGAAGGTTGCGGGGGTATCGCTGGTTTTACTGCTTGCGGCCTGTAGTTCCGACTCGCGCTATAAGCGCCAGGTCAGTGGTGATGAATCCTACCTGCAAGCCACTCCGTTGAGTGAACTTCACGCCCCTGCGGGCATGATTCTGCCGGTTGAAAATGGCGACTATAACATTCCGGTCGCTAACGGCAGCGGTGCCGTCGGTAAAGCGCTGGATATCCGTCCGCCGGCTCAGCCGCTGGCGCTGGTTTCTGGTGCACGTACCCAGTTCACGGGTGATACCGCCATGCTGCTGGTTGAAAATGGCCGTAGCGGTTCTCTGTGGCCGCAGGTTGTCAGCATCGTTCAGGCGAAGAACTACACCATCACCAAACGTGATGATGCTAGCCAGACGCTGACGACGGACTGGGTTGAGTGGAACCGTCTTGATGAAGACCAGCAGTACCGTGGTCGCTATCAGATCTCCGTACAGCCGCAGGGCTACCAGCAGGCCGTCATGGTGAAGCTGGTTAACCTGGAACAGGCTGGCAAGCCGGTTGCTGACCGTGCTTCTCTGCAGCGCTATAGCGCTGAAATGCTGAACGTGATTTCCGCAGGCCTGGATAAGAACGCGACGGATGCCGCGAACAGTTCCAGAGGTGCTGCTGGCGCAACCTTCGACGTGCAGAGCGCCTCCGACGATACCGGTCTGCCAATGCTGGTGGTACGCGGTCCGTTTAACCAGGTATGGCAACGTCTGCCTGGCGCGCTGGAAAAAGTGGGCATGAAAGTGACCGATAGCACCCGTTCTCAGGGCAGCATCGCGGTGACCTACAAGCCGCTGTCTGACAGCGGCTGGAAAGATCTGGGCGCTAGCGATCCGGGTCTGGTCTCCGGTGACTACAAACTTCAGGTCGGTGACCTGGACAACCGTAGTAGCCTGCAGTTCATCGATCCGAAAGGTCATACGCTGACGCAGTCGCAGAATGACGCCCTGGTAGCCGCATTCCAGGCCGCATTTAGCAAGTAATTAAACAGGGCTGGAGCAATCCGGCCCTTTTTTCTGTATAGTGACGCAATCGTGTGCGTCGCCGGAAAATGCACAAATATTTATCGTAATCATCACTGGAGTGACAAAGATGCAAAAGCTAGCTGAGTTGTATCGTGGTAAAGCGAAAACCGTATACAGCACCGAAAACCCGGATCTGTTGGTACTCGAATTCCGTAACGATACGTCAGCAGGGGATGGTGCCCGCATTGAGCAGTTCGATCGTAAAGGCATGGTGAACAACAAGTTCAACCATTTCATTATGAGCAAACTGGCGGAAGCAGGTATTCCAACCCAGATGGAAGCGCTGTTGTCCGATACCGAATGTCTGGTGAAAAAGCTGGATATGGTGCCGGTGGAATGCGTGGTGCGTAACCGTGCGGCAGGTTCGCTGGTGAAACGCTTAGGGATTGAAGAAGGCATCGAGCTGAACCCGCCGTTGTTTGACCTGTTCCTGAAAAACGATGCGATGCACGACCCGATGGTTAACGAATCCTACTGCGAAACCTTCGGCTGGGTGAGCAAAGAGAACCTCGCGCGTATGCAGGAACTGACCTTCAAAGCGAACGACGTGCTGAAAAAGCTGTTCGACGATGCGGGCCTGATCCTGGTCGACTTCAAGCTGGAGTTCGGTCTGTTTAAAGGCGAAGTGGTGCTGGGCGACGAGTTCTCCCCGGACGGCAGCCGCCTGTGGGATAAAAAGACCATGGACAAAATGGACAAAGACCGTTTCCGTCAGAGCCTGGGTGGCCTGATTGAAGCATACGAAGAAGTGGCGCATCGTTTGGGCGTTAAGCTTGACTAAGTCATAATGTCCCCGGCCTCGCCCTGCGCGTAGGCCGGATAAGGCGTTTACGCCGCCATCCGGCAATGTGCACGTTGCTTGCCTGATGGCGCTGCGCTTATCAGGCCAACATCCTCATCGCGGGAACCCCGCACAACATTTCCAGTGGTAATCCCTCCTGTAACCGCCTACGATCGTATCAGTATTCCTGAGAATAAGACTGAGGTAGTTATGCGTTGGCAAGGTCGTCGCGAAAGCGACAATGTAGAAGACCGGCGGAATAATTCTGAATCCCCGATGATGGGCGGGCGCGGCCCTGGTTTTCGCATCCCAAGCGGTAAGGGCGGCATTGTCCTGCTGATTATCGTGCTGGTGGCAGGCTACTACGGCGTGGATCTGACCGGCCTGATGACCGGTGAGCCCATCGGCCAGCAGCAAACTTCCCAGCGGGTGAGTGGCCCGAAAGATGACGAAGCCGCAAAGTTCACCTCGGTGATCCTTGCGACCACCGAAGACACCTGGGCGCAGGAGTTTAAGGCGATGGGCAAAACCTATCAGCCGCCGCGTCTGGTGATGTACCGCGGTGCGACCCGTACCGGTTGCGGTACCGGGCAATCGGTAATGGGGCCGTTCTACTGCCCGACCGACAGCACGGTCTATATCGACCTCTCATTCTACGACGACATGAAAAACAAGCTTGGCGCGGGCGGCGACTTCGCTCAGGGCTATGTGATTGCGCATGAAGTCGGCCACCACGTACAAAAACTGCTGGGTATCGAACCGAAAGTGCGCCAGATGCAGCAGGGCGCGTCGCAGGCAGAGGTGAACCGCCTCTCCGTGCGAATGGAGCTTCAGGCGGACTGCTTTGCGGGCGTCTGGGGTCATAACATGCAAAAACAAGGCATTCTGGAAGCCGGTGACCTGGAAGAGGCGCTGAATGCAGCCGAAGCCATTGGCGACGACCGTCTGCAGCAGAAGGGGCAAGGGCGCGTGGTGCCAGATAGCTTTACGCATGGTACCTCACAGCAGCGCTATACCTGGCTGAAACGCGGCTTTGATAGCGGCGATCCGGCGCAGTGCAACACTTTCAGCAAATCACTCTGACGGCGGGCCCAGAGTCATGGATGAACTGCTGGCGCACGCTGAGCGCATGGCGCAGGAAGGCATTCGCCGCCTGCTGGTGATAAGCGGTGAACGCACGTGGAGCGAACAGCAGGCCACGGCGTTTCGCGCAGCGGCGGGAGAAGAGGTGCTCTGGGTCGGCCTGAAGCCGGCCACCGCGCCGTTCTGTCCGTCCTCTAAGCTGGTGACGCTGCTGGGGCGCGAGTTCCAGCACGCTATCTTCGACGCCCGCGATAGCTTTGATGTCTCCGCCTTTGCCGCGTTGGCGGGTACGCTCCTGGCCGGAAGTTGGTTGATACTGCTGGTGCCAGAATGGGCGCAGTGGCCCTATCAGGCCGATGCGGATTCACTGCGCTGGAGCGATACGCCGGAACCCGTCGCCACGCCGAACTTTGTTGACCATTTCTGCCGGACGCTCTCCCGACATCCCGAAACGCTGCTCTGGCGGCAGGGCGCGCCTCTGCCACCTCTCACGTTACCCGAACGACCTGGCTGGCATCGCGCCAGCGGAGAGCCCGCGCGTGAGCAGCAGGCGATTCTGGCGGCGCTGGAGGAGACGACCGCGCCGGTATCGGTGGTTACGGCAGAACGCGGGCGAGGAAAGTCAGCGCTGGCGGGGATGCATATCCAGCGACTGCACGGCGAGGCTGTTGTCACCGCGCCTTCCCGTGCTTCTGCGGAGGTCATTGCTGCCTTTGCGGGTGAACGTTTTCGCTTTATGGCCCCCGATGCCTTGCTGGCCTCGGATGAACGCGCCGACTGGCTGGTGGTGGATGAAGCCGCCGCTATCCCTGCGCCACTGCTTCAGAAGCTTATCGCTCGCTTTCCGCGCACGCTGCTGACCACCACCGTGCAAGGCTATGAGGGCACCGGGCGCGGTTTTTTACTCAAGCTTTGCGCCGCGTTTCCCGAACGGCACGTTTTCACTCTCAACCAGCCTATTCGCTGGGCGGCAGGATGCCCGCTGGAAGCGCTGGTTAACGATGCGCTGATTTTCCACGATGAGGCATTCACAACGTCGCCAACCGGCGAAGTGGCGCTGCTTCCCGTTTTGCAATCTGCCTGGCAGTCCCGCCCTGAACAGCCCACCTCGCTGTACCAGCTTCTTTCTGGCGCCCATTACCGCACCTCACCGCTCGATCTCCGGCGGATGATGGATGCACCGGGGCAGCATTTTATCAGCGCGCAAACGCCGCAAGGGCCAGCCGGTGCGCTATGGCTGGTGGATGAAGGGGGACTGTCGCCCGAGCTGAGTCGTGCAGTTTGGGCGGGCTACCGTCGCCCTCGCGGGAATCTGGTGGCGCAGTCGATGGCGGCGCACGGCGGCAGTCCGCTGGCAGCAACGCTTATCGGGCGGCGCATTAGCCGAATTGCGGTTCATCCGCAGCGTCAGCGTGAGGGTATCGGCCAGCGGCTGATTGCACAGGCGTGGGTAACGGCGCCGCAATGTGATTACCTGTCGGTGAGTTTTGGCTACACCGAGGAGCTGTGGCGCTTCTGGCAGCGCTGTGGCTTTACGCTGGTGCGCATTGGCACCCAGCGGGAGGCGAGCAGCGGCTGCTATGCGGCGATGGCGCTGCGTCCGTTAACAGTAGCGGGAGAAGCGCTGATGCAGCACGAACATCATCGACTGTGTCGCGAGTGGCGCTGGCTCTCACAGTGGGTCGATGAAAAAGTGCCGCTAGCCGATGTGCCAGAGGCTATCCTTACTGAAGATGACTGGTGGGATCTCGCCGGGTTTGCTTTTGCTCATCGCCCGATGCTGGCGGCGTTGGGTAGCCTGCATATGCTGTGCAACAGCAGCGAACTGTCGCTTCCTGCGCTGCGCGGACGTTTATCCGGCGAGAATGAGCAGGCGCTCTGCACTCGCCTGGGTCTGCACGGGCGGAAAGCGCTGCTAGTCAGGCTGCGTGAAGAAACGGCGCAGGCGATGCTGAGCCTCGACAAGATTCGGACAAATCAGCTCATGAAACAGATTCAACAACTGCAATTTTTTTAACTGACTCATTCAGTTAAATGGCATGGTCATTATTTTGGCGCGGCGTAAACTGACCGTCAAAACCAAGGAGACAGCCATGACACACGATCATTTTGTTGTTCAAAGCCCCGCGAAGCCCGCTCAACAGCTGCTGCTGTTGTTTCATGGCGTGGGCGATAATCCGGTGGCAATGGGCCAGATCGGCAGCTGGTTTGCGCCGCTGTTTCCGGATGCGCTCATTGTGAGCGTAGGCGGTGCAGAACCTTGTGGTCCGGCACCGGGCCGCCAGTGGTTCTCGGTGGTGGGCGTGACGGAAGAAAACCGTCAGGCGCGCATCGATGCCATTATGCCGACCTTTATTGAAACCGTGCGCTACTGGCAGAAACAGAGCGGCGTGAGCCCACAGGCGACGGCATTAATTGGCTTCTCTCAGGGGGCAATTATGTCGCTTGAGGGGATTAAAGCGCAGCCGGGGCTGGCATCACGGGTGATTGCCTTTAACGGTCGTTACGCGACGATGCCGGAAAAAGCGGATACCGCTACGACCATCCACCTGATTCACGGCGGGGAAGACCGGGTAATCGATCTTGCCTGGGCAGTGAAAGGGCAGGAAGCACTACAGGCCGCAGGCGGCGACGTGACGCTGGATATCGTTGAGGATTTAGGCCACGCGATAGACGATCGCAGCATGCAGTTTGCGCTGGATCATCTGCGTTATACCGTGCCGAAGCACTATTTCGATGAAGCGTTGAGCGGCAGTACGCCGAAAAATGATGACCTTATTGAGATGATGTAAGGATTAGCGGTTCGCTGGGAACCTGTAGGCCGGATAAGGCAAAGCCGCCATCCGGCAATCGTGGCGGCTATGCCTGATGGCGCTGCGCTTATCAGGCCTACATGAGAGTGCCCGGCGGGTGCAACGACTTATTTCTTAGGCTGGTCTTTATTAGGCCAGTCGTCGTCATCGTCCCACTTGTCGTTAAAGTCGCGGTGCGGCGGAAGGTCCGGTTTATTGGCAAGGAATTTTTTGTGATCGACGCGATTAAGATCTTTGATCACGTTGATGATCACCCCCACCAGAAACACCAGCACCAGAATCCACCAGTATTTTGACAGCCAGTCCATGTGCATTACCCCTTATGTTGTGCCATCAGGCGACAAGTTGTTCCATAATGCGTTGATACATCCGCGCTAGCATCTGCAGGTCTGCCGCGTTCACACACTCATTAATTTTATGAATGGTGGCATTCACCGGACCCAGTTCAACAACCTGCGCGCCCATCTGGGCGATAAAGCGACCATCTGACGTGCCGCCGGTGGTCAGCAACTGCGGTTCTATTTCATTATAGTGCGCGATAGCGTTCACCACCGCGTCGACCAGTTTACCGCGTGCGGTCAGGAACGGCTGGCCGGAAATCCACCAGTCAACGCTATAGCGCAGTTGGTATTTCTCCAGCAGAGCGATAACGCGCGCCTTGATCATCTCGTCCGTCAGTTCAGTGCTAAAGCGGAAGTTGAACTGCACGAACAGATCGCCTGGGATCACGTTGTTGCTGCCGGTGCCAGCCTGAATGTTAGCAATCTGCATGCTGGTCGGCGGGAAGAATTCGTTGCCCTGATCCCACTCAATCGACACCAGTTCGTTCATCCACGGCGCGGCGCGGTGGACTGGGTTATCGGCAAGGTGCGGATAGGCCACATGCCCCTGTACGCCATGAATGGTCAGGTTGCAGGTCATTGAGCCACGACGGCCGTTTTTCACCACGTCGCCCACCACTTCGGTGCTGGAGGGTTCGCCCACCAGGCAGTAGTCCAGACGCTCGTTACGGGCCATCAGCGCTTCCACCACTTTCACCGTACCGTGCGTGGCGCTCGCTTCTTCATCGGAGGTGATCAGGAACGCCAGGCGGCCTTTGTGGTTCGGGTGCTGAGCGACGAAGCGCTCTGCCGCCACGACCATCGCCGCCAGCGAGCCTTTCATATCGGCTGCGCCGCGGCCAAACAACATGCCGTCGCGAATCGTGGGTTCAAACGGTGGGTTAATCCAGCGGTCAGCATCGCCTGCAGGTACCACGTCGGTGTGGCCTGCAAATGCCAGGGTTTCTCCTTTACCGCGCCAGGCCCAGAAGTTCTGGGTATCGCCAAAATCCATCGGCTCAATGGTAAAACCTGCTGCGCGTAGACGTTCAATCATTAACGCCTGACAGCCCGCATCGTCCGGGCTAAGAGAAGGGCGGCGAATAAGCTGCTGAGCCAGCTCAATGACTGGGCAAGACATAAACTAGACCTCGTTATTTTCGTTATCTGAAACTGTAAAACAGGGCCAACGGCGTTAGCGCGTCAGGGCGACCCATTGGCTATAACTGGCATCACTGAAACCCAGCAGCATAGGCTGTGCGGGCGCGCAGAGCAATGGGCGTTTGATGATTGCCGGCATTTCCAGCATCAGCGCCGCAGCGGCATCGGCGTTGTTGATTCCAGCGCGCACCTGTTCATCCAGCTTACGCCAGGTGGTGCCACGGGTATTCAACAGCGCTTCCCAGCCCAGCTCGCCAATAAAGGTTGCCAGCAGTTCTGGCGTCAGGCCATCAACGCGATAGTCGTGAAAGCGATATTCAACCTGATGCTCATCCAGCCAGCGACGGGCTTTCTTGATGGTGTCGCAATTCTTTATTCCGTAGAGGATGGTCATATTGCACCTTTATATCTGCAGGTTTTAGGGGACTCGAATATACACGTAATTCCAGCGGCTGCCTGTTTTAATTTCACCCGGCTAAAGTGGCTGAAAAGTGTACAGTTTATCATGCTGTCTACGCGCTTTGACGTAGCGGGTTTGCGTTGTCATAGGTTAAATATGTATCATATGATTCACATTCCGATAACTATTTCAGAATGTTGCTGTTGGTCACATTAAATGTCAAAATTCCGGCCCATAGTGACCTCAAGCAGTAAACAAAGGTTGGCAGCGGCAATCAAAGTAATCGGATTAACCGTATTCACAGGTCATACATTTGTACGTAAAATACGCATAATAATAAGAGAGGTAGTTATGATCGAACGTGAACTGGGGAACTGGAAAGATTTTATTGAAGTGATGCTTCGTAAATAATTTTCAGCAATGTGATTTAAAGGCGCTGTGTTCTTTCAATAACCATGATGGTGTTGTTTGCAGTACAGAGTAGTTGCATCACATAAAGGTCAAAAGGCGACATTCATCATGTCGCCTTTTCTGTTTCCAGGGCTTACCCGTTATTCGGGCTTCTCTTTCAGCGGGAAGCGGCGGCGCACCAGCACAAAGAACAGCGGCACAAAGAAGATAGCCAGAATCGTTGCGGAAACCATCCCCCCAACCACACCGGTACCCACCGCATGCTGCCCGCCAGAACCCGCGCCGGTAGTCAGCGCCATCGGCAGTACGCCGAAGATAAACGCCAGCGAGGTCATCAGGATAGGGCGCAGACGCTGACGACAGGCTTCAAGCGTAGCCGTCAGCAGATCTTCCCCTTTCTGGTTCAGATCGTTGGCAAACTCGACGATCAGAATGGCGTTTTTGGCCGATAGGCCGATAACCGTCAGCAGCCCCACCTGGAAGTAAACGTCGTTTTCCAGCCCGCGCATCCAGGTTGCCAGCAGCGCGCCGATAACCCCCAGCGGTACTACCAGCATAACCGAGAACGGCACAGACCAACTCTCGTACAGCGCCGCCAGGCACAGGAAGACCACCAGCAGTGAGATGGCATATAACGCCGGTGCTTGCGCCCCTGACAGTCGCTCCTGATAGGACATCGCTGTCCACTCAAGGCCAAATCCGGTTGGCAGTTGCTGCACCAGGTTTTGCATCACGTCCATGGCGGTGCCGGTACTGACGCCCGGTGCGGCTTCACCAATAATTTCAACCGCCGAGTAGCCGTTATAGCGCTCCAGACGCGGTGAACCGGTCTCCCAGCGTGAAGTGGCGAAGGCGGAGAACGGCACCATCTGCCCGGCATTATTGCGCACGTACCACAGGTTCATATCTTCCGGCAGCATGCGGTACTTTGCCGCCGCCTGAACGTAGACTTTCTTCACGCGTCCGCGATCCATAAAGTCGTTCACATAGCTTGAACCCCACGCGGTTTGCAGCGTGTCGTTGATATCATCGATAGAAACACCCAGCGCCTGCGCTTTTCGCTGGTCGATATCAACCTGCAGCTGGGGGCTATCGTCCAGGCCGTTGTGACGCACGCGCGTCAGCTGCGGATCGTTACCCGCCAGCTCCAGCAGCTTATCGCGGGCGGCCATCAACGCGTCGTGCCCGGCACCGGCGTGATCCTGCAGCTCCATATCGAAACCGGCAGAGCTGCCCAGGCCGCTGATGGCCGGTGGGCTGCTGGCGTAAACGCGGGCCTCTTTAATTTTGTTCAGCGCTTTGGTCGCACGCTCGATAATCGCGAATGAGGTGCCGGTTTTACTGTCACGCTCGTCCCAGTCTTTCAGGCGCACGAACATGCGCGCCACGTTCTGGCCGTTACCGCCAGGGCCGGAGCCAATGGTGGCAAATATTGACGTGACGTTGTCCTTCTCATTCTTGAAGAAATAGTCTTCAACCTGCTCCACCACCTTCAGCGTCTGCTGCTGGGTTGAACCGCTCGGCAGCTGTACGGAGGTCGTGAACATGCCGCGGTCCTCCAGCGGCAGGAAGGAGGAGGGCAGGCGCAGGAACAGGAACACCATGCCGCCCAGCAGCAGCACGTAAATCAGCATCCAGCGGATACTGCGATGGAGAATTCTGGCGACGCCGGATTCGTAGCGGCGTGCGCTGGCATCGAAATGGCGGTTAAACCAGCCGAAGAAGCCTTTGGTGCCGTGTACTTCGCCTTTATGAATCGGCTTGAGAAGGGTGGCGCACAGCGCCGGAGTGAGGATCATCGCCACCAGCACCGACAGCACCATCGCCGACACAATGGTAATGGAAAACTGACGATAGATAGCCCCGGTAGTGCCGCCGAAGAAGGCCATTGGGATAAAGACCGCCGACAGCACCATGGCGATGCCGACCAACGCCCCCTGAATTTGCCCCATCGATTTACGCGTCGCCTGCCGTGGCGTGAGCCCTTCGGTACTCATTATTCGCTCAACGTTCTCAACCACTACGATGGCGTCATCCACCAATAGGCCGATGGCGAGCACCATCGCGAACATCGTCAGGGTGTTGATACTGTATCCGCAGGCGTAAAGGATGGCGAAGGTGCCCATCAAAACCACGGGAACGGCAATGGTCGGAATCAGGGTGGCGCGGAAGTTCTGCAGGAACAGGTACATCACCAGGAACACCAGCAAAATGGCTTCCAGCAGCGTTTTTACCACGTCCTTAATCGAGGCTTTGACAAATGAAGTGGTCTCGTAGGCCACTTTATATTCCAGACCGTGCGGGAAGTACTGCTTGAGTTCATCCAGGCGTTGGATCACGCGCTCGGCGGTGGCCATTTCGTTGGCGCCAGAGGCGAGTTTAATCCCTAAGCCAGAGGCCGGATTACGGTTGTAGCGGCTGAGGTAGTCGTACTTTTCAGCCCCCATTTCGACGGTCGCCACATCGCCCAGGGTCACTTCTGAACCATCCTGGTTAACGCGCAGCGTGATGTCGCGGAACTGCTGCGGCGTTTGCAGCAGCGATTGGGCGTTAATCGTGGCGTTCAGCGCCTGTTTGTCGATTGACGGCGTGCCGCCAAGTTGGCCGACCGCAATCTGGGCGTTCTGGGATTTAATCGCATTTGTCACGTCGGCCGTGGTCATCTGGTAGCTGTTAAGCTTGGCTGGGTCCAGCCAGATGCGCATCGAATACTGCGAGCCATAGGCATCGATATCGCCTACGCCGTCCACGCGGCTAATAGGGTCCTGAATGTTACTGGCGACGTAGTCGGAAATATCCTGCTTATCCATGCTGCCATCGGTGGAGACGAAGGCGATGGTCAGAATGTTGGTATCACCGGTTTTACGCACCGTGACGCCCTGAGTTTGTACCGCCTGCGGCAGTTTGTTCATGGCGGTTTGTAGCTGGTTTTGCACCTGCTGCACCGCTTCGTCAGGGTCAGTCCCGGCGACGAAGCTTAAGGTGATCGTCGCCTGCCCGGTGGCGCTACTTTGGGAAGACATGTACATCAGGTTATCGATACCGGTCATATTCTGCTCGATAACCTGCGTGACGGTGTTCTCCAGCGTTTGCGCGGAGGCACCAGGATAGTTCGCCGTCACGCGCACGTTCGGTGGCGCGAGGTCAGGGTATTGCTCAACGGGTAAAGAAAATATCGCCAGGGCCCCTGTGAGGCACAAAAGGATTGCCAGCACCCAGGCAAAAATGGGGCGATCAATAAAGAAATTCGCCATCAGGATCCGAACCTCGTGTTGTTCATTTTTTTACGTACTGAATTGCGTCAAACACTGTAGCGGTAAGGCCCTCAACAATCGTGGAGAAAAAAAGGAGATAATGTAAATTATCATTCCGCTTTCCAGAAACGGTTTGCAGATCCTTACGCTATCGGCCTTGGCCCCTGAAACGTAATTTCATTTAAGCTGAAATTTTTTGATCTGCCACATCATACTGATAAATAGTCACCGTTTCTGGGCAAATGGACATTGCCTGGGTGAGGAATACTCGGCTAATAAATAGGGCTTATAAATATAAGGTTAATTTGAACCATAGGCTGAGAATGTATGAACCGTTTTATTAGGGTAGATAGCCAAAAATGCATTGGATGCAAGGCGTGTGAAGTAGCCTGTGTAATGTCGCATAACGATGAGCAACATGTGCTGACTTCAGCGCAGTTTATTCCGCGCATTACCACCGTGAAGATGAACAACCAACGAGGGGCGGCGACCTGCCACCACTGTGAAGATGCCCCCTGCGCCCGTAGCTGCCCGAACGGCGCGATACGCCAGAGCGATGACGCTATTCTGGTCGATCAGGCAAAATGTATTGGCTGTAAATCCTGCGTGGTGGCCTGCCCGTTCGGCACCATGCAGATGGTGCTGACGCCAACCAAAGAGGGGCGCGTCAAAGCCAGCGCTCACAAATGCGATCTGTGCCATGGACGTGCGGCGGGTCCGGCGTGCGTGGAGAACTGCCCGGCAGATGCGCTGCAATTGATGACCAGCCAGCAGCTTAGCGATATCGCCAAAAACCGTCGCCTGCAGACCGCCTGCCGGGAAGCACAGCCGTGGCACAGCGACAGCCGCACCGTTGCCCCTGAGGTGCAGCGCAGTAAAGTCGAGCAGATGGCCCAGACGCCCGTACGCGGTGAGGCCGATAAGCTGAATATCGAAGCCCGCAAAACCGGCTTTGCCGAAATCTATCTGCCGCTAAAAGAAGCGCAGGCGCAGCAGGCGGCTTCACGCTGTCTGACCTGCGGTGAACACAGTATTTGTGAATGGACCTGTCCGCTGCACAACCATATTCCGCAGTGGATTGAACGCGTGAACGCCGGGGATATCGACGCCGCGGTAGAACTGTCGCACCAAACCAACCCGCTGCCGGAGATTACCGGTCGCGTCTGCCCGCAGGACCGGCTATGCGAAGGGGCCTGCACCATTCGCGACGAACACGGCGCGGTGACCATCGGCAATATCGAACGCTATATCTCTGACCGTGCGCTGGCCAAAGGCTGGCGGCCTACGGTCGGTAACATTGCCAGCAGCGGTAAGCGGGTAGCTATTATTGGCGCTGGTCCGGCGGGGCTGGCGTGCGCCGATATTCTGGTGCGCCAGGGCGTGGAGCCGGTGGTGTTTGACCGCCACCCGGAAATCGGCGGCCTGCTGACCTTCGGCATCCCTTCCTTCAAGCTGGATAAATCGCTGATGGCGCGCCGCCGTGAGATTTTTACCGAGATGGGTATTCGCTTTGAGCTGAACTGCGAGATTGGTAAAGATATCGCGCTGGAGACGCTGCTTGCCGATTACGACGCGGTGTTTGTCGGCGTCGGGACCTATCGCTCGATGAAGGCCGACTTGCCGAATGAAGACGCACCGGGGGTTTACGATGCGCTACCGTTCCTGATTGCTAACACCAAAAACGTGATGGGCATCGGTGAGCTACCTGACGAGCCTTACATCAATACCAAAGGGCTGAACGTGGTGGTGCTCGGCGGGGGTGATACGGCGATGGACTGCGTGCGTACCGCGCTGCGCCACGGTGCGCAGAAGGTGACCTGCGCCTATCGTCGCGACGAAGCTAACATGCCGGGGTCGAAAAAAGAGGTTAAGAATGCCAAAGAAGAGGGCGCTGAGTTTGAGTTTAACGTTCAGCCGGTAACCCTTGAGCTGGATGAGAAAGGCCACGTTTGCGGTATTCGCCTGCTGCGCACCCAGCTCGGCGAGCCGGATGCTCAGGGCCGCCGTAGGCCGATGCCAATCCCAGGCAGCGAATTTGTGATGCCAGCCGATGCGGTGATCATGGCCTTTGGTTTCCACCCGCACAGCATGCCGTGGCTTAATGCCAAAGGCGTCGACGTAGATGACTGGGGGCGTATCCGCGCCAACGTCAATTCGCCTTACCGCTATCAGACCAGCAACCCGCAGATTTTTGCCGGTGGCGATGCGGTGCGCGGGGCTGACCTGGTGGTGACCGCGATGGCCGAAGGGAGACATGCCGCACAGGGTATTCTCGACTGGCTGGGGGTAAAAATCATCCCTGCGCATTGACGATAGCCGGGCTCAGCGGCGTAATATGCGCTATCCGTATTACGCCGTGGAGCTCGCATGTCCCTGAATATCATCGTTATCAAAGATAAAATCCTCTCCGAAAACTACTTTATCCTGCGCAATATCACCTACAACTTAACCCAGCGAAACGGTGAGGTCGTCCAGCATAAGCGCGAAGTATACGATCGCGGCAACGGCGCGACGGTGCTGCTGTATAACCGCCACAAACAGAGCGTAGTGCTGGTGCGCCAGTTCCGCGTCGCCACCTGGGTTAACGGTAATCTCGACGGTATGTTGATTGAAACCTGCGCGGGCCTGCTGGATGATGACGAGCCGGAAGCCTGCATCCGTAAAGAGGCGATTGAAGAGACCGGCTATCAGGTCAGCAACGTGCGTAAAGTGTTCCAGCTTTATATGTCACCGGGCGGCGTCACTGAAATCGTCCACTTCTTTATCGCCGAGTATGACGAACGTCTGCGGCAGAATGACGGTGGTGGGGTGGAAGATGAAGATATTGATGTGCTGGAGCTGCCGTTTACCCAGGCAATTGAGATGATTCGTAGTGGCGAAATTTGCGACGGTAAAACGGTGATTTTGCTCCAGTATCTGCAAAACTCCGGTCTTATGGCGCAATAAAGGGTAATGCTCAATCCGATAAATCCGATTGAGCCGCGCCGCTTCGATAGTGAAGATACCCCCCAGTATGTTGATGCTTTTTTCTTCTGGGGTTGTACCGTCCATGCGTTACCACGTTCTCCTGTTTTTCTTCTGCATCGGGTTGCTCCCGACGTCGGTGACGTGGGCCGCGCCAGCGCAGCAGCTGTTTTCCGACTGGTTAGTGACCTGTAATAACCAGAATTTTTGCGTGACCCGCAACGTGGGTCTGCACCACGGTCTGGTGATGACGCTAAGTCGTAGCGCCGGGGCGCATACCGACGCACAGCTGCGTATCGAGCTAGGCGGTCTGGTGAACCCGGTTGCCGCCGTTCCGGCGATTGAGCCGCGACTGCTGCTGGACGGCAAACCGCTCAAGCTTTCCGGTGAGCACTGGAAAGTGCAGCCTAAGCTTCTGACGACTGGCGATAGCGTCACCATCGATGCGTTTCTCCAGCAGGTTCAGGATGCCGATGCCATTACGCTGGATAAAGGCGTGCAGGTGATGTCGCTGAAAGGGTTGAAGGCAGCGCTGCTGTTTATCGACGCCCAGCAAAAGCGCGTGGGAAATGAAACCGCATGGGTCCGCAAAGGCGACGAACCGCCAATGAGCGTGCCGCCCGCTCCGGCGCTGAAATCGGCGGTGAAAGCGATTCCCGCGCCCGTGCCGCTGAGCCACGATGAGTACAACGATCTGCTCGACTTCGCCACCTGGCGCATGAACAACAACCAATGCTCTTTGGACCCTATCCGCCGCGAAGTGTGGGTTACCGCCTTAAGCGACGATAAAGCGCTGATCATGACCAGCTGCGAATCCGGTGCCTACAACACCATCTATCTTGCCTGGCTGGTATCGCGTCAGAAGCCGTTTATCACGACGCCAATACGTCTGCGCCTGCCATTCCTGCCTGCCGGTAGCGACAGCCGTGATATTGAGTTGGTCAACCTGACCTTTAATGAAAACTCCCGGGAGCTGGTGACGCTGGATAAAGGCCGTGGCCTGGGCGACTGTGGTGTGCAAACGCGCTGGCGCTATGACGGCCAACGCTTCCGCCTGGTGCGCTATGCCGCGCAGCCGGAATGCGACAGCTGGCAGAGCGCGGATGCGTGGGCGACGCAGTGGGTCTCCGGTTAACGCTTTCTGATTTCCGTAATATAGGTAACCGCTACGTGAGTGGCAAAATTCGGTACATCGTCAAATGCCTCCTGGCCCACCGGAGAGGCAAAGGCCGCCATCGCATCCTCCAGTGAATCAAACCACAGTTCGGAAAAACCGTCGATCGGTGAGTCGGGGTAAATCCGGCGATCGATAGGGTTCAGCACGTAGCCGCGCAGGCCCGGCAGCGCCAGAGCAATCTTGCTGTGCACCGCCTGCCAGTGGGCGACAAACTCTTCAAAACTTTGCGTCTCTTTCTTCGTCAATAGGCCGACGTGTTTAAAACCATTTGCCGTTGTCATCATGTTCTCCAGCTTATCAACTCAATGATTAATTTAACGATTCAGGACAGGCCTGCTTTGCCACATGATGGCGATTCGTCATCACGCTGAATACTATGATTGATTTTATTCTGGCGATAAATGGGGTTTAGGTTGCTTCTTTGTAGACATAAATTCTCCAATGCGCTACAGAATCAGGGGACTTAATTCAGTGGACGTGGAACGATGCGCAAAACCGACAACCTCGGCGGGATCACCGCTTTTGTGACAACGGCACAGCAGGGCAGCTTTACCGCCGCCGCAGAGCAACTGGGGCTGACCAAATCGGCGGTGGGCAAGAGCGTGAGCCGCCTCGAAGCACGCCTCGGGTTAACGCTGTTTCAGCGTTCTACCCGCCGTCTGAGCCTTACTCCCGACGGTGAAGCCTTCCTTTCGCGTTGCCAGCAGGCGATCGATATTCTTGAGCAGGCGGAAGCTGAGCTGACTTCGCATGTGATTCATCCGTCCGGTCGGCTGCGGGTTGATCTACCGTCGGCTTTTGGCCGCCAGCGCGTGCTGCCGATCCTGTTCGTCATTACCCAACGCTATCCTGAACTGTCGCTGACGGTGACCTTCAGCGAGCGCTTTGTTGACCTGATTGAAGAGGGGATCGATCTTGTGGTGCGCATCGGTGAACTGGCCGACAGCAGCGGGCTGGTCGCTCGACGACTGACGACGCAGAAACTGGTTATCTGCGCGGCCCCGTCCTATCTCAAGGTATTTGGCGAACCGCGTTGTGCAGACGAACTGGCTCGCCACCGTTGCGTGGTCGGTTTTCGCCGCAATCAGCCGATTTCGTGGCTCTTAAAGTCGGTGGATGGGCAGATAACGCGCTTCACGCCGCCGCCAACCTTTGAGATGGCCGACGGTGATGCCATGCTGGCGGCAACGCTTGCTGGCTGCGGGCTCTCGCAGCTACCGCGCTGGCTGGTGGCAGACGCGCTGGCCCAGGGATTGCTGGTTGAAGTGTTGACGGAAAGCGCGGGCGCGGAGATGCCTATCAGCGCCATCTGGCCGAAAAATCGCCAGCTGCTGCCGAAGATTCGTTATGCGGTGGATGAGCTGGTACGGGCGGGTAAGGAGGGGCGCTTAGATTAACCCCATAACGATTTGGTTATGGCTAACATAACGAAAAAGCATAGATGGAAATCATGATCTTGCTATCGATAGTTGATAACATGCGAGCAATAAATCAATAACAAAGCAAAGCGTGTTCGCAAGAGTATGGCGGCCTTCAAAGTTTACCGGGCTGCCAAAGGCGATACTAGGCGCTTCCTTCGGGAGTGCATCAGGAACGTAATTGCGCTTCACCTTTTTAGTTCGATACGTGAAAGGAACCCTAAATGGACGACCAATTAAAACAAAGTGCCCTCGATTTCCATGAATTCCCTATCCCAGGAAAAATTCAAGTCTCCCCGACCAAGCCGCTGGCAACGCAGCGCGACCTTGCGCTGGCCTACTCTCCGGGCGTAGCGGCGCCGTGTCTGGAAATCGAAAAAGACCCGCTGGCGGCGTACAAATATACGGCGCGCGGCAACCTGGTGGCGGTGGTGTCAAACGGCACCGCGGTACTCGGGTTGGGGAATATCGGCGCGCTCGCCGGTAAGCCGGTAATGGAAGGCAAGGGCGTTTTGTTCAAGAAGTTCGCCGGTATTGATGTTTTCGACATCGAGGTGGACGAAACCAACCCTGACAAATTTATCGACGTGGTTGCCGCGCTGGAGCCTACCTTCGGCGGCATCAACCTGGAAGATATCAAAGCACCGGAATGTTTCTACATTGAGCAGAAACTGCGTGAACGTATGAACATTCCTGTGTTCCATGACGATCAGCACGGTACGGCTATCATCAGCACCGCGGCTATCCTCAACGGCCTGCGCGTCGTCGAGAAAAATATCTCCGACGTGCGCATGGTGGTTTCCGGCGCGGGTGCGGCGGCGATTGCCTGTATGAACCTGCTGGTGGCGCTGGGGATGCAGAAACACAACATCGTGGTCTGCGACTCGAAAGGCGTGATTTACGAAGGCCGCGAGCCAAACATGGCGGAAACCAAAGCCGCCTATGCGGTAAAAGATGACGGTAAACGCAGCCTCGACGACGTGATTGCCGATGCCGATATCTTCCTTGGCTGTTCCGGCCCGAAAGTACTGACCCAGGAGATGGTCAAGAAGATGGCCCGTGCGCCGATGATTCTGGCGCTGGCCAACCCAGAGCCGGAGATTCTGCCGCCGCTGGCGAAAGAAGTGCGTCCGGATGCCATTATCTGTACTGGCCGTTCAGACTATCCGAACCAGGTGAACAACGTACTGTGCTTCCCGTTCATCTTCCGCGGCGCGCTGGACGTTGGCGCAACGGCGATCAACGAAGAGATGAAGCTGGCGGCGGTGCATGCAATTGCTGAACTGGCGCATGCCGAGCAGAGCGAAGTAGTGGCTTCCGCCTACGGTGACCAGGACCTGAGCTTTGGCCCGGAATATATTATTCCTAAGCCGTTCGATCCGCGTCTGATCGTCAAGATCGCCCCGGCAGTGGCGAAAGCGGCGATGGACTCCGGCGTGGCGAAGCGCCCGATTGCCGATTTTGATGCCTACATCGAAAAACTGAGCGAGTTCGTCTACAAAACCAACCTGTTCATGAAGCCGATTTTCTCTCAGGCGCGTAAAGAGCCGAAGCGCATAGTGCTGGCAGAAGGGGAAGATAACCGCGTACTGCACGCCACGCAGGAGCTGATCACGCTGGGTCTGGCGAAGCCGATTCTGATTGGTCGCCCAAGCGTCATTGAAATGCGTCTGCAGAAGCTGGGGCTGCAAATCAAAGCGGGCGTAGACTTTGAAATCGTTAACAACGAATCGGACCCGCGCTTTAAAGAGTACTGGCAGGAATATTACAACCTGATGAAGCGTCGTGGCATCACTCAGGAGCAGGCGCAGCGTGAAATGCGCAGCAACACCACCGCGATTGGCTCCATTATGGTGCTGCGCGGCGAAGCTGACGGTATGATCTGCGGCACTATCGGCGACTACCACGAGCACTTCTGCGCCGTACAGCCGCTGTTTGGCTACCGTGAAGGCGTACATACCGCCGGTGCAATGAACGCGCTGCTGCTGCCAAGCGGTAACACCTTTATTGCCGACACCTACGTCAACAACGATCCAAATCCAGAGCAGATTGCTGAAATTACCCTGATGGCGGCGGAAAGTGTACGTCGTTTCGGTATCGAACCGCGCGTGGCGCTGCTGTCACACTCTAACTTTGGTTCGTCCGACTGCCCGTCCGCCAGCAAAATGCGCGAAGCGCTGGAGCTGGTCAAGGCGCGTGCGCCTGAGCTGATGATTGACGGTGAAATGCACGGCGATGCCGCGCTGGTGGAAAGCATCCGTAATGACCGCATGCCGGACAGCCCGCTGAAAGGTTCCGCGAACATTCTGGTGATGCCAAATATGGAAGCAGCGCGTATCAGCTACAACCTGCTGCGCGTATCCAGCTCTGAAGGGGTCACCGTGGGGCCGGTGCTGATGGGGGTATCGAAGCCGGTACATATCCTGACGCCAATTGCTTCCGTGCGCCGTATCGTCAACATGGTGGCGCTGGCGGTCGTCGAAGCGCAAACCCAGCCGCTGTAACCATGTAGCCCGGGCGAGGCGTTTACGCCGACCCCGGGTTAGCTCAGAGCCAGTCTTTCACTTTAATGAATTCGCTCAAGGCGGCTTCCGGGCTGCCATCTTCTGGCTGGTAGCCATACTCCCAGCGCACCAGCGGCGGCATCGACATCAGAATCGACTCCGTACGCCCGCCGGTCTGCAATCCGAACAGGGTGCCGCGATCCCACACCAGGTTGAACTCCACGTAGCGGCCGCGGCGGTAGAGCTGGAAATCACGCTCGCGTTCGCCGTACTGTGTTTCCTTACGGCGCTCAACGATCGGCAGATAAGCGTCGGTGAAGCCTTTCCCCACCGCCTGCATAAAGCCAAAGCAGTGGTCAAAGTCTGGCGTATTCAGGTCGTCAAAGAACAGGCCGCCAATGCCGCGCTGCTCGTTGCGGTGTTTGAGATGGAAATAGTCGTCGCACCACTTTTTATAGCGCGGGTAGACATCCTCGCCAAACGGCTGACACAGGTCGCGGGCGACGGTATGCCAGTGCACTGCATCTTCCTGAAAACCGTAGTAGGGCGTTAAATCAAAGCCGCCGCCAAACCACCAAACCGGCTCAGCGCCTGGTTTTTCGGCGATAAAAAAGCGCACGTTGGCGTGGCTTGTTGGCACGTAAGGGTTACGCGGATGCACCACCAGCGACACGCCCATAGCTTCAAAACTGCGCCCGGCAAGCTCCGGGCGATGTGCGGTTGCAGATGCAGGCATCGCGTCCCCGTGGACGTGGGAGAAGTTCACCCCGGCCTGTTCAAAGACGCTGCCGCCGCGCAGCACCCGGCTGCGACCGCCGCCGCCTGCTTCACGCTGCCAGCTATCCTCAATAAAGGAGCTGCCGTCTGCGCGCTCAAGTTGCTGGCAGATATCGTCCTGTAGCTTGAGCAAAAAGGCTTTCACCTGCTGTACGTTGATGGTCATTAACGTCTCTTCGCGTGGGCTTTCTGGTTATCAAACCAGTGGAAATAGCTGATGATGCCGGAGGCGATCGCATTGGCAATTTTCTGCCGGAATGCGGTGGTACCCAGCAGCTTTTCTTCACCTGGGTTGGTGATAAATGAGGTTTCCACCAGCACCGACGGAATGGAAGGCGACTTTAGCACCACAAACGCGGCCTGTTCCGTACTGCGGCTGTGCAGCTTGTGCACCGGCTTAATTTTCTTCAGCACGTGCGAGCCGAGCGTCAGGCTGTTTTTAATGGTGTCGGTCTGGACGAGGTCAAACAGCACCTGCTGGAGCAGATGGTCTTTATCCTTGGCCTTCTTGCCGGCGAGTTCATCGGCGGCGTTTTCTTTGTCCGACAGGTATTTTGCCATGGCGCTACTGGCCCCACGGTTGGAGAGGGCAAACACCGACGCGCCCGCCGCTGAAGGGTTGGTAAAGCCGTCCGCATGAATCGACATGAACAGATCCGCGCCGTGTTGATGGGCAATCTCGACCCTGTCGTACAGCGGAATAAAGGTGTCGCCAGAGCGGGTCAATTTGGCATCGATACCGTTCTTTTGCAAAATAGCGCGGACGTTTTTAGCAATTGCCAGCACCACGTGTTTTTCTTTCGAACCGTTATGCCCAATGGCCCCGGTATCAATACCGCCGTGGCCTGGGTCCAGCATCACTAAGCGTCTGCCCGACGATTTCTTTGCCGGTTTACTGTGACCGTTGCTGGTTTTTAAATTAGTCTCTTTAGCAACTGCCTGGGAGGCGATCCCTGACAGCGTGAGTGCAGCCAATCCGGCTTTTAGCACCTGGCGGCGCGAAGTCAGTATTTTTAAGGGTTTAAAAGTGCTCATTCCGGCCTGAGTTGTAAAAACAAGAATCTATATGTTATATCGTATCGCGATTTCGGTTACGACTGTTCGTGATGAGAATTGTTTTACTTTTCATTTCAATACGTGTCTGTACCGTATTATGCCATTTTTTTCACTGTGCCGCGTCAGATATTGGCTAAATTGCCCGTTCACGCCATAATCACTGTTTTTAAACCTGAAAAGGCGGGTAATACCATGGAGATACGCGTTTTTCGCCAGTCGGACTTTGAAGAGGTCATCACCCTGTGGGAGCGATGCGATCTGCTGCGGCCGTGGAACGACCCGGAGATGGACATCGAGCGCAAGGTAAACCACGACGTCAGCCTGTTCCTGGTCGCCGAAGTGAATGGTGAAGTGGTGGGCACTATTATGGGCGGTTACGATGGCCACCGTGGCTCCGCATACTATCTTGGCGTACACCCGGAATACCGGGGGCGCGGCATCGCCAACGCGCTGCTTAATCGTCTTGAGAAGAAGTTGATTGCCCGTGGCTGCCCGAAGATCCAGATTATGGTGCGCGAAGAAAACGACGTGGTGCTGGGGATGTATGAGCGTTTAGGCTATGAACATGCCGATGCACAAAGTTTAGGTAAGCGCCTGATAGAAGATGAAGAGTACTGAGTTTTCGCCCGCTGATTACGACCCGCAGGGCCGTCTGCGGCTGCCTTTCCTGTTCTGGTGCCTGCTGTTGTTGCAGGCGCGGACGTGGGTGCTGTTCCTGATGGCGGGTGCATCGCGCGACCAGGGCGATGCGCTGCTGAATCTGTTTTATCCCGACCATAGCCTTTTCTGGATAGGCCTGCTTCCCGGCGTTCCGGCGGTATTGGCCTTTTTGCTCAGTGGGCGGCGGCATCTGTATCCGCGCCTATGGCAATGGCTGCGCCCGGTGTTGATCCTCGCCCAACTGATTTTACTGCTCTGGCAGCCCTACCTTTGGCTAAGCGGCGAAACGCTCTCTGGCATAGGCTTAAGCCTGTTTTTACTCGATATTTTTGCCTTATGGTGGCTTATCACCAACCGGCGTTTACGCGCCTGTTTTACGGATGTTGCAGAATAGACGGCACTTTTTGTGTTTACTGGACTCCAATAGGCCTGACTTGAATATATAGGAAGTATCAATGAAATCGCTGCGTTTACTCTTGTGTGCCCTCCCGCTGGCGCTGACCGGTTGCTCTACGCTGTCGTCGGTGAACTGGTCTGCCGCCTATCCGTGGAACTGGTTTGGTTCCTCTGCCGGCGTGACGGAGCAGGGCGTGGGCGGGCTTAGCGGCTCAACGGCGCTGAACGAGCAGGCGATTAGCGACGCGCTCGGCAGCAGCTACCGCCTGCGTAGCGGAATGAAGGCGCACGACGGTAATATCGTTCACTACTTTGAAGCACTGCGCGGCGATACGCTGGCGCTGGTGATTAACGGCGATAGCGGCACCGTCAGCCGTATTGATGTTCTTGATGACAGTATTGAAGCCGCGGATGACGTGAAGGTCGGTACCCCGTTCAACAACGTTTACGATAAAGCCTTCGGTAACTGTCAGGCGGCCACGGGAGACGATAGCAACGTCGTCGAGTGTAAGGCCAAAGACAGCGAGCACATCAGCTATCAGTTCTCGGGCGACTGGCAGGGGCCGCAGGGTCTGATGCCGCCGGACGATACCCTGAAGAACTGGACGCTGAAGAAAATTATCTGGCGGCGCTAAATTTGACGCCAGATAGCCCCGCCGGTGCCAAAAGCGGGTACAATGTGTGAGGTTTTTATATGCCACGATGTCGTGGCATTTTATTTCAGGAGGAGCGATGTCTCAGGTTCAGAGCGGCATTTTGCCGGAACATTGCCGTGCGGCGATTTGGATTGAAGCCAATCTCAAAGGGGACGTAAACGCCCTGCGTGCCGGCAGCAAAATTTTTGCCGAAAAGCTGGCGGTGTTTCAGGATAAATTCCCGGACGCACATTTAGGCGCGGTGGTTGCGTTTGGTCATGACACCTGGCGTGAGCTGAGCGGCGGCGTAGGTGCAGAAGAGCTGAAAGATTTCCCTCCGTACGGTAAAGGACTTGCACCCTCCACGCAGTTTGATGTGCTGATCCACATTCTGTCGCTGCGCCACGACGTGAACTTCTCCGTTGCCCAGGCTGCGCTGGCGGCGTTCGGTGATTCCCTGGACGTGCAGGAAGAAGTGCACGGCTTCCGTTGGGTTGAAGAGCGTGACCTGAGCGGTTTCGTTGATGGCACCGAGAACCCGGCGGGTGAAGAGACGCGCCGCGAAGTGGCGGTGATTAAAGACGGCGTTGACGCAGGTGGCAGCTACGTCTTCGTGCAGCGCTGGGAGCACAACCTCAAGCAGCTTAACCGCATGAGCGTGCCGGATCAGGAAATGATGTTTGGCCGTACCAAAGAAGCCAACGAAGAGATTGACGGCGACGAGCGCCCGGAAACTTCTCACCTGACCCGCGTTGACCTGAAAGAAGACGGCAAAGGGCTGAAAATCGTGCGCCAGAGCCTGCCTTACGGCACCGCGAGCGGCACTCATGGCCTCTATTTCTGCGCCTACTGCGCGCGGTTGCATAACATTGAACAGCAGCTGCTGAGCATGTTTGGCGACACCGACGGTAAGCGTGATGCGATGTTGCGCTTCACCAAACCGGTGACCGGTGGGTATTACTTTGCGCCTTCGCTGGATAAGCTGGTGGCGTTGTAGTTTGGTGTTGCCCCCCTCACCCTAACCCTCTCCCCGCAGGGAGAGGGGATCGCTCGGTGCAGTATGTTTTTCCCCCTCTCCCTTTCAGGGAGAGGGCCGGGGTGAGGGTAATCGCGATACCAATGCCTCCAGAATTTGCGCCAACACCGCCTCCTCATTCCCCATCAACTCATTATTCCAGAACCGTAATACTCGCCACCCTTGCCGCTCAAGCCATGCTGTTCTCCTTGCATCATATCCCGCCCTTTCATCATGCTGCCCACCATCCAGCTCCACTGCCAGGCGAGCAGCACAGCAAGCAAAATCAAGAATATAGGGCCCAACCGGATGCTGACGACGGAACTTAAACTGCGCAAACCGACGATCCCGAAGCTGATACCACAAGCGGCGTTCATGGGGCGTAAGTCCTCGCCTTAACTGACGAGCAAAATCATAGGTATTTTCCATTCAGGCGCTTTGCCTGGATGTTTTCGCTTTGTCAGAATGCTGTTACGATTCTGGAATCTCGCTTCAGAAAGCACCATCCTGGCGCTTATTCTCTTTTCAACTTCCAAATCACCAAACGGTATATAAAACCGTTACTCCTTTCGTCCCCGTTATAAATACACTGATGCTCAGAGAGTCTTCAAACGATAGGGTGCGCAATGGCTATTAAGTTACTGAAAAAAAGATACCTGGCGCTGGCTGCTTCAATGCTGCTGGTGGCACAAGCACAGGCGACGGAGCTGTTAAACAGTTCTTATGACGTCTCCCGTGAGCTGTTTGCCGCCCTGAATACGCCGTTTGAGCAGCAATGGGCTAAGGATAACGCGGGTGACAAGCTGACCATCAAGCAATCTCACGCCGGTTCTTCCAAGCAGGCGCTGGCGATTTTGCAGGGCTTAAAAGCTGACGTTGTAACTTATAACCAGGTGACCGATGTGCAGATCCTGCACGACAAAGGCAACCTGATTCCGGCTGATTGGCAGTCTCGTTTACCGAACAACAGCTCGCCATTCTACTCGACCATGGCTTTCCTGGTGCGTAAGGGCAACCCGAAGCATATCGAGAGCTGGAATGATCTGGTGCGTCCGGACGTGAAGCTGATTTTCCCGAACCCGAAAACCTCCGGCAACGCCCGCTATACCTATCTGGCGGCGTGGGGCGCGGCGGATCAGGCCGACGGTGGCGATAAAGCCAAAACCCAGCAGTTTATGACCCAGTTCCTGAAAAACGTCGAAGTGTTTGATACCGGCGGCCGTGGGGCAACCACCACCTTCGTGGAACGCGGTCTCGGCGATGTGCTGATCACCTTCGAGTCCGAAGTAAACAACATCCGTAAGCAGTATGAAGATCAGGGCTTCGAAGTGGTGGTGCCGAAGGTCAACATTCTGGCGGAGTTCCCGGTTGCGTGGGTCGACAAAAACGTCAAAGCTAACGGTACCGAGAAGGCGGCGAAAGCCTACCTGAACTATCTGTATAGCCCGCAGGCGCAAACCATCATCACCGATTACTACTACCGCGTGAACAATCCGCAGGTGATGGACAAGCTGAAAGACAAATTCCCGCAGACCGAACTGTTCCGTGTGGAAGACAAATTTGGCGCCTGGCCTGAAGTGATGAAAACGCATTTCGCCAGCGGTGGCGAGTTAGACAAGCTGTTAGCGGCGGGGCGTAAGTAATGTTTGCAGTCTCCTCCAGACGCGTGCTGCCGGGCTTTACCCTGAGTCTCGGCACCAGTCTGCTGTTCGTGTGTTTAATTCTGCTGCTGCCGCTGAGCGCGCTGGTGATGCAACTCTCTGAGATGAGCTGGTCGCAGTACTGGGAAGTGATCACCAACCCGCAGGTGGTAGCGGCCTATAAAGTGACGCTGCTGTCGGCGTTTGTGGCCTCGATTTTTAACGGCGTATTTGGCCTGCTGATGGCGTGGATTTTAACCCGCTACCGTTTCCCGGGCCGCACGCTGCTGGATGCCTTGATGGATCTGCCGTTTGCGCTGCCAACGGCGGTGGCTGGCCTGACGCTGGCATCGCTGTTCTCGGTGAACGGTTTCTACGGCGAGTGGCTGGCGAAGTTTGATATTAAGGTGACCTATACCTGGCTTGGCATCGCGGTGGCGATGGCGTTTACCAGTATCCCGTTCGTGGTACGTACCGTACAGCCGGTGCTCGAAGAGTTAGGCCCTGAATATGAAGAAGCGGCGGAAACGCTGGGCGCTACACGCTGGCAGAGCTTCCGTAAAGTGGTGCTGCCGGAGCTTTCCCCGGCGCTGGTGGCGGGCGTGGCGCTGTCGTTCACCCGCAGCCTCGGCGAGTTCGGCGCGGTGATTTTCATCGCTGGCAACATTGCCTGGAAGACGGAAGTGACCTCGCTGATGATCTTTATTCGCCTGCAGGAGTTTGATTATCCGGCGGCGAGCGCGATTGCGTCGGTGATCCTCGCGGCCTCTCTGCTGCTGTTGTTCTCCATCAATACCTTGCAAAGTCGCTTTGGTCGACGTGTGGTAGGTCACTAATGGCGGAAGTTACTCAATTGAAACGCTATGACGCCCCCCGCATCAACTGGGGTAAATGGGTGCTGATTGGCATCGGGATGCTGGTTTCGGCCTTTATCCTGCTGGTGCCGATGATCTATATCTTCGTCCAGGCCTTCAGCAAAGGGCTGATGCCGGTGCTGCACAACCTGGCCGACCCGGACATGCTGCACGCCATCTGGCTGACGGTGATGATTGCCCTGATTACCGTGCCGGTGAACCTGGTGTTCGGCGTGCTGCTGGCCTGGCTGGTAACGCGCTTTAACTTCCCGGGCCGTCAGCTGCTGCTGACGCTGCTGGATATCCCGTTTGCCGTCTCGCCGGTGGTGGCGGGTCTGGTTTATCTGCTGTTTTACGGTTCCAACGGCCCGCTTGGCGGCTGGCTGGAAGCGCATAACCTGCAGATTATGTTTGCCTGGCCGGGCATGGTGCTGGTCACCATCTTCGTCACCTGCCCGTTCGTGGTTCGCGAACTGGTGCCGGTGATGCTGAGCCAGGGCAGTCAGGAGGACGAAGCGGCGGTGCTGCTTGGCGCTTCCGGCTGGCAGATGTTTAAACGCGTCACGTTGCCGAACATTCGCTGGGCGCTGCTGTACGGCGTAGTGCTGACCAACGCCCGTGCGATTGGTGAGTTTGGCGCCGTGTCGGTGGTCTCCGGCTCGATTCGCGGCGAGACCCTGTCGTTACCGTTACAGATTGAACTGCTGGAGCAGGACTACAACACCGTCGGTTCCTTTACCGCCGCCGCGTTGCTGACCCTGATGGCTATTTTGACCTTGTTCTTAAAGAGTGCGTTGCAGTGGCGTTTGCATAATCAAGAAAAACGCGCGCAACAGGAGGGAAATCATGAGCATTGAGATTGCCAATATTAAGAAGTCTTTTGGTCGCACCCAGGTGCTGAATGATATCTCTCTGGATATCCCTTCCGGCCAGATGGTCGCGCTGCTGGGGCCATCCGGCTCCGGGAAAACCACGCTGCTGCGTATTATCGCCGGGCTGGAGCACCAGACTAGCGGGCATATTCGTTTCCACGGCACCGATGTGAGTCGTCTGCACGCCCGTGACCGTAAGGTGGGGTTTGTCTTCCAGCACTACGCGCTGTTCCGCCATATGACGGTGTTCGACAACATCGCCTTTGGCCTGACCGTGCTGCCGCGTCGCGAGCGTCCAAACGCCGCGACCATTAAAGCCAAAGTGACCAAACTGCTGGAGATGGTGCAGCTTGCCCATCTGGCAGACCGCTACCCGGCACAGCTGTCCGGCGGGCAGAAGCAGCGCGTGGCGCTGGCTCGTGCGCTGGCGGTGGAGCCGCAGATTTTACTGCTCGACGAACCGTTCGGCGCGCTGGATGCGCAGGTGCGTAAAGAGCTGCGTCGCTGGCTGCGTCAGCTGCACGAAGAGCTGAAATTCACCAGCGTCTTCGTTACCCACGATCAGGAAGAGGCGATGGAAGTCGCCAACCGCGTAGTGGTGATGAGCCAGGGTAATATTGAACAGGCCGATGAGCCGGATCAGGTATGGCGCGAACCAGCCACCCGTTTCGTACTGGAATTTATGGGCGAAGTGAACCGCCTGCAGGGCACCATTCGCGGCGGGCAGTTCCACGTTGGCGCGCACCGCTGGCCGCTGGGTTATACGCCGTCCTATCAGGGGCCGGTGGATCTGTTCCTGCGCCCGTGGGAAGTGGACGTCAGCCGTCGTACCAGCCTTGATTCTCCGCTGCCGGTTCAGGTGCTGGAAGCCAGCCCGAAAGGTCACTACACCCAATTAGTTGTCCAGCCTTTGGGGTGGTATCAGGAGCCATTAACGGTGGTGATGCGCGGTGACGATGCGCCGCTGCGTGGCGATCGCCTGTTTGTCGGCCTGCAGAATGCGCGCCTGTACCACGGCGACCAGCGCATTGAGTCCCATGAGACGCTTGCTCTGGCAGAAACGGCCTGATAGCTTAATCGCACGTGGTTTTGCCGGGTGGCGCTACGCTTACCCGGCCTACAAGACAATATTGACAGGCCCGGTAAGCGAAACGCAGCCGGGCTTTTTATTGGACGGCAGAAGTGAATACATTAGAACAAACGATCGGCAACACGCCGCTGGTCAAATTACAACGTCTGGGGCCGGATAACGGTAGCGAAATCTGGATCAAGCTGGAAGGCAATAACCCGGCGGGCTCGGTCAAAGACCGCGCGGCGCTGTCGATGATTGTCGAAGCGGAAAAACGTGGCGAAATTAAGCCGGGCGACGTGCTGATTGAAGCCACTAGCGGCAATACCGGTATTGCGCTGGCGATGATTGCGGCGCTCAAGGGCTACCAGATGAAGCTGTTGATGCCCGACAACATGAGTCAGGAACGTCGTGCGGCGATGCGCGCCTACGGTGCCGAACTGATTCTGGTCACCAAAGAGCAGGGGATGGAAGGGGCGCGCGATTTAGCGCTTGAAATGGCCCAGCGCGGCGAGGGCAAACTGCTCGATCAGTTCAACAACCCGGATAACCCCTACGCGCACTACACCACCACCGGCCCGGAAATCTGGCAGCAGACGGCGGGGCGCATTACCCATTTCGTCTCCAGCATGGGTACCACCGGCACCATTACCGGCGTGTCGCGCTTTTTACGCGGGCAGGACAAAGCGGTGACCATTGTCGGCCTGCAGCCGGAAGAGGGCAGCAGTATTCCGGGGATTCGCCGTTGGCCGGCGGAGTATATGCCGGGGATTTTTAACGCCGCGCTTGTCGATCAGGTGCTGGATATTCACCAGAACGCCGCGGAAAACACCATGCGTGCGCTGGCGGTGAAAGAGGGTGTGTTCTGCGGCGTGAGTTCCGGCGGTGCGGTGGCAGGCGCCATTCGCGTGGCCGAACAAAACCCTGGCGCGGTAGTGGTAGCGATCATCTGCGATCGCGGCGATCGCTACCTCTCAACCGGCGTGTTTGGCGAAGAGCACTTCAGCCAGGGCGCGGGGATTTAAACCTCGGGATTATCCAGCAGGTCTGTACCGTAGGAGTTATCTACGGTACAAAGCCAGCGGCCCGCGCGCTTTTGAAAAACGTAGGTGGCGCGGCGCGTGACCTGCGTTGAACCGCCCTCCGACAACGGAATATCCAGCCGGGTTTCCATAATCACCAGCGCGTTATCGCCGCCTTCAATAATCTCCATTCGACCCTGCGTCACCACCAATCGGTGCTGAAAGTAGTCGGCAATGGCAATAAAGGCTTTGCGGATATTCTCTTTGCCGCTGACTACCATGCCCGGCTTAACCACCAGGGTGGCGTTGTCGGCGTAGTATTCCATCAACGTGGCGTAGTCTTCCTGCGAGATAGCGCGGTCGCAGGCTTCGATAACGGTTTTAAGGGATGATAATGGCATGAGGTCTCCTTAGCTGGGGGCTTCCCCGGCGGCGCTGCGCTTGGCCGGGCTACAGAGGAAAACGCATAGCCCGGACGAGGCAAAGCCGACTCCGGGGAACTACTGGGTCAGCTTATCAAGGAATTCCCATAACTTCTGGTTCATTTCGCGATAATCGTGCGCGCGCATCTCCTCCATCGAACGGATAAACGGTTTGCCTTTGGCCTCCGCCAGCTCCTGTTCAGAGTGCTGAATTAGCCCTTCAACCGCATCGGCGGTGAACTCCATATGACACTGGAAGCCGTAAACCTTATCGCAATACTGAACGATTTGGCGCGGGCAGCCTGCGCTCTCGGCCAGAATCACCGTCTCTGCGGTCAGGCCCGGCATATCGTTATGCCAGTGGCCTACGGTCAGCGGCGAGCCGAAATGGCTGAACAGCGGATGTTCAAGCCCTGCCGCGGTGAGCGTAATCGGGTAGTGACCAATCTCTTTATCCGGGCTCTGCTGCACTTCTGCGCCAAGCGCTTCACCAATCAGCTGCGAACCAAGACAGATCCCCACCACAATGCGCCCGGCATCAATCGCCTGGCGAATCAGTCGCTGTTCGGCTTTCGAGTCAAAATAAGGGCACTCGGCAAGCGTGGTGCGCGGCGACTGCGGGCCGCCAAAGACCACCAGCATATCAAAACCGTCGGCGCTCTCCGGCACCGCTTCCCCGGCGTAAACGTGGGTCTCGCTCACCTCGTGGCCGCGTGTAGCAGCCCAGGGCAGGTAGGCACCCGCAGATTCAAATGATTCGTGGATAACAAAATGGACTCGCACGGATGTTCTCCTGTTAGTGACTCAGCGCCTGACTGATGTCAGCGGCTAGCCGATTGATGTCGTTGTCGTTGAGTGTTGAAAGCGTAATGCGCAGGCCCTGCGCCGGGTTCTGTACGCCAAAAGCGTCGCCCTCGCGTACCAGCCAGCCGGATTTGGCGAGGGCAAAGGCCGTTTCATGGCTGGAATCAGTGAGCGGCAGCCAGAAGTTCAGGCCGTCGCCGGGGGCAATATCGGTTATCCCTTGTGCCTGAAGCGCCTCGGCCATTTTCTGTTGCTGCCTGGCGTAAAACTGGCGGGTCTGCTCAAGGGATTGCTGGAAGTCCGGGTCGCTTAAGCAGGCGTAGACCAGATCCTGCAACAGGTGGCTGACCCATTGGCTACCGGCGTTAAGGCGCAGTCTCAGCTTCGCCGAGGTGGTTTTATCACTGGCGACGAAGGCCAGACGCAGGTCCGGGCCCAACGTTTTGGACATCGAACGCACCACTGCCCAGTGCTGCGTTTGCGGCGCAATTACCGGGTGCCATGGGGCTTCGGCGAGCAGAGCAAAGTGGTCGTCGATAATCACCAGCGTTTGCGGGTAGCGGCTCAATACCTGCTGTAAAGCGGCGGCGCGGGCGGCGCTAAGGCTACACCCGGTGGGGTTATGGGCGCGTGGCGTCAGAATCACCGCGCGAGCGCCTTTGCTCAGTGCCAGTTCCAGCTTTTCCGGCAGCATACCTTCCCGGTCGATGCTAACCGGACTGGCGGTAAAGCCGCTGTAGCGCAGCATGCTGATGCTGCTCAAAAAGCAGGGGTCTTCAACGGCAACGCTATCGCCGGGCAGCAGGTGGGCGCTCAGGAGGCGCTCAATGGCATCAATTGCCCCGCTGGTGAGGTCAATTTGTCCTGCCGAGGGCATGGTGTCCTGCATCCACTTCGCCGCCCAGTCAGCCAGCGCTGGCGACACCGGCAGATCGCCATACAGGCGCGGCGTACTGCTGATGTGGGAGAGATGTTTGGCCAGGTTTGGCAGTCGTGCCGTGGCGGGATTGCCGCTGGAGATATCGGTAAGCGGCGTATGCGGGTTACCGCCTTCCAGCGCCGCCGGAGCGGCGGTCTCTTTAATCACGGTGCCGTTACGACCCAGGCTCAGCGCCAGCCCGGAGGTGACCAGCCGCTTATAGGCGGACGCCACCGTATTGCGGTTAACGCCAAGCTGGGCGGCCAGTTCACGTACCGGCGGCAGAGTTTCACCCTTCGCTAAGGTTCCGCTGGTGATATGCTGACGAATACTGTCAAAGATTTCGTTGGCGCTTTTTCCGTCGATCATTATTGACCTATGACAAAATGAATTTTAGCATATGACGATAATAGTGAGGCGTTAGTCCGCTGTCCAGAGTCAGAGGAGAAGTAGATGGGGCAGGATAGTGAAATACAGTCGGTGCTCTTCAACGATACGCACCGGGCATTACAGACGGACATCGTGGCCGTTCAGTCGCTGGTGGTTTACGGCAGCGTAGGCAACAGTATTGCGGTACCGGCGATAAAATCCCACGGCCTGCGGGTGACCGCCGTGCCGACGGTGCTGTTCAGCAACACGCCGCATTACGAGACGTTCTACGGTGGTGTTATTCCCGGTGAATGGTTCGGCGGCTACCTGAAGGCGCTGAACGAGCGTGATGCGCTGCGTGAGTTGAAAGCAGTCACCACCGGCTATATGGGCAGCGCAGAGCAGATTGCGCTGCTGGCTGAGTGGCTGAAAACGGTACAGGTGTCGCATCCGGATATCTGCATTCTGGTAGACCCAGTCATTGGTGATGTCGACAGCGGTATCTACGTGAAGGCCGAAATCCCAGAGGCCTACCGCACCCATCTGCTGCCGCTGGCCCAGGGGCTGACGCCGAATGTGTTCGAGCTGGAAATGCTTAGCGGCAAGCCGTGCCGTACGTTTGATGAGGCGATTCTGGCGGCGAAATCATTGCTCAGCGACACGCTGAAGTGGGTGGTGATCACCAGCGCGCCGGGGCAGACGGATAACAATATTACCGTCGCCGTGGTGACGCCGGAATCGGTGGAGGTGATTGAGCATCCGCGTCTGGAAACGGACCTGAAAGGGACGGGGGATCTGTTCTGCGCTGAGCTCATTAGCGGCATTGTGCAGCAACAGCCGCTGGCTGCAGCGGCGCATGCGGCGGCAGAAAGGGTGCTGGCAGTGATGAGTTGGACGCAGCAATGCGGTTGTGATGAATTAATACTGCCACCGGCAGGGGAGGTGCGATGAAGTGTTATCGTCTGGTTATTCGGCATAATGGCCGTCTGGTAGGGCACTTTGATACCAGCGGACAGGATGCGCTTGAGGATGCCTGCGTCGCTCGGGCGATGTTTGGCGTGACCGGCGGCTATCAGTGTGAACTGCTGGTGTCCGATTCTGAACGTCGGATGCTGGAAAGCGGGCCGGAAGGGATGAAAATTCTGATGCGCGAGCCGTGCTTCCGCCCGGTGACATCTCAGCTGTAACCCCGGCCTATAGGCAAAAAAAATGGCGCCAATCGGCGCCATTTTTATATGCGGTTAAGCATTATTTTTTAATGCGGATTACCGGGGTTTCGCCCACGGTCACGCTACCGGACAGTTTGATCAGTTCTTTGATCTCGTCCATGTTGGAGATAACAACCGGAGTCAGGGTAGACTTGGCTTTTTCTTCCAGCAGAGCCAGATCGAACTCAATCACGGTATCGCCAACTTTAACGCGCTGGCCTTCTTCCGCGATACGAGTGAAACCTTCGCCTTTCAGTTCAACGGTATCGATACCGAAGTGAACGAACAGCTCGATGCCGCTATCGGATTCGATAGAGAAAGCGTGGTTGGTTTCAAAGATTTTACCGATGGTGCCGTCAACCGGCGCAACCATTTTGTTGCCGGTCGGTTTGATAGCAATGCCATCACCAACGATTTTCTCAGCAAACACTACGTCCGGCACGTCTTCGATGTTGACGATTTCGCCAGAGAGCGGTGCAATGATCTCAATGGTTCCGGTGTCTTTTTTATCATCAGAAACCAGAGATTTCAGTTTATCGAACAAACCCATGATCTTCTCCTAAGCAGTAATTTGGGCCGCATCTCGTGGATTAGCAGATTGTTTTTTCTTCAATGAACTTGTTCACCAACGCCAGCAGCTCGTCTGTGGTTGGTTGAGCAAGCGCCTGCTCTGCTAAAACCTTTGCATCTTCGAAGTTCGTGTTACGGATAATCTTCTTAATGCGTGGGATAGAAATGGCGCTCATAGAGAATTCGTCCAGACCCATACCCAGCAACAGAAGTGTAGCACGTTCGTCGCCTGCAAGCTCACCACACATGCCAGTCCATTTGCCTTCAGCATGAGAAGCATCAATAACTTGCTTGATCAAAGTGAGGACAGACGGTGACATTGGCTGGTAAAGATGTGAAATCATATCATTACCACGGTCAACTGCCAGAGTATACTGCGTTAAATCATTGGTACCGATACTAAAGAAATCAACTTCTTTGGCTAAATGACGAGCGATAGTCGCAGCGGCAGGGGTTTCCACCATCACGCCAATCTCAATCGTTTCGTCAAACGCTTTACCTTCGTCGCGCAGTTCCTGTTTGTAGATTTCGATCTCTTTCTTCAGTGCACGCACTTCTTCAACAGAGATGATCATCGGGAACATGATGCGCAGTTTGCCGAAAGCAGAGGCACGCAGGATAGCGCGAACCTGGTCACGCAGGATCTCTTTACGATCCATTGCGATACGCACGGCACGCCAGCCCAGGAACGGGTTTTCTTCTTTCGGGAAGTTCATGTACGGCAGCTCTTTGTCGCCACCGATGTCCATGGTACGGACGATAACCGCCTGAGAGCCACATGCTTCAGCCACGGCTTTATACGCTGCAAACTGTTCTTCTTCAGTTGGCAGTGCGTCGCGGTCCATGAACAGGAATTCGGTGCGGTACAGACCAACACCTTCAGCGCCGTTACGCTCAGCACCGTCGATATCACGCACGGTACCGATGTTGGCACAAACTTCAACCTGGTGGCCATCAAGGGTGATTGCCGGCAGGTCTTTCAGTTTAGCCAGTTCGGCTTTCTCAGAAGCAACCTGCTCTTGTACCGCACGCAGTTCTTCAATTTTTTCGTTAGTTGGGTTGACGTAAACCAGGTTGTTTACGGCATCCAGAATCAGATAGTCGCCATTCTTCACCTGAGAGGTCACGCTACCGGTGCCCACGATCGCTGGCAGCTCAAGGGAGCGCGCCATGATGGAGGTGTGGGAGGTACGGCCACCAGCATCAGTGATAAAGCCCAGCACCTTGTCCAGGTTCAGCTGTGCGGTTTCAGACGGCGTCAGGTCTGCGGCAACCAGGATAACTTCATCCTGAATAGCGCTCAGGTCAATAATGGCCAGACCCAGGATGTTGCGCAGCAGGCGCTTACCGATGTCACGTACGTCAGCCGCACGTTCTTTCAGGTACTCATCATCCAGTTCTTCCAGGGCAGTTGCCTGACCTTCGATAACTTCATGCGCAGCTGCGTCAGCCGTCATGTGCTTATCTTTAATCAGGGCTATGATTTCCTGCTCCAGCTCCTCATCTTCGAGCAGCATGATATGCCCTTCGAAGATGGCTTCTTTTTCTTCACCGAAAGTTTCGCCAGCTTTGGTCTTGATAGCTTCCAGCTGGGCTGACGCTTTAGAACGACCGCTCAGAAAACGTTCAATTTCCTGCTCTACTTTATCGGCAGAAATTTTCTTCCGGTCGATGATAATCTCATCTTCTTTCAGCAGCAGTGCGTTGCCGAAAGCGATACCCGGGGATGCTAAAATGCCTGAAATCATAACCCTACCTTACTTGTGACTGATATTTAAAAGAACTCGTTGAACTTACTCGAGTTCAGCCATCAGTTTAACCAGATGCTCAACTGCTTTCTGCTCGTCTTCACCTTCTGCAGACAGGGTAACAACGGTGCCCTGGGTCAGACCCAGAGTTTGCAGTTTGAACAGGCTTTTTGCGCTAGCGCTTTTGCCGTTGGAGGTCACAGTGATCTCGGAAGTGAAGCCTTTCGCTTCTTTAACAAACTGAGCAGCAGGGCGGGTATGCAGACCGTTCGGAGCGGTAATGGTAACTTCTTGCTGGAACATTATATTTCCCCAACTTATAGGTTTAGTGTTGTGGAACTAAAGTCTAGCCTGGTGGATAGACTTTAGCCTGTATTACAAATCAAGCGACGCCCACAAAATCAGCACTACCATCGGCGACAAACCATCCGACGCAGACGCTTCTGGCCTTTGACGTTTCGCTTATCATTAAACATTATGCCGTGAAAGCAGGATTTGAACCAAATCATAAAATCGATTCAGCTTATGGAAAACCTGTTAAGAATAATTTCGCGGCTCAAAATAAATATGAGAGGTTAAATACCAGACCTAGGAAGGTGAATCAATGCCAGGGGGGGTAAAAGTTTGATGCATGCCACAAAAAAGCACCCACTTGGGTGCTTTTTTACACGATTTTAACCAACTGGCATTACTGTTGCAGTTCTTTCTCGGTGAAGAGATCTGCGAACAGCGCCGTGCTTAAATAACGCTCACCCGAAGATGGTAGGATAACCACAATATTCTTATTGGTAAAGGTTTCATCTTCCTGGAGTTTCAACGCAGCGGCAACCGCGGCACCGGAAGAGATACCTGCCAGAATGCCTTCCTCTTCCATCAGGCGACGCGCCGTGGAGATAGCTTCTTCGTTGGTGATGGCGACGACTTTATCGATCAGTTTCAGATCGAGGTTACCTGGGATGAAACCTGCGCCGATCCCCTGGATCTTATGCGGGCCTGGCTTCAGCTCTTCACCCGCCAGCGCCTGAGCGATAACCGGGGAGTCGGTTGGCTCAACGGCGACCGAGATCAGATCCGTTTTGCCTTTGGTATTTTTGATGTAGCGCGTTACGCCGGTCAGCGTACCACCGGTGCCCACGCCTGCAATGAATACGTCAACCTGGCCGTCGGTATCTTCCCAGATTTCCGGACCGGTGGTTTTTTCGTGAATTTCCGGGTTAGCAGGGTTGCTGAACTGCTGCAGCAGCAGGAATTTTTCCGGGTTGCTGGCAACAATCTCTTCGGCTTTCTGAATTGCACCTTTCATGCCTTTCGCGCCTTCGGTCAGCACCAGGTTGGCGCCCAGCGCTTTCAGCAGCTTACGGCGTTCAACGCTCATGGTTTCCGGCATGGTCAGCGTCAGCTTATAACCACGGGCGGCAGCAACATAGGCCAGAGCGATACCGGTGTTACCGCTGGTTGGCTCAACCAGTTCGATGCCAGGCTTCAGCACACCGCGTTTTTCGGCATCCCAAATCATATTGGCACCGATACGGCATTTGACGCTGAAGCTTGGGTTACGTGACTCAACCTTCGCCAGAATGCGTCCGTTACCGATGCGGTTCAGTCGTACCAGTGGTGTATGACCGATAGTCAGGGAGTTATCTTCAAAAATCTTACTCATGGCCTATCCTTAACTGTATGAAATTTGGGGTACTGGTTCAGCATACCTGCTTAAAGATTCTGCGGAAGTAAGGATTTCGCATATCTATATACTGAAGGGAAATAATGGCAAGCGGGATGGAATAAGGCAGGGCATAAGCCCCGCCTGGGGAGGAGATTACTTCCACATGGCGTGTTTGTCGCGATAGCAGTCAACCCACATCGCCGTCGCGCCGCAGATAGCGACCGGAATAATCACCAGATTCAGCACCGGAATCAGGGTGAACAGGCTTACCAGTGAACCAAACTGCATATTGGTAACCTTGCGGGTACGCAAAGCCTGGCGCATGGTTTTAAACGGCACTTTATGGTTGTCGAACGGGTAATCGCAGTACTGGATAGCCAGCATCCACGCGCTGAACAGGAACCACAGCACCGGCGCGACCGTCTGGCCAATGCCCGGAATAAAGTACAGCAGGAGCAGCACAATCGCGCGTGGCAGATACCACGCCAGCTTCTGCCATTCACGCTTCATGATGCGCGGCAGATCTTTCATGATGCCAATCACCCCTGTATCCGGCGGGGTTGCGCCGGTCAGGCGCGCTTCTAACTGTTCCGCCAGCAGGCCATTGAACGGCGCGGCAATCCAGTTGGCGATGGTCGAGAAGAAGTAGCCAAACACCAGCAGAATCGAAATCACTACCACCGGCCATAGCAGATAGCTCAGCCACTGCAGCCAGTCTGGGATACGGTTCATTAAGGATGGGATCCAGCTTTCCAGCTTGCTGAACAGCCACCAGAAGGCGCCGCCCATCAGGATGATATTGACCAACAGCGGTAAGATGACGAATCGGCGGATGCCCGGCAAGCCGATCAGTTTCCAGCCCTGAGAGAAATAGTAGACGCCGCTACGTGCGGCAGGGGTGGACGATGAAACCATGGTCAGGTGAAGCTCCTTTTACGGACTACATTGAAAAGACGACTATATATTATCGGGTTGTTGGACAATGACCAGTTAGGAAATGTTCGAAAAACCAGCAAAAAATACGATTTTACTCATCTTTATGCGGTGAATGTCATGTGCACACTTGCACTTGACGTGATGGGCAAATACTCTTAGTGAGTAAATGTTTGCCGTGGTGGCAAGGTGTTAGAACAACAGAGAATATAATGATGCAGGATTTGCGTCTGATATTAATCATTGTTGGCGCGATCGCCATACTTGCTTTACTGGTTCATGGTTTCTGGACGAGCCGTAAAGAGCGTTCATCGATGTTCCGCGATCGACCAATAAAGCGAATGAAGTCTCGTGATGCCGACGATGAGTCGGAAGACGATGCTGATGACAATGTTGAAGGCGTGGGTGAAGTTCGGGTCCACAAGGTCAATCACGCCCCTGGGGCAGCTGGGGAGCATGAAGCCCCTCGTCACGCGCCTCAACACCAGTACCAGCCGCCCTATGAGCGTCAGGCGCCTCAGACTGCGCGTGCGCCAGAGCCGGTACAGCAACCGCATGTGCAACAGCCTTATCAGCCAGCACAGCCCGCGTCGGTACCGCCGCCGCAGCCTGTTCAGCAGCCTCCGCGTCCGCCGGTTGTCGAACCTCAGCCGGTGGTTCAACCACCGCAGCACGTTGCCGAGCAGCCCGTTGCACCTCAGGCTCCGCAGCCGGTAGCAGCGCCAGTCGCTCAGCCGGTGCAGCCAGAACCGGTTGCCGCACAGCCAGCGCCTGAACCTGCTCAGCCTGAGAAAAAAGAGCGTAAAGAGACGGTTATCGTCATGAACGTCTCCGCGCATCAGGGCACGCAGATTAACGGCGAACTGCTATTGAACAGCATTCAGCAGGCCGGGTTTAAATTTGGCGACATGAATATTTTCCATCGCCATCTGAGCCCGGACGGCAGTGGACCTGCGTTGTTTAGCCTGGCCAATATGCTCAAGCCTGGCACTTTTGACCCGGATACGATGGGCGAGATGGAAACCACTGGCGTGACCATCTTCATGCAGGTGCCGTCCTACGGCGACGAACTGCAAAACTTCAAGCTGATGCTGCAGTCGGCGCAGTACATTGCCGATGAAGTGGGTGGTGTCGTGTTGGACGACCAGCGTCGTATGATGACCCCGCAAAAACTGCGTGAGTATCAGGACCGCATCCGCGAAGTTAAAGACGCCAACGCCTGACAGGCTCGCGCGTTTCCATTCCTTCCTGAACCCCCGCCTGTCGGGGGTTTTTTATCATTGATGGTGTGATATGCAACCTATAGAACAACAACTGAATGAACTGCGAGCGACGCTTCGCCATCATGAATATCTGTATCATGTTTTAGATGCCCCGGAACTGCCGGACGCGGAGTATGATCGTCTGATGCGCGAGTTGCGCGAACTGGAAGCGCAGCACCCGGAGCTGATTACCTCCGACTCCCCCACACAGCGTGTCGGCGCCGAGCCGCTGGCGGCGTTCAGCCAGATTCGCCATGAAGTGCCGATGCTGTCGCTGGACAACGTCTTTGACGAAGAGAGCTTCCTTGCCTTTAACAAGCGCGTCCAGGACCGTCTCAAGAGCACGGATAAATTGACCTGGTGCTGTGAGCTAAAGCTGGACGGCCTGGCGGTCAGCATCCTCTATGAAAACGGTGTGTTCGTCAGTGCGGCAACGCGCGGTGACGGCACCACCGGCGAGGACATTACCTCTAACGTACGCACTATTCGCGCCATTCCGCTGAAGCTTCGCGGTGACAATATTCCAGCTCGTCTGGAAGTTCGTGGCGAAGTGTTTATGCCGCAGGCCGGGTTTGAAAAAATCAACGACGAGGCCCGTCGCACCGGCAACAAAGTGTTCGCTAACCCACGTAACGCCGCCGCAGGCTCGCTGCGTCAGCTTGATCCGCGGATTACCGCGAAGCGACCACTCACTTTCTTCTGCTACGGCGTGGGCGTGCTGGAGGGCGGCGAGCTGCCGGATACCCATCTGGGGCGTTTACTGCAGTTTAAAGAGTGGGGGCTGCCGGTGAGCGACCGGGTCGCGCTCTGTGACTCTCCGGAGGAAGTGCTCGCTTACTATCATAAGGTTGAAACCGACCGTCCGACGCTCGGTTTTGATATCGACGGCGTGGTGATCAAGGTGAACTCGCTGGCGTTGCAGGAAGAGTTAGGCTTCGTGGCACGCGCGCCGCGCTGGGCGGTGGCGTTCAAGTTCCCGGCGCAGGAGCAGATGACCTTCGTGCGCGACGTGGAGTTCCAGGTTGGGCGTACCGGGGCAATTACGCCGGTAGCACGTCTTGAGCCGGTGCAGGTAGCCGGCGTGCTGGTCAGCAACGCGACGCTGCATAACGCCGATGAAATCGAACGTCTTGGCCTGCGTATTGGAGACAAAGTGGTGATTCGCCGCGCGGGCGATGTGATTCCGCAGGTGGTCAACGTGGTGCTCTCTGAGCGCCCGGACGGCACTCAGGAAATCGTCTTCCCAACCCATTGCCCGGTATGTAACTCTGACGTGGAGCGCGTGGAAGGTGAAGCCGTAGCCCGCTGTACCGGTGGCCTTATCTGCGGTGCACAGCGCAAAGAGGCGCTCAAGCACTTTGTCTCCCGCCGTGCGCTCGACGTAGACGGCATGGGCGACAAAATTATCGATCAACTGGTTGAGAAAGAGTATGTCCACACTCCCGCCGACCTTTTCACCCTGACCGCAGGCAAGCTGACCGGGCTTGACCGTATGGGGCCAAAATCGGCGCTAAACGTCGTCAGCGCGCTGGAAAAAGCCAAGCAGACCACCTTCGCTCGCTTCCTCTACGCGTTAGGAATTCGTGAAGTGGGTGAAGCGACGGCCGCCGGTCTGGCAGCCTATTTCGGTACCCTCGAGGCGCTGGAAGCGGCTTCCATTGAAGAGTTGCAAAAGGTACCGGACGTTGGTGTGGTGGTGGCGAATCACGTGTTCAACTTCTTTGCTGAAGAGAGCAACCGTAATGTGATTCAGCAACTGTTGAAAGAGGGCGTAAACTGGCCTGCGCCGGTGGTGATCAACGCCGAAGAGATAGATAGCCCATTTGCAGGTAAAACCGTGGTGCTGACCGGCAGCCTGAGCCAGATGTCCCGTGACGATGCCAAAGCGCGTCTGGTTGAGCTGGGCGCGAAAGTTGCCGGTAGCGTGTCGAAGAAGACCGATCTGGTGATTGCTGGCGAAGCGGCGGGTTCGAAGTTGGCGAAGGCGCAGGAGCTTGGCATTGCGGTGATCGACGAAGCCGAAATGCTGCGTCTGTTAGGAGTCTAAGGTGGATAAAGCGCAGCTGATTGAGATTGCCAATACCGAAATGCCGTTCGGTAAGTACAAAGGGCGGCGTCTCATTGACGTGCCGGAAGAGTATCTGCTGTGGTTTGCCCGAAAGGATCAGTTTCCTGCCGGGCATCTTGGCGAGCTGATGCAGTTGACGCTACTCATCAAAACAGAAGGGCTGAGCCAGCTGGTTCAGCCCCTGAAACGCTAGCTGCCTACGCGGGCCTGCTCTTTGGCCTGCAGTTTTTCGGCCTGCGCTTTGTAGCGACGGGCCAGTACTGCACAGGTCATCAGCTGAATCTGGTGGAAGATCATCAGCGGCAGCACCATCATCCCCAACACTGAGGTTGGGAAGAGAATATTGGCCATCGGGATACCGTTGGCCAGACTCTTTTTCGACCCGCAGAAGACAATCGTAATCTCATCCGCCTTATTGAAGCCAAGACGACGAGCGACCACGGTGTTAATCAGGATCACCAGCGCCAGCAGCACGATGCTCACCACTACGATAAACAGCAGTGACCCCACGCCAACCTTATGCCAGATACCGTTAACCACTGCTTCGCTGAAGGCGGAGTAGACCACCAGTAGAATCGAGGTCTGGTCGGTTTTGGCGATCCATTTTTTGTGTTTGGTCACAAAGGCCGCGGTCCACGGACGGGACAGATGCCCCAACACAAACGGCAGCAGCAGCTGCAGCATGATTTTGCCCACCTGCTCAAGGCTACCGCCCGCGCCGTGGACGTTCATCACCAGACCGACCAGCAACGGTGACAGGAAGATCCCCAGCAGGCTGGATGCTGATGCAGAACAAACTGCGGCCGCAACGTTACCGCCTGCCAGCGAAGTGAAAGCGATGGCCGACTGCACGGTGGCCGGCAGAATGCACAGATACAGGAAGCCGGCATAAAGCTGTGGGTCGACGTTAATCGGCGCCCACCAGGCAAACAGCACGCCCAGTACCGGGAAGACCACGAAGGTGCTGCACATTACCCATAGATGCAGCCGCCAGTGGCTGCCACCGGCAATAATCGATTCCCGCGACAGCTTCGCGCCGTGCATAAAGAACAGCAGCGCGATGGCGGCGGTGGTCAGATTTTCAAAAAAGGGAACGAAGTCGCCGCGCGCCGGGAAGAAGGTGGCGAGCAGGACAACCGCAATAAGCGTCAGCGTAAACGGATCTAAAATGCGGAAAAGTTTCATAAAGACTCCTGAAGATCGATGCATACATTTTGCTTTTTTATTTTTGAGAAATAAAATTGATTTATTGCATCCATTCATGAATAAAACAGATGAATTACTCGCTGCGACAGTTGAAGGTGTTTGTAACGGTGGCCCAGGCGAAGAGTTTTAGTCGGGCAGGGGAGATAATCGGCCTGAGCCAGTCGGCGGTTAGCCATAGCGTAAAGGAGTTGGAGAGCCAGACCGGCGTCCGACTGCTCGACCGCACTACGCGTGAAGTCGTACTGACGGAAGCGGGGCAGCAGCTTGCAGCTCGACTGGAACGACTGCTGGACGAGCTACAGGGCACGCTACGGGAAGCGGGGCGCACCGGGCAGCAGCTAAGCGGCACGGTCAGGGTGGCGGCCAGCCAGACGATTTCAGCGCATCTTATCCCGCAGTGTATCGCCCAAAGCAACCGCCGCTATCCGGATATTCGCTTTGTGCTGCACGACCGGCCGCAGCAGTGGGTGCTGGAGAGTATTCGTCAGGGGGATGTCGATTTCGGTATTGTTATCGATCCCGGCGTAGTGGGGGATTTGCAGTGCGAAACGGTGCTCTCCGAGCCGTTCTTCTTACTGTGCCGTAGCGATCACCCGTTTGCCGTTATGCCGGAGGTCGACTGGCAGGCGCTACAAGGGGCGAAGCTGGTGCTGCAGGACTACGCTTCCGGCAGCCGGATGTTGATCGATGCGGCGCTCCAGTTGCATCAAATTGAGGCGAATATTGTGCAGGAGATCGGTCACCCCGCAACGCTGTTCCCTATGGTAACGGCGGGCATTGGCATTAGTATTATTCCGGCGCTAGCGTTACCGTTGCCGGAGGGGAGTCCGCTGGCGGTGAAGCGGATGTCGCCGGGCGTAGAGCGCCAGCTGATGCTGGCGAGACGGAAAAATCGTTCGCTCTCCACCGCGGCTCAGGCGTTGTGGGACGTGGTCCGGGAACAAAGCCACCAGCTCATGGATGAACGGCTACAGGACCCGCTGTATCAGACGTAAATATCGATCTGGTGATCGTCGCTGGGCTTGTTCACGCCGGTGATGGCGGCAGAAGAGGCTTCCTGTTTTTCCTGCGCTTTTTCTGCCTGCTGATGCTGGAGTTGCGCCAGCTGCGCTTCCAGCATGGCGATCTGCTCCTGAATCATCTCGGCCTGCTTTTGCTTTTCTTCTGCGCTGCCGCTGCCGTCCGCAATCTCTTTAAGCTGCTGGGTCAGCTTAACGATCTGCTGGGTGATACGTGCCATTTGTGATGCCGCATCATTACCGCTCGGCGCGGCAGTGCTGGTGGTGGTTTTTAGAGAAGCGATAGAGGGTGCGCTGATGGTGGTCATGGTGAACGCCTTATTCTGAGAAATATAAGGAGTATCGGCCTGACTGCGGGAAGCTTGAGTGTCACTTCCCGTGCGTGGCTATCAGAAATTGAATTTTACTGAGTAGATGATGGCGTCCTGATACCAGCTTTCACCCAATTTATCATCCGCATAGCGATACTGGATCCCGGTGGTTAAATGCGGCGTCGCGTTCCACCAGACGGCAAGCGCGCCGTTTATCCCTTCCTTACCGCCGTTGCCGGCACCATAGCTGGGAGCCCTATCAAATTCATACTCGTTCCAGTTAGTGACGGTAAATTTCTCATGGCCAAGCATAAAACTGTATCCGGCAACCCAGCCGGCTACGTAGCCATTATCGCCGGTATAGTAGGTTTGATCGGTATAGCGTTTGGCGATAAATGGCTTAAACCAATAACCGTCGCCGGTAAAATTATAGCCAAGACCGTAAAGGAACATGTCATCGTGAAAGTTGACGCGGTTCGGCGAACCATAGGTCCCGTAGGCATGGAGATAGAGATTTAACCCTGTATCACTTAAATAAATACGATTGGTATTTTTAAACGTATAGCGCTGCTCACTGCCGGGTTTATCATGGCGGCCATTATAAAAGTTTTCCCAATCGAAAAAACCGTACATTTCACCCCAGCTAAAATTAGCACCGCCCTCCAGTTCGAGGTAGCCAAAGTCATCTTTGTGCGACTTCTGACTCGACTTTTCTGTCGTTCGGTTGGACCAGTCAAGATAATGAATACCAATATCAGCGAATCCACTTTTGAACTTGGCATGTGATGTGAAGGAGAGGACAAGTAGAGAGATAAAAATAAGAGGCAGACGTTTATTATTGTGCATGGTTAATTTCCGTGTTCTTCAGAGGTAAATAACAGCGTATTTTTATTTCTGTTTGTGCCGATTTACCATTATCTTTTTTCTTTAGGATTAATAGACAGAAGGAATAAGTGAGGATTGAGATCTATTAGCTATTGATAGTAAGAATAAATAGTATTTGTTTGAATTGGATAAGGATCATTATAAAAAGAGGAACACACATTGTTTGTTCACTGCTTAAGGATAGTTATGATTTATTCTCACAACTCAAATAACCCGCAATACTGCGTTGATATTATTCATGGTTACAAACCGGGGTTTACCCCTCGCGTTGCTTTTATTCTAGGCTCAGGGTTGGGGACATTGGCGGAGCAAATTGAAGATGCGGTGGTTATCTCCTATGAAAAACTGCCTGGTTTTCCGGTCAGCACCGTACATGGCCATGCCGGCGAGCTGGTTCTTGGCACGCTCGCGGGGGTTCCCGTCGCCTGTATGAAGGGGCGTGGCCATTTCTATGAAGGCCACGGGATGCGCATTATGACCGATGCTATTCGCACTTTTCAGCGCCTGGGCTGCGAGCTGCTATTTTGCACTAATGCGGCGGGTTCTCTGCGCCCTGAAGTTGGCGCAGGCGAGCTGGTGGTGCTGAAAGATCATATCAATACCATGCCGGGCACGCCGATGGTCGGGCCCAACGATGAGCACTTTGGTGAGCGTTTTTTCTCGCTGTCTAACGCCTATGATGCGGATCTTCGTGCTGTGCTGCAGGTTGTTGCTCTGGAGGAGGGGTTCCTGCTGAGTGAGGGGGTGTTCGTCTCTTATCCAGGGCCGAATTTCGAAACCGCCGCTGAAATTCGCATGATGCAAATTATCGGTGGCGACGTTGTGGGGATGTCCGTGGTGCCGGAGGTGATTACCGCACGTCATTGCGGGCTGAAGGTGGTGGCAGTTTCCGCCATCACCAATATGGCGGAGGGGCTGAGCGATGTAAAGCTATCTCATGCGCAGACGCTGGCTGCAGCCGAACTGTCCCGACAAAACTTTATCAATCTTATCTGCGGTTTTTTACGCAAGCTGGTCTGATAACCCTCATAAATAGGTCCCTTCGGGGGCCGAATAATACGACAAGGAAAAATGATGGACATTACGTCTCGCTTAAAAATCATGTCGTTTTTACAGTATTTCATCTGGGGGAGCTGGCTGGTTACCCTGGGTTCTTACATGATCAATACGCTACATTTTACCGGTGCGAACGTTGGGATGGTGTACAGCTCTAAAGGGCTAGCGGCGATAATCATGCCGGGGATCATGGGCATCATTGCTGATAAATGGCTGCGCGCTGAACGTGCCTATATGCTGTGCCATTTGGTCTGCGCGGTAGTGCTGTTTTACGCGGCATCGGTGACGGATTCCGACACGATGTTTTGGGTGATGCTGGTTAACGCCATGGCGTTTATGCCAACAATAGCGCTGTCTAACAGCGTATCTTATTCCTGCCTGGCGCAGGCGGGGCTCGATCCGGTCACCCGCTTTCCGCCTATCCGTGTCTACGGTACGCTAGGGTTTATTGTGGCGATGTGGGCGGTGAGCCTGCTGCATCTTGAACTCAGCAGCGTGCAGCTCTATATCGCGTCTGGCGCGTCTATTCTGCTCGCGCTCTATGCGTTGACGCTGCCTAAAATACCGGTAGCGGAGAAAAAAGCGGCGGCGACCCTTGCCAGCAAACTTGGTTTGGATGCCTTTGTACTGTTTAAAAATCCGCGAATGGCGCTGTTCTTTTTGTTCGCGATGATGTTGGGGGCTGTACTACAGATCACCAATGTGTTCGGTAATCCATTCCTGCATGATTTTGCGCGTAATCCTGAGTTCGTCGACAGCTTTGTCGTTCGCTATCCTTCCATTCTTCTCTCGGTGTCGCAGATGGCTGAGGTTGGATTTATTCTGACGATTCCGTTTTTCCTCAAGCGTTTTGGCATCAAAGCGGTGATGTTGATGAGCATGGTAGCCTGGGCGCTGCGTTTTGGCTTTTTTGCCTTCGGCGACCCGTCACCGGGCGGCTTTGTTTTGCTACTTCTGTCGATGGTTGTTTATGGTTGCGCATTCGACTTCTTTAATATTTCCGGTTCTGTGTTTGTTGAACAGGAAGTCGGATCCCATATTCGTGCCAGCGCCCAGGGGCTGTTTATGACCATGGTCAATGGCGTTGGCGCGTGGGTTGGATCGCTATTAAGTGGAATGGCAGTGGATTATTTTTCTATCGATGGCGTTAAAGATTGGCAAACCATCTGGTTAATATTTGCAGCCTATTCCTTCGCGTTAGCAATCATCTTTTCCATTTTCTTTAAATATAGACATGAGCCGGAAAAAATAGCCTCAGCATCCGTTACGCATTAATTAATGTATCGCTGGCGTGAGTTTCCGTCAGCGCTCACCACTACAAGGACTCGTTGTGAAAGAGATTATTATGTCATCCGGTATCGGTTTTGGGATTGGGGCGCTTTTTACATTGTGCCGGTTACCTATTCCTGCACCAAATGTTCTCCCCGGTGTTTTATCAATATTATTTATGTATTTCGGTTATCTGGCAGTGAAATGTATTTTCCACTGATTATTATGATAAGTTAACTCTTTGCATTCTGACCATGGAGCGTAATAGTGAAGGAACGTAAACACCGTATCGATCTTAAATTATTACGCTATTTTATGGCCGTCGCGGAAGAGCTGCATTTTGGCCGCGCCGCCGCGCGTTTAAACATGTCGCAACCGCCGCTGAGTATCCATATCAAGGAGCTGGAACAGCAGCTGGGAACGCTGCTGTTCGTTCGACACTCCCGAAGCGTCGCTTTGACGCATGCGGGAAAGGTGTTGATGGAAGAGTCTCGACGTTTAATCGACGACACCGATCAAGCGTTGGCCAGAGTGGAGAAAATTGGCCGCGGCGAAGCCGGACGCATTGAGCTCGGGGTCGTGGGAACGGCAATGTGGGGGAGGATGCGGCCAATGATGCACCGCTTCCTCAAAGAGAACCCGAACGTTGAGGTGATGTTTCGCGAAAAGTCGCCGGGCCAGCAGATGGCGCTGCTGGAGAGGCGAGAGCTGGATGCCGGGATCTGGAGAATGGCAACCGACATCCCGGAGCGTTTTACCAACCTGCGTCTCTACGAAGCATCTTTCCTGGTGGCGATGCCGGTGGGACACCCGCTGGCCGTCCATGAGCGCGTTCCGCTTGATGCATTACGCAATGAGTATTTTGTGGCATTACCTTCTGTTCATTCAGATTGGTCCTTCTTGCAGGTCGTGTGCCAGAAGGCGGGCTTCATGCCGATGATTGTTCGTGAGGTCGTTGAGCCGCAAACGGTTCTGGCGATGATCAGTATGGGTATTGGCATTACGTTAATGGCCGACAGCTATGCGCAGATGAACTGGCCCGGCGTGGTGTTTCGCCCGCTGGAGGAAAGGATTCCGGCAGATCTGTACCTTGTGTACGAACGCCATCAGGCGATGCCTGCGCTGAATAAGCTGATTGAAACATTTATGCGGGAGCGTTAAGGATTTTTGAGATATTGCAGATAGCAAAAAAGCGCCTTTAGGGCGCTTTTTTACATTGGTGGGTCGTGCAGGATTCGAACCTGCGACCAATTGATTAAAAGTCAACTGCTCTACCAACTGAGCTAACGACCCGAAGTGGTGGGTGATGACGGGATCGAACCGCCGACCCCCTCCTTGTAAGGGAGGTGCTCTCCCAGCTGAGCTAATCACCCACTTCGGTACTTCAATTTTTAGTAAGAAATCCAGCTGGCGAGAAAGTGGTGGGTGATGACGGGATCGAACCGCCGACCCCCTCCTTGTAAGGGAGGTGCTCTCCCAGCTGAGCTAATCACCCACTTCTCAATTTCTTACTCTACACGGCGGAGACTACATAAAGTAGTTGGTGGGTGATGACGGGATCGAACCGCCGACCCCCTCCTTGTAAGGGAGGTGCTCTCCCAGCTGAGCTAATCACCCCCGCTGTGTGGAGTCGCATTATAGGGAGAGTTGAAAATGAGTCAACGCCTTTTATAAATAATTTATCTGTTCGTCGTAAAATTAGACGATGTGATCGCAAAACACGCTATGGTGTATGAATTCTATGCAAAAAATGCAAACCACACGCTTGCGGTGGGAACAACCGAGTGGGAGTGATAGAATATTGCCCACTTCTATTTCCAGGATTTGCCGGTTGTCGGCATGTTTATAAACGTAAGGCCATTTCATGAAAATCAAAACTCGCTTCGCGCCTAGCCCGACTGGCTATCTGCACGTCGGCGGTGCTCGTACTGCTCTTTATTCCTGGCTTTTCGCACGTCACCATAAAGGTGAGTTTGTGCTGCGTATTGAAGACACCGATCTCGAGCGCTCAACGCCGGAAGCCATTGAAGCCATCATGGATGGTATGAACTGGCTGAATCTGGAGTGGGATGAAGGCCCGTACTATCAGACCAAACGTTTCGATCGCTACAACGCAGTGATTGATGAAATGCTGGAAGCCGGCACAGCGTATAAATGCTACTGCTCCAAAGAACGTCTGGAAGCGCTGCGCGAAGAGCAGATGGCCAACGGTGAGAAGCCGCGTTACGACGGTCGCTGCCGTCACGGTCACGAACATCATGCCGACGATGAACCATGCGTAGTGCGTTTTGCTAACCCGCAGGAAGGTTCTGTTATCTTTGACGACCAGATCCGTGGGCCGATCGAATTCAGCAACCAGGAACTGGACGACCTGATCATTCGCCGTACCGACGGTTCCCCAACCTATAACTTCTGTGTGGTTGTTGATGACTGGGATATGGAAATTACCCACGTGGTCCGTGGTGAAGACCATATCAACAACACCCCGCGTCAGATCAACATCCTGAAAGCGCTGAATGCGCCGGTGCCGGTTTACGCACACGTATCGATGATCAACGGCGACGACGGCAAAAAGCTGTCCAAACGTCACGGTGCAGTTAGCGTGATGCAGTATCGCGATGACGGCTATCTGCCAGAAGCGCTGTTGAACTATCTGGTGCGTCTGGGCTGGTCCCACGGCGACCAGGAGATCTTCACTCGTGAAGAGATGATCGAGTTCTTCTCTCTGGGTGCGGTCAGCAAGTCCGCCAGTGCGTTCAACACCGACAAGCTGCAGTGGCTGAACCACCACTATATCAATACGATGGCGCCAGAATACGTGGCGACGCACCTGCAGTGGCATATTGAGCAGGAAAATATTGATACTCGCGTGGGCCCGCAATTGAGCGAGCTGGTGAAACTGCTGGGCGAGCGCTGCAAAACCCTGAAAGAGATGGCGCAGAGCTGCCGTTACTTCTACGAAGACTTCGCAGAGTTCGATGCGGACGCGGCGAAGAAACACCTGCGTCCGGTTGCGCGTCAGCCGCTGGAAGTCGTACGTGACAAAATCTCTGCCATTACTGACTGGACCGCTGAAAACGTCCACCACGCGATTCAGGCGACCGCCGATGAGCTGGAAGTGGGCATGGGCAAAGTCGGTATGCCGCTGCGCGTTGCGGTGACCGGAGCAGGGCAGTCACCAGGTCTGGACGTGACCGTTCATGCGATCGGTAAATCCCGTAGCATTGAGCGTATCAACAAGGCGCTGGCGTTTATCGCTGAGCGTGAAAGCCAGCAGTAATCGGCATTCAGATGTGAAAAAAGCGGGGAAACCCGCTTTTTTTATACCTTCTCGTTCTGGTCGTCCAGCCCGAGTCGCGACAGAAAACCACAAATTCCTTCACGCGCCAACAGTCGGTGTAAGCGTTCTTGCTCTAGTGGCGTCATGTTGTTTTGCAATACGTCGCTAATTTGCCGCCAGACCGCATCTGAAGCATGGGCCGTGTAGCTGCCTGCGGGTTCATCAATTTGGTTTTCGTTGGGCAACTGACGGAAAGCCGGCGTATTCACCAGAAAATCCATCACCTCATCGGTAATAAAGATAAGCCGTGCGCGACCGCCTTTAATACCGGGCATCGGTTCGGTCTGCCAGCCTTTTTCACGAATCCAACGGTTGATTGTCTGCCGGGTCATCCCCAGCATGTCGGCCATCTCTTCCGTGGACATTTTTGCGGGAAGTTTTTTCATAGACAGTGTTTAACCGCGAATTCCTAAACGTTGCAATAAACCGCTAATGCCTTCTCGTAGCAGCAGTGACGTGAGCTGTTTCTGCTCGGCCTCGGTCATTTCATCAACCAGCGTCAGCAGCAGCGTGTGGAAAGGATTGTCGCTGCCGTTTACCGAATAGGGAGCCGAAGATTCAGAGGCGCGCTGGGCGCTATGGATGAATTCCATAACTTCGTCGTTAACGTGTACCAGGCGGGCTTTTCCTCCCTGAACACCGGGACGAGGCGACGTTTTCCAGCCCTCTTTACGCACCCATTTGTTGATGGTTTGTCGGCTGTATCCCGTCAGATGAGCAATCTCCTCCGGCGTCATTCGTTCCTTGAGCATACAATTTCCTGAGTCGCAGTGTGGGAATTACAGGTCCATGTTATAGCATCGTTTTATGAGAAAACGTGACAGGTTTAACTCCAACCTGCGAGGAGGCGAGCAATATGGCGCGTTTGCCTGCTTTTTCAGCGATTAGAACTATTTCGCCTATTTTGCCGTTGACACTGTGTTAGGGAATTCATATTATGCGGCCCGTCAACACGACAGCTTTACGTTGGGGCTATAGCTCAGCTGGGAGAGCGCTTGCATGGCATGCAAGAGGTCAGCGGTTCGATCCCGCTTAGCTCCACCAAATCCTGCTCCCATCAGGTTTGGAACGTAAAGAAAATGTGGGGCTATAGCTCAGCTGGGAGAGCGCTTGCATGGCATGCAAGAGGTCAGCGGTTCGATCCCGCTTAGCTCCACCAAAATTCGAAACCCTCGCCTATGGCGGGGGTTTTTTGTTTTGTAGACGTGAACAAAAAAACAGCATTTATATTATAAAAGGCATGCGTAGATCAGGATTTACTCAACTCAGTTTGCTTCGAATAATAACTACCAATAATATTTGAACAGTCACTCTACGTACGATAAAGGATATCGGCAGATACGCATGACTGTGCAACGGAGTACCCCTATTAGGAAATTCGTCCTGGCATTGGTTATTAGCCTGGTGATGATTCCTGTTTCTCGATATATCTCTCCGACCGCATTTTATGATGGTCACTCTGTATATCTGGCATGGTTACCGCTTAGCGTAATGATTGCCCTGATGATGTTGTTTGGCCGCCATGCTGTGCTGCCTTTGGCGCTCGGCTTTATCGCCACCAACTACTGGCAGTTGCACCTTTCGCCTTTTGATTCATTAATATTGTTGTTCTGTCAGTTAACTGCTGTCTGCATTTCAAGCCTTATTTTACATTCCATCCTGGGGCGGCGTTGGCGTCATGGATTAGCTATTCATCATATTGGCTTACGTATTTTCTGGTTTGGTTTTGCAACGCCAATTCTTGCTAAGGTTATGATGTATTTAGCGGGTGAGTTGACCGTTGTGCCTGCCGCAATGTTTAGTTATTTTAATATAACTTCCGTTATTTATGCGATTGTGGATATTCAGGGGTTAGTATGTGCATCCTTAATATTTACTAAACTATTCTATTATCCATTACGTATGTGTCTGAATAGTCGCTATGCAAGAGTATTCTGGCGTAAAAACATTGCGGGCTATACGGGGCTAAAGGGGAAATGCTTCGTTATCTCCTGGTTCCTCGCGTTGATTTGCATGCTGTTTTTCCTCTGTGCACCGTTCGGTGAGCGCTATTTTGCCGGTTATCTCGTCCCTATCATCTTTATCTTTTTTGCCTTCGGTATCAGCCAGCTGTCGTATCCGTTGATCGTCATGAGTTGGACGCTGTCAGCCTTTATGCTGGTGATGTACAACAAAAACTTCCTGCACGGTATCCAAACCCAGTACTCGCTCTCATTTATCCTGTCGGCGCTGATCTCGTTTAGCGTCTGTCTGCAGTACATGCTGCAAATCTACCACCGCAGCAAGCATCTGAAGCAGAAGTGGCACGAGCAGGCCATGATTGATCCGTTGACCGGGCTGCCTAACCTGCGTGCGCTGGAGGATTATATGAAGACGCGGGACGTGACCAGCCTCTGTTGCCTGCACATAAAAAATCTGGACTTCCTCAGCCGTCACTACGGCATGATGATGCGTATTCAGTGCAAGCGCAGCATCACCCAGGTGCTGCAGCCTAAGCTCGACAACAAAGAGAAGCTCTTCCAGTTGCCGGGCAATGAGCTGCTGCTGGTGCTAAACGGCCCGGACACCGAAGGGCGGCTTAATCATCTGGTGGATTTCCTGCAGCGCCAGGATATTCGCTGGAACAACACGCTACTGACGCTGGAATATGGCATCTCGTGGGGGAGGGTTCGTACGCAGGACGACAATCTCTACCATACGCTCGGGCAGCTCAGCTGGCTGGCAGAGCAGGCGGGTGAGGAGAGCCAGATTCTGCAGCTGGATAACGGTCAGGTGGAGGCCTATGACGAAACTGGCGACCGCGTTGTGCTCCTCAACCGGATTAAAAGCGCGCTGGAGTGGGGAAACTTTGTCCTCTATGCGCAGCCTATCAGGAAGCCATCGGGCGAAGGTTACTATGAAATCCTCAGCCGATTGGTGGATGCTAACGGTATGGTAATGCCGGATAAATTTATCCCTATTTTGACGCAGTTCAACATGAGCAAACGCTTTGATATGCAGGTGATGGAAAACCTGTTCCGCTCGCTGCCGGCGTTTCCGGGGCAGCGTTTTTCCGTCAACCTGATGCCCTACACATTGATGCATAAGGAGAGCTCCGCCGAAATCATTGCGCTGTTCCTACGCTACCGGGTTAACGTTCAGCGCATCATTATTGAAATTACCGAAGAGCAGGCGTTTTCGAACTCGGATATCAGCATCCAGAACCTCAATCGACTGCGGGAGTTTGGCTGTCAGATTGCCATTGATGACTTCGGTACCGGCTACGCTAACTATGAGCGCCTGAAGCGTCTTGAGGCCGACATCATCAAGATTGACGGCGCGTTCGTGCGTGACGTGCTCACCAACCCAATGGATGCGATGATTATTCGTTCTATCTGCGAACTGGCGGAGATGCAGGACCTGGAGGTGGTGGCAGAATACGTTGAGACCGAGGCGCAGCAGGCGCTGCTGGTGGAGCTGGGCGTGCACTATATGCAGGGGTATCTCATCGATAAGCCAAGACCGCTTTGCGATATTGGCTACCAGACCGAGTCATAAACAAAAAGGGCCTGTAACAACGTTACAGGCCCTTTTTTAATGCGGGTGAATTACAGAACCAGTGCCGCGATTGAAGCAGACAGAACGCTCACCAGCGTAGAACCGTAAACCAGCTTCAGACCGAAGCGGGAAACTACGTTACCTTGCTCTTCGTTCAGGCCTTTAATCGCGCCAGCGATGATACCGATAGAAGAGAAGTTAGCGAAGGAAACCAGGAATACGGAGATGATACCGACCGCGCGCGGAGAAAGTTCAGCGGCGACTTTCTGCAGATCCATCATGGCAACGAATTCGTTAGAAACCAGTTTGGTCGCCATGATGCTACCGACCTGCAGGGATTCGCTTGCCGGTACACCCATAATCCATGCAACTGGATAGAAGATGTAACCCAGAATGCCCTGGAAGGAGATGCTGTAGCCGAACCAGCCGGTAACAGTCGCGAACAGGGCGTTCAGCGCGGCGATCAGGGCGATAAAGCCGATCAGCATCGCAGCAACGATAATCGCAACTTTGAAACCTGCCAGAATGTATTCACCCAGCATTTCGAAGAAGCTCTGTCCTTCGTGCAGGTTAGACATCTGAATGTTCTCTTCGCTAGCATCCACGCGGTACGGGTTGATCAGCGACAGAACGATAAAGGTGCTGAACATGTTCAGTACCAGCGCCGCAACAACGAACTTCGGCTCCAGCATGGTCATGTAGGCGCCAACGATAGACATCGAAACGGTAGACATCGCCGTGGCCGACATGGTGTACATGCGGTTACGTGACATTTTGCCGAGGATATCTTTATAGGCGATGAAGTTTTCAGACTGTCCCAGAATCAGGGAGCTGACGGCGTTGAAAGACTCGAGCTTACCCATGCCGTTGATTTTAGACAGCACGGTACCAATCGCACGAATGACAATCGGCAGAATACGGATATGCTGCAGAATACCGATCAGCGCAGAGATAAAGACGATAGGGCAGAGGACTTTCAGGAAGAAGAAGGCCAGGCCTTTATCGTTCATGCTGCCAAAGACGAAGTCGGTCCCGTTGTTCGCAAAACCAAGCAGTTTTTCGAACATTTCGGCGAAGCCACGTACGAAGCCCAGACCAATGTCAGAGTTCAGGAAGAACCATGCCAGTAAAACTTCAATGACAAGTAATTGAATAACATAACGAATGCGAATCTCTTTGCGGTTGGTGCTGACCAGCAAGGCCAGGATCCCTACCACCACGAGCGCGAGAACAAAATGCAAGACGCGGTCCATATTTGCTCCAAACATGAGACGGGTTAAATTTTCTTGCACATTCTATGTAACATCATTAAATAAAACGAGATCTCCATCCCACTATATTTAGTTCCTGTGAGCAAACTCAAAATTAGTGATCAAAGATACATTTTTGTGATGTTAAGTAAATGTATGAAAAGTTCCCTTGTTGTACTACTCTCATCTTAAGCGTACACCAAACCCCCGCAACCTCCAGTCTGGCGATTGATTCCGGCTATCAGAGCAATCATTATCATCTTTTACAAATGAACTTGATAATCATTCTCATTCTGTTAGCCTGAAACATAGCAAAGGCTATGTTTTTGAGGCAGACCATGACAAACAGTCGCGTTGAGAGTAACACCGGTCGTGCAGCGCGCCGTATGCGGCTAGCGCTGATGGGGCCCGCATTTATTGCCGCCATCGGCTATATCGATCCCGGCAACTTTGCCACCAACATTCAGGCGGGGGCGAGCTTCGGCTACCAGCTGCTGTGGGTTGTCGTCTGGGCGAACCTGATGGCGATGCTGATTCAGGTGCTGTCTGCGAAACTCGGTATCGCTACGGGGAAAAACCTGGCGGAGCAGATTCGCGACCATTATCCGCGTCCGGTGGTGTGGTTTTACTGGGTGCAGGCAGAAATTATCGCCATGGCAACCGACCTGGCTGAATTTATCGGGGCGGCAATCGGCTTTAAGCTGATCCTCGGCGTTTCGCTGCTACAAGGGGCGGTGCTGACGGGGGTTGCCACCTACCTTATTCTGATGCTGCAGCGCCGTGGGCAAAAGCCGCTGGAAAAAGTGATTGGTGGCCTGCTGCTATTTGTGGCGGCGGCCTATATCGTTGAGCTGGTTTTCTCCCAGCCGCAGATGGCACCGCTGGCGAAAGGGATGATTATTCCCTCGCTGCCTAACTCCGAAGCGGTGTTCCTCGCGGCGGGCGTGCTGGGTGCGACCATCATGCCGCACGTTATTTATCTGCACTCATCGCTGACCCAGCATTTGCATGGCGGCAGCGCCAAAGAGCGCTATCACGCCACGCGCTGGGATGTGGCGATCGCCATGACCATTGCTGGTTTTGTGAACCTGGCGATGATGGCGACAGCGGCGGCGGCGTTCCACTTCCACGGTCACACCGGTATTGCCGACCTTGATGAAGCGTATCTCACCCTCGAACCGTTGCTGAGCCACGCGGCAGCAACCATCTTCGGCCTGAGTCTGGTGGCAGCGGGGCTCTCCTCCACGGTGGTGGGGACGCTGGCCGGTCAGGTGGTGATGCAGGGCTTTATTCGCTTCCACATTCCGCTGTGGTTCCGTCGTGCGGTGACGATGTTGCCGTCATTTATTGTGATTCTGATGGGGCTCGACCCAACGCGCATTCTGGTCATGAGCCAGGTGCTGTTAAGCTTTGGCATCGCGCTGGCGCTGGTGCCGCTGCTGATTTTCACCAGCAATCGCCAGCTGATGGGCGAACTGGTCAACACGCAGTGGATTAAACGAATTGGCTGGGTGATTGTGGTGATTGTGGTGGCGCTGAACGGGTGGTTGCTGCTGGGAACGTTGCTTGCCTGATGGCGCTGCGCTTATCCGGCCTACACGAAACCTGTAGGCCGGATAAGGCGAAGCCGCCATCCGGCAAAATATCAGTGATGATGCCCGTGTCCATGTCCGTGGCCACGCCCGCGGCCACGATGATCGTCGCGGTCGCTCCAGCCTTCGCGATAGCCGCGCTCATAGGCTTTGCGGTTATCCCAACCACGGTGCCAGCCGTTATCGCGGTGATACCAGTTACGATGCCAGTAATCACGGTCACGCCAGCGGCCGCCGTCCCAGTAGTTACCGTAATTATCGCGATCGCCAATTTGTAATTTTACGGACGGCAGCAGGGTGATTTCACCAGCATTCGCGAACATCGGGGCCGATGCCATCAACACTGCCGCCAGAATCAGTGACCTGAACATACTTCTCTCCTATACGATCGTGGCCTGTAAGGCCTGTTAACGCAATATTACAATTCGGTAAATACCGCGATTATTGGGGTAACTCTTAAATCGCCAGGAGAGAGCATTTTTTGCTAAAACTGCCGTTATTTTATACTGCGCAGAATGCTATCGATGGTTTCGCTTTCCTCAGCGCTAAAATGCCGGTTGCTCAGCATACCCACCGCATCATCAAGCTGCGCGGTTTTGCTGGCGCCAATCAGCACCGACGTCACTGCCTGTTGGCGTAATACCCATGCCAGCGCCATTTGCGATAGCTTCTGACCGCGCTGCTCCGCGATAGTATTGAGCTGGCGCACGGCTTCCAGCTTGCCGTCGGTCAACTGCTCTGGCTTCAGGAAGATGCTGCCGCTTGCGGCGCGGGAGTCAGCCGGAATACCGTGCAGGTAGCGGTCGGTCAGTTGCCCGCCCGCTAACGGCGAGAAGGCGATACAGCCAACGCCTTCCTGCTGCAGCACCTGAAGCAGACCATCTTCAGGGCTTCGCTCAAGCATTGAATACTTCGGCTGGTGAATAAGACACGGCGTACCAAGATCGTTCAGCATCGCAACGGCCTGACTTGCCAGTTCGGCCGGGTAGTTGGAAAGCCCGATGTACAGTGCCTTGCCCTGGCGCACGATATGGTCCAGCGCGCGCATGGTTTCTATCAGCGGCGTTTCCGGGTCCGGGCGATGGTGATAGAAGATATCGACGTACTCAAGCCCCATCCGCTTCAGGCTCTGATCGAGGCTTGAAATCAGGTATTTGCGTGAACCCCAATCGCCATATGGCCCGTCCCACATGGTATAACCGGCTTTGCTGGAGATAATCAGCTCATCGCGGTAGGGCAGGAAATCTTCTCGTAGGATGCGGCCAAAGTTGCTCTCTGCGGAGCCCGGAGGTGGCCCGTAGTTGTTGGCTAAATCGAAATGGGTAATCCCCAGATCAAATGCGTGGTGCAGTAGCTGGCGGCTGTTTTCCACCCGCGTTTCATCGCCAAAGTTGTGCCACAGCCCTAACGAAATGGCCGGCAGCTTGAGGCTGCTATTGCCGCAGCGTTGAAACGCCATGGTCTCGTAACGCGTCGGGCTTGCCTTATAAAGCATTGTGTTCTCCAGATTATCCGGTTGTGTATACGCTTACACTAGCGAATGTCCACCGACTCGTACACTCCTGAAATCTGTAAAAATTGCTTTCCAGGGGGCTTTTTGACGAAATCTGGACAGCCTTAACACTTCCTCAATACTCAAAGAATACTGACTGGAGGAGGTGCATGATGACAACGTCCTATACCGTGGCAGATTATCTGCTTGACCGCCTCGCCGACTGTGGCGTTGACCACCTGTTTGGCGTCCCCGGAGACTACAACCTCCAGTTCCTCGACCACGTTATCGCGCACCGACAGATTCGCTGGGTCGGCTGTGCGAACGAACTCAACGCCGCCTATGCCGCCGATGGTTACGCACGAATGCAGGGCTGCGGTGCGCTGCTCACCACCTTTGGCGTCGGTGAACTGAGTGCGCTGAATGGGGTAGCGGGGAGCTTTGCTGAACACGTTCCGGTGCTGCATATTGTCGGTGCGCCCTGTACCGGTGCTCAGCAGCGACGTGAGTGTTTACACCATACCCTGGGTGACGGCAATTTCGATCGCTTTCGCCAGATGAGCGCGCCTGTCTCGGTCGCGCAGGGCGTGCTGGATGCCGCTAACGCCCGCGATGAAATCGACCGCGTGCTGCGCGATATTCTGCACTACAGTCGCCCTGGCTATCTGCTGCTGCCTGCGGATATTGCTGCGCTGCCAACCTCCCCTCCTGTAAACGCTCTCACAGCAAAAAGTAGACCGATTGACTCGACTGAACTGGCCGATTTTGTCTCACACGCCCGCGCTTTGTTGAATGACCGCCGCCGCGTCTCGCTGCTGGCCGATGTGCTTGCTCTGCGCTTTGGTCTGCAGTCGACGCTAAACAAATGGATGGATGCGGTACCGATCCCTCACGCAACCATGTTGATGGGCAAAGGACTATTTAATGAGGCCCATGCTGGGTTTGTGGGCACTTACAGCGGTGGTGCCAGCCAGCCGGAAACGCGTGCTGCGATAGAAGATGCGGAGGTTATTTTTTGCGTCGGCACCTGTTTTACCGACACGATCACGGCGGGCTTTACCCACCAGATTCCGGCAGAAAAATCTATCGAGATTCAGCCTTTTGCCGCGCGGGTCGGGAAACGCTGGTTTAGCGGGATAGGCATGCAGGAGTCGGTGAATGCGCTTATCGCGCTGAGCCGTGACTTTTCCGCGCAGTGGCAAATTCAGCCTGCCCGGGCGCTGAAAACGACTACGGCGGATAGCGGGCAACTGACCCAGCGCCACTTCTGGCAAACGCTGGATAACTACCTGATGCCGCACGACATTATACTGGGTGACCAGGGGACGGCGGCGTTCGGGCTTGCCGACCTGACGCTCCCGCAGGGGGCCAGCCTGATCGTGCAGCCGCTGTGGGGATCGATTGGCTACACGCTGCCGGCCGCGTTTGGCGCGCAGACCTCACAGCCGGAGCGGCGCGTGGTGCTGGTGGTGGGAGACGGAGCCGCGCAACTGACGATTCAGGAGCTGAGTTCAATGCTGCGCGATGGGCAGAAACCGTTGATTCTGTTGCTGAATAATGAAGGCTATACGGTTGAGCGGGCGATTCACGGCCCGGAAGAGCGCTATAACGATATCAGCCTGTGGAACTGGACCCAACTGCCGCAGGCACTCAACCTGGACTGCCAGGCCGAGTGCTGGAAAGTGAGCAACGTATCGCAGCTTAACGATGCGCTCGCCCGCGCTGCCCGCCGGGACAGGCTCACCCTGCTTGAGGTCATGCTACCGAAAATGGATATTCCGCCGCTGTTAAAAGCGGTTACCCAGGCGCTGGAAGCGCGCAACAGCAGCCATTAATCCTTACGTTTGCGCGGCACCATCATCGTCGGTTTCCCCGCCAGCAGGAGCCAGGCGGGGAGCATCACGATGCATAGCAGTGGCAGCAGGGTGGTATCAGGCACCACCACGGCGGCCATAAACAGGCTCAGCCAGGCATCGCGAGTGACCACTAAAACCAGCCCCAGAATGGCACAGGAGACAGTGATCGCCGCCGGAACCGCATCCACGTGCGCATGCAGCATCAGGCCCAGGGCCACCGCCACAAAGACCGCCGGGAAGATGCGCCCGCCGCGGAACCCGCAGGCGGCCGCTACGACCAGCGCCGCCAGCTTGCTGAGTGCAAACAGCATATAGTCGCCTGCACCGAAACTCTGACCGGCCGTCAACCGCTGCATCTCATCCAGCCCTTTAAACAGGGTGATAGGCCCGCCAACGGTGCCGATAATCCCCAGCACAAAACCGCCGACGCCGAGGATCAATACCGGATGTTTTAAACGGTGCATCAGCGCGTGCAGATGCGGCAGGCACCAGACGGCGACCATACCGATGGCGATAGCGAAGACGGCGACAATCGCCCCGCTGAAAATATCGACGATGCGCAGCGTCTGATAATGCTCAATCGGCAGTGAAAACTGCGGATGAAAGAATACGCCGGTGGTTAATGCCCCGGCGGCGGCGGCCAGCAGCGGCGCAAAAAGGCGGTCCCACAGCGGTGATTCGTTATTGCTGGTTAGCGTCTGGGTGAAAATCAGCGCGGCGGCAACCGGGGTACCAAACAGTGCGCCGATGGTGCCCGCTGCGGCGAGAATGGTCCAGTCCAGCGAGCTTACGCGCGGGAAGAAGCGCGCGCCCAGCGCAACCGCCAGTGCAATGTTCACCGACATAATCGGGTGCTCAGGGCCGAGACTCACGCCGCCCGCCAGCCCGATAATTAACGCAATTACCAGCCCCGGCAGATGTGAAGGAGGAACCGCCGCGCCGATTAACGGTTCGCTGGCCGGGTCCGGCCCGGCATGACCTGGGCTATAGCGAATGACCAGACCGACGGCGATGCCGGTCAGGGTCAGCATCAGGATTATCCAAAAAGGGGAGTCAAAGGCCACGCCGAATGTGGCGGGCAAATTACGCCACAGCAGGTGCTGCAGCACGGCGGCAATTTTCATCACCACAATGAGAAGCAGGCTCGAGGCGATACCGATCAGCACCGCGGGAATAGAGAGCAACAACATCGTTCTGGCTCGCGGGTGGAGCATGTTTTTATCCTTTTGGCTGAATGCTGAGGTTACTTTGCATTTTCCGGCGTTTACGTTCAGCGCAAATGGTGCTGAAACGATACGGCGCGATAGCGCATCCGGCCTTTGCATCTGATAAAAATGACGCAAAAAATGTGACCGGGATCGATAATCCTGGGGTGCTCACACAAACGTCATTGTCGTGAAAGCGCCTTGAATTTACAGTGTGGCAAAGATTTATTCTGACTTTAGCGGAGCCGTAACGGAATGACAAAGTTTGCTTTAGTGGGTGATGTTGGGGGCACCAATGCGCGTCTGGCATTGTGCGATTTAGCCAGCGGTGAAATTTCGCAGGCGAAAACCTATTCCGGCCTGGACTATCCAAGCCTGGAAGCCGTTGTCCGCGTCTATCTCGACGAGCATAACGTGTCGGTCGAAGACGGCTGTATCGCGATTGCCTGCCCGATTACCGGTGACTGGGTGGCAATGACCAACCACACCTGGCAGTTCTCCATTGCCGAAATGAAGAAAAACCTCGGTTTCTCGCATCTGGAAATCATCAACGACTTCACCGCGGTCTCCATGGCGATTCCGATGCTGAAAAAAGAGCATCTGATCCAGTTCGGCGGCACCGAGCCGGTTGAAGGCAAGCCAATCGCCGTTTACGGTGCGGGCACCGGGCTTGGCGTGGCGCACCTGGTGCACGTCGATAAGCGTTGGGTGAGCCTGCCGGGCGAAGGCGGCCATGTGGACTTCGCGCCAAACAGCGAAGAAGAGGGGATTATCCTTGAAGTGCTGCGCGAAGAGATTGGTCACGTTTCCGCCGAGCGCGTGCTCTCCGGTCCGGGCCTGGTGAATCTTTACCGGGCGATCGTCAAATCCGACAAGCGCGTGCCGGAAAACTACAAGCCAAAGGATATTACCGAACGTGCGCTGGCGGATACCTGCACCGACTGCCGTCGTGCGCTGTCGCTGTTCTGCGTCATCATGGGCCGTTTTGGCGGCGACCTGGCGTTAACCCTCGGCACCTTTGGCGGCGTCTATATCGCCGGCGGCATCGTGCCGCGCTTCCTCGAGTTCTTCAAAGCCTCCGGCTTCCGTGGTGGGTTTGAAGATAAAGGCCGCTTCAAAGATTACGTTCACCCAATCCCGGTCTACCTGATTGTTCATGACAATCCAGGCCTGCTTGGTTCCGGCGCGCATCTTCGTCAAACGTTGGGGCAGATTCTGTAATCTCCCGCCCCTATAAAACAAAAAACCGCGTTCATCGCGGTTTTTTTATTTTTATGCCAGAGGCGGTGTTCGGCCCAGAATCTCTTTACGGATGATCTCGGCCCCCGCGTTCAACGCCTTGAGCTTGCCGCGTGCTACCTGACGAGGCAACGGCGCCATGCCGCAGTTGGTGGACGGGTAGAGGTTCTCTGCATCCACAAACTGCAGGGCTTTGCGCAGCGTATTGGCCACTTCTTCAGGCGTTTCAATCGCGTGGTTTGCCACATCAATCGCGCCAACCATCACCTTTTTACCGCGAATCAACTCCAGCAGATCCATCGGTACGCGGGAGTTATGGCACTCCAGCGAGATAATATCGATATTGGACGACTGCAGTTTCGGGAACGCTTCTTCGTACTGGCGCCACTCTGAGCCCAGCGTTTTTTTCCAGTCGGTGTTGGCTTTAATGCCGTAGCCGTAGCAGATGTGTACCGCGGTTTCACACTTCAGCCCCTGAATGGCGCGCTCTAAGGCGGCGATGCCCCAGTCGTTGACTTCATCAAAGAAGACATTAAATGCAGGTTCATCGAACTGAATGATATCCACGCCAGCGGCTTCTAATTCACGGGCTTCCTGGTTAAGGATTTTGGCAAATTCCCACGCCAGTTTTTCGCGGCTTTTATAGTGGTTGTCGTACAGCGTATCAATCATGGTCATCGGACCTGGCAGCGCCCATTTGATCGGCTGTTTGGTGAGCTGACGCAGGTAGCGTGCGTCTTCAACAAAGACCGGTTTCTGACGCGCCACTTCACCAACCACCGTCGGCACGCTCGCATCGTAGCGATTACGAATTTTTACGATCTCGCGTTTTTCAAAATCAACGCCGCTTAGGTGCTCAATAAAGGTAGTGACAAAGTGCTGACGGGTCTGCTCGCCGTCGCTGACGATATCGATACCGGCCAGCAGCTGTTCCTGTAGGGAGAGACGCAGCGCATCCTGTTTCCCTTCAATTAACTCGTCGTTCTGCAGTTTCCACGGAGACCATAGCGTCTCGGGTTGCGCCAGCCAGGAAGGTTTCGGCAGGCTGCCGGCGGTGGAAGTAGGGAGCAATGTTTTCATATTCGATAACCTGGTATTTTCGTTAATCAAAGAGCGTAGCTTGCGGACCATTGCTCAAGAATGTTCTGGTAAGGCTTAATAAAGTGCTCTTCGGTAAATTTGCCCTGCTCAATCGCTAACCGGCTACGCTCTTCGCGGTCGTAAACAATTTTGGTTAATGAGTGATCCTGCTGGTTCAGGTCTGGCTGATAGCACAGGCCCGCCGCTGAGTTGGCATTGTAAATTTCCGGGCGATAAATCTTCTGGAACGTCTCCATGGTGCTGATGGTGCTGATTAGCTCCAGGCTGGTGTAATCCGCCAGCAGGTCACCGGAGAAGAAGAAGGCCAGTGGTGCGACGCTGTTTTTCGGCATGAAATAGCGCACCTTCAGGCCCATCTTGCCGAAGTACTGCTCAGTCAGCGACGCGCTGCTCGGCTGATATTCAATGCCCAGTACCGGATGTTCATTGCCGGTACGGCGGTAGACGTCTTTGCTGGACACGCTCAGGCAGATAACCGGCGATTTTTTAAAGTTTGCTTTGTACTCTGCAGAGTTAGCGAAGAGCTTAAAGATATTGCCGTGCAGGTCGCCGAAGGTATCCGGGATGTTAAATTCCGTACGGTTTTTATTATGTTCTAACAGCAGTACGCTGAAGTCATAATCCCGCACGTAGGACGAGAAGTTATTGCCGACTATCCCTTCGATACGCTCGTTGGTTTGCTTATCAACAATATGTGTTTTCAAAATTTCGATGGCCGGGAAGGCGTTCGTTTTCCCTTCTGCATCGATATTCATTTCGACAGAGATAATCTCCAGCTCAACGGCATAGCGATCGCCTTTCGGATTATCCCAATGCGCTAAGGTATTGAAACGGTTATCAATCATCTTCAGCGTATTGCGCAGGTTCTCCTGACGATTTTCCCCACGGGCCAGGTTCGCGAAGTTGGTGGTAATACGCGTATTTTCCGCCGGGTTATAGTTCTCGTCGAAACGGCTGCTTTTAATCGTAAAGGTAAATTCTTTGTTCATCGCGTCTTGCATCCCGAGTGCTGAAATGAAAATTAAAATCACGTCCTGGTATCCAGAGTTTGTGCCCTGGTCTGCTCATTCAGCAGTCTTAATGTTGCCGATAAGTTAATGTTGATAATTTATGCCAGAGGCGGTGGAAGAGGGAAAGCGACTTAATTTCATTGCAACATGAGAGAAGTTCATGGTGGTGGTCACCGGGAAGGTGAAAAACATTCATTTTGCGTATAATGCGCTTTCGATTCGCTCAACAACTTTGTACTGACGACGATGAATCTCAATCGCTTTTGTTATTTGCTGTTGGTGTTGGCGGCTCTTGCCAGCGTTTTTACACCCTATCCGGTTGTAGCGTGGTTCCTGCTGGCTAACGTTCTGACGCTGGTGATTTACGGCGCCGATAAACTGGCGGCTCGTCAGGGTTGGCGTAGAGTGCCGGAGGCCACACTGCTGGCGTTTGGCGTGGTGGGCGGTTGGCCCGGTGCGCTGATGGGACAGCAGGTTTTTCGCCATAAAACGCAAAAACAGCCGTTTAAAACCTATTTTATTATCAGTGTGATAGTGAACATCGTGGCGATGATCGCGTTGTATCTACTGCTGAATAAGGGAGGGGTATGAACCTTTATCTTATTGACCAGAAGGGCGGCTTAGCGTTGCAGCAAGGCGGCAGCGTTGTGGCTGAGTTTGATAACGGCAAGATGCTTGAACTGGCAGAAAGCCAGCAGCCGTTACCGGCGGAAATTCCAGACGGTATTCATATCTGGGGCGGGCGGATGCCCTCTGCCTCCTCGGCTGACACCGCGTTTTCGACGCTGAACATCATGCCGGTGGCATCAAATGGCGTGATTATCTCCCCGCATCATGAAAATAATTCCACTTCGGGCGGCGGTATTGTGCTGTTTATTGCCAAAGCTGATGGCGCCCTGCAGCCGGTGAAAGAGAATAAACTGCTGATTGAGCTGAACAATGGCAAAACGCTGGAAGTCATGCCCGACTACGCCAATAAGGGGCTGCTTATCTGGGGAGGGCGTGAACCTATCGCCGGGCTGCCGCTGGAATATACCCGAAAACGAACTGAAAGCCTGGGGCTCTTCCCGCTTGCGGCTAATGTTGTTCATCTCTTTCCCTATCGATTGGTGTAACGCTCCGGGAGAGTGCGCGCTAACTGCCGGATGATGGCGTAAATGCCTTATCCGGCTTACCGTTCATGACATAATGAATTAATGCTCGCTATCGGTGTGCGGTTTTTCCGGCGTCGATGTGGCATTGTTTTCGCGTAACAGTCGCTGCATCCGGTTGTGCTGCCATTGGGCAATTCGTTCCCGGAGGACAAAGGTTCTCAGTCCGCGAAGGGCGATAAGCGAACCCCAGATAAGGGTAACTATCAGCGACCAATAGCTGCCTGGCGAGTAAAAGTAGTTTACCGCCATCAGCCCGGCGCAGACCAGAACGGCAATGGTCAGAGCGCGGTAGAAGTGCGCCTCCTCCTGCACGCGATGTCTGGCATCGTGGATCCGGGTATCCAGCGCCTCGCTTGCTGCTTCCGTCCCTTCCGACAGTTCTGATACCGTCACGTTAAATACCGAGGCCAACGCGCTGATGGTTTCCAGCCCCGGCGTGTGCCCACTTTCAATGCGCTGTACCGTTCTTACCGACAGAGAGGCCAGTTGCGCCAGCTGTTCCTGTGACCATGCATTTTTGAGTCGGTAGGCTTTAATTTTTTCACTCGTACTCATTGCTGTTGCCTCGTAGATATGGGATAGGAACAGTCTTGCACATCTTTTCTCGCAGCGGCACGACAGGCAGGCGACACCAACCTGACAGCTGCCCGACACCTTATTTAGGGTAGTTTTTTAAACCCACAAAGCACAGGTAAAATTCGCTATACCGTCCAGGATAACGGATGATAAAAGCATTAACGTACAGAGAGAATAGAAAAGGGAAAGCGCTGTGTTGAAAAAGTTGGTCACCGGGCAACTGAGTTTGCCAATGACGTTTTGGGGATGGGGATTTTGTGGCGGGCTGGTTTTGGGGCTGATTGGCCTTGCGGGCATTCATACCACCCATGCCGCGCTGGTTCCGTTGTCTTACCTTTTAAAAATTGTTCTGTTTTGTGCCGTACTGTCCGGCGTGACGTTTATTCTGCGTAGAAAAATAACGGTATTCGGGAGCCTGGCTTTTCTGGTGTTTCTGGTTCAGGTCATCCTCAATATCATCATGTTTATCGGACTTTATTCATTATTTTTTATCTGGTAGCGCCATTCTCGTTTGCGTCGACGTCTCGCTTTATATCGCTAAGGGTAAACTGCTCGGCGTTGATGCCATTATTTACGTCAGCCGGAAAAGGATTCAGGCGAGTTTGCAAGGGGCTTAAAGGCGTGTGAGTGACCTGGGTGAAAGCGTTACTGTGTTGCCGTTACAAGCTGTAGCTGAGGATAGCGTTCCAGCCATCTTTTTATCACAACCCGCTCTCTGAAAACGGCGAGCTTATCCCGCTCAAACGGGGGCGTCGGCCTGAGGCGGAGTTCAAACAGGTCGCGAAGCCCATAAGGGGCAATACTCTCAATAAGACCTGAAGGTGCGATTCTGACGGCCACCGCCGTCGCGGTTTCGGGCCAGAAGCTCAGCGCATGCTCCGTTGAGTAATAGGGTGAGTTGCCGTTATGGTGATGCATTCTGGCCTGATTCTTCACTGACCAGTCAAATGCTGAGGTCAGTTGCCGAAGCTTTTCTTCCAGGCGTCGATCCTCATCCGGGCTGCACTGATTTTCATCGAAGAACACCACATCCACGTCACCTGCTACGGGGCGTGGGCTAAACCCATGAAGGTGATCCCATACTGCTTCCCGCACAAATCCGGCGCCGATCCAGCCGTCCCTGAGCCCCAGGGTTTGCACCGTATGAAGCGCCTGCATTCTGCCAGGGTCGGCAAGTAAAAGTCTCTGTAAGGTCTCCTGGTAGGGCATCGCTTTCATCTACAGAATATCCCTTTAACGTCACACGTCCCCGAGCTAGAGATGCATAATCTGGCGAAACTCTTTCACCTTGCTGCGGCTTACCGGCACCTGAAATTCCAGGTCACGCAGGCGCAGAATGTAGGTGTTATTAAACCACGGCTCTATCTCGCGAATTTTATTCAGGTTGACGCAATAGGAGCGGTGGCAGCGGAAAAACTGGCTGGCCGGTAGCCTGGCGCAAAATTCGGTGATGTTTATCGGCATCACGTACGACTCGCGCTTGGTGTAGACAAACGTCATCTTCTCATGCGCTTCGGCGTAGTAGATGTCGTTTACCGGGGTCACGATGATGCGTTCGTCTTTAATCAAGTTAATGGTGTCGTTTTCACGCGGCGCGCTGCTGGCCACATTGACGCTGCCGGACTGCTGCTGTTGCCAGCTGGCTTCCAGCTTTTGCAGCATGGTGACGATGCGTGATTCCTGATACGGCTTCAGAATATAGTCGAACGCTTCCAGCTCAAAGGCCTCAACTGCGTGCTCTTTCCACGCGGTGATAAAGACGATAAACGGCTTATGGGCAAACTGGCTGATGTTCTGCGCCAGCAGCACGCCGTCCAGCGACGGAATATTGATGTCGAGGAAAATGGCATCCACTTTGTTGTGCTGCAAAAATTTCAGCACGTCGAGCCCGTCGTCAAACGTCCCGACAATCTCCATCTGGCTATGCTGCTGAATCAGCCAGGTAAGCTCCTGCTGCGCCAGGAATTCATCTTCGACAATGATGACTTTCATGTAAACTCCGGGTTAGGGCAATAACGTGGCGGCGGCCGGTACGGGCGTACGCTGGTTAGGAATATAGAACGACATTTCCGTGCCCGGCTCCAGACGGCGAATATGCAACCCTTCACCGTACAGCAGTTTGACGCGGTGGTGCACGTTGAGCAGGCCTATCTTATTCCCCGGCATTTCGTTGGCTTCAACCCGCGCAATCACCAGCGGGTCGATACCCGGCCCGGTATCGCGCACGCCAATGCGCACGCGGTTGCCGGACTCCGTCACGCTGATGGTGACCACGCCTTTCCCCTTGCTGCGCTGAATACCGTGCACGATGGCGTTTTCCACCAATGGCTGGATCAGCAGGCTCGGGATAAGGCAGTTCACCTCATCATCAATATCATAAATGACCGTGAGCTTATCGCCGAAACGCGCCTGTTCGATGGCAATATAGTCTTTAATCTGGTACAGCTCTTTACGAATATCAATCTGCTCATCATCTTTTAATTCAATGTTATAGCGCAGGTAGCGCGAGAGATTGAAAATCAGCTGCCGGGCGGTGTCCGGGTTCATGCGGATCGATGAAGAAATCGCATTCAGGGCGTTAAACAGAAAATGGGGATTGATCTTACTTTGCAGCGCGCGCAGCTCTGCCTTATTTGCCATTTCCCGCAGCTGTTCAGCGCGAGAAACTTCCAGTTGGGTAGATATAATTTGCGATAACCCTATTGCCATCTCCTGCAGTGAAGAGGTGATCTGGTGCGCGTGGCAGTAGTAAATTTTTAGCGTACCAGTGACGACCCCTTTCTCGGAAAGTGGGATCACCAGCATCGAGTGAATTTCCGGCGTACGATAGGCTTCATCATTGTTTTTAATGATGATTTCGTTGTTGTTGATCGCCTGTCTGGTGGTGGGGCTGATGGCGTCGTCGTTATTGTGGTAGTTATCTTCCCCCACGCCGACGTAGGCCAGCACCCGGTCGGTATTGGTGATCGCTACCGCATCGGCGTGAATATCCTGACGGATGATGTCGCAAATTTGACGCAGCGTGTCGCTGTTTATCTGGCGAAACAGCGGCAGCGTTTTGTTGGCGATATCCAGCGCCAGCTTGGCCTGGCGTGCGGCGCTGGCCTCTTTTTCCCCCTCAACGCTCTGCACCAGCAGGACGATAAAGCCGATACAGACGCTGCCGGCAATCATCGGGACGCCGATTTTCGACACAATATCGACCCCAAGCGCCGTGGTTGGTGCAAAAAGGATAACCAGAATCATCGTGCCTGTTTCGCATAACATTCCGCCGAGGATCCCTACGCGCCAATGCCGTTCTTTTGGGATTTTGCGGTGAATGATGCCCGAAATAATGCCTGCGGCGATGGTGGTAATAAAACAAGGAATGGCGGTCACTCCGCCGATATCGCTTAAATAGCGGTACGCGCCGGCGATGATGCCGGTAATGATACCTACCCAAGGACCGAAGAGGATCCCCGCGGACATCACCGAAATAATCCTGACGTTGACCAGCGATCCCTCTACCGGCACACCGGACCAGGTGCTGAAGATGGCGAACATCGAGAAGATAACCGTTACCGCCAGCAGCTCTTTCGGAGTGTGCGCTGATTTATGCAGTAGTTCGCGGAACAGACGGATGCGAATCAGGAAAAAAAGACAGATCAGCATTAATGCGGCCCGGTCATAGACCGCGAGCAGCATATCGAGTATTTCGTGCATGGGGGAGCGCCGAATGTTTTCAGGAAAGGTCTTATGATAAGAAACCCGACGGCGGATGACCAGCGGTACGCATGAATAGGGATAAACCCTATTTTTAAAAGGGGATTGATAGAAGAAATGAATCATTAAGGTGAGATCATAAATTTTCGACCTATCAGCACAGTTTTGATGAAAATAACTAGATAATATATTGTTATGTATATGTTTTAATTTCTCTGATTTTGACCGCTAGTGATTAATTCCCATTCGTAAACCTTCCCCTTTTCGCCACGGAAATATTTTTTTACCTCCCCCCTCGACAGCGCCAATTTTTTCAGGTTATTTTCTAGTCATGCCACATCGGTGGCAGCGTCGCTCGAACGGTTCGGGCGCTAACGTAAATCTGAGGAACCTATGGCTGACTCCAGTCCTGAACGCCGCTTTACGCGTATCGATCGCTTACCCCCTTATGTTTTCAACATTACCGCTGAACTGAAAATGGCTGCGCGTCGGCGCGGCGAAGATATTATCGATTTCAGCATGGGGAACCCGGACGGCGCGACGCCGCCGCACATCGTCGAAAAGCTCTGTACCGTGGCTCAGCGCCCGGACACTCACGGCTATTCCACTTCACGGGGTATTCCACGCCTGCGCCGGGCGATCTCTCGCTGGTATCAGGATCGCTACAACGTTGAGATCGACCCGGAAAGCGAAGCGATTGTGACCATTGGTTCGAAAGAGGGCCTGGCGCACCTGATGCTGGCCACGCTCGATCACGGCGATACCGTACTGGTGCCAAACCCGAGCTACCCGATCCACATTTACGGCGCGGTGATCGCCGGAGCCCAGGTACGTTCCGTACCGCTGGTGGAAGGTGTCGATTTCTTTAACGAGCTGGAACGCGCGATTCGCGAAAGCTATCCGAAGCCGAAGATGATGATCTTAGGTTTCCCGTCTAACCCGACCGCGCAGTGCGTCGAGCTGGAATTCTTCGAGAAAGTGGTCGCGCTGGCTAAACGTTACGACGTGCTGGTGGTACATGACCTGGCCTACGCCGATATCGTCTACGACGGCTGGAAAGCGCCGTCAATTATGGAAGTTCCCGGTGCTCGTGACGTGGCGGTTGAATTCTTCACGTTGTCGAAAAGCTACAACATGGCGGGCTGGCGTATCGGCTTTATGGTTGGCAACAAAACGCTGGTCAACGCCCTGGCGCGTATTAAGAGTTACCACGATTACGGCACCTTCACTCCGCTACAGGTTGCAGCGATTGCCGCGCTGGAAGGGGATCAACAGTGTGTGCACGATATCGCTGCGCAGTACAAGCGCCGCCGCGACGTGCTGGTGAAAGGGCTGCATGAAGCGGGCTGGATGGTCGACATGCCGAAAGCGTCGATGTACGTGTGGGCGAAAATTCCCGAGCAGTACGCCCATATGGGCTCGCTGGAGTTCGCCAAGAAGATGCTGCAGGACGCGAAGGTTTGTGTGTCGCCGGGCATCGGTTTTGGTGACTATGGCGATACCCACGTGCGCTTTGCGCTGATTGAAAACCGTGACCGTATTCGTCAGGCTATTCGCGGCATCAAAGCGATGTTCCGCGCCGACGGCCTGCTGCCGTCAGAGGGTAAATCAGCGGGTTGATTTCTTCATCCCTACAAAAGCAAACAGGAGCCAATCGGCTCCTGTTTTTTTTGCTTTTTATTGGCTAGATCATCAGGGCGAATGTGCCGGCAAAAACGATGACCATAAAGGAAATGCCCATAAAGAAATATTTCACGACTCATCTCTCCGCGTAATTTTTTCTACGCACTTATGACCGGGTGGTACTGCGAGTTGATATCAACCGACGGAAAAATCTGACCTACTTTTCGCGGCTGGCATCACCTCAGAATTCTGTGCATTTGTGCTCCAGATGGCGCTAATGTACGCCTAAAGATGTGGGGAAACAAGAGGGATTTTTTTATTAATTTTTAGTTACTTACGAGTGTCGTGATTCGGCGACACTTTAATTTCATACGGTAATAAATTCCATTCTGGCGACGTTTCGTTTCCCCCTTTTTGCTCGCTTAAACCCCATTGATTTTAAGGCTAATTTTGTGATGAATGTCGGAAAATCGTCGTTCTTCACCTGAGCCCTTTACTGGCAGGATGGCGAAATAGAACGTGCCCTCTGATGTGGATAGTGAACATGTGGCAACGGATCGGCAAAAAACGGGCCGTTTTGTTTTTACTTTTTGTTTTTTCAATGAATACTGAATGGACGAGGGATAATACTGACAGAGGAATTTCTATGATGACCCAAGGCGTTCGCCGCACCATGTTAATGATGATGACGACTCTTCCACTACTACTCGGCAGCACGGCACTGTACGCCGGAACCAGCAGCGTGCAGCAAAAGCTGGAGGCGTTAGAGAAAAGTTCGGGTGGGCGGCTGGGCGTTGCGCTGATTAACACCGCCGATGATTCACAAATAGCCTATCGCGCTGACGAACGCTTTGCGATGTGCAGCACCAGTAAGGTGATGGCCGCGGCGGCGGTGCTCAAGCAGAGCGAAAGTGATAAGGCGCTATTAAATCAGCGTGTTGAAATTAAGAAGAGCGATCTGATTAACTACAATCCGATAGCGGAAAAGCACGTTAACGGCACCATGACGCTGGCGGAACTCAGCGCGGCGGCGCTGCAATACAGTGACAATACCGCCATGAATAAACTGATCGCCCATCTTGGCGGCCCGGAGAAAGTGACTGCCTTTGCCCGCTCGTTGGGGGATGAAACCTTCCGCCTCGACCGCACCGAGCCAACGCTCAATACTGCTATTCCCGGTGACCCGCGCGATACCACCACGCCGCTGGCGATGGCGCAGACGCTGCGTAATCTGACGCTTGGCAAGGCGCTGGCGGAAACTCAGCGGGCGCAGCTGGTGACGTGGCTTAAGGGCAATACGACCGGAAGCGCGAGCATTCAGGCGGGCCTGCCAAAATCATGGGGCGTGGGAGATAAAACCGGCAGCGGGGATTACGGCACCACCAACGATATCGCCGTTATCTGGCCCGAAGACCATGCGCCGCTGATTCTGGTGACCTATTTTACGCAACCGGAGCAGAAAGCAGAGAGTCGCCGCGATGTGCTGGCCGCTGCGGCAAAAATCGTTACCGAAGGGCTTTAGCGTCAGTGGTGGAAAACGCCCCGCGCAGGATGGCGGGGCATTGAGGACAGTCAGCGGGCTGGCGCGTTGTCGCCAACCTGCGCCATGGCATACCACGCCATCAGTTCCGCGGTTCCCGCTTCCCCTTCAGCCGGAGACCATGGCGCGTAGTCTTCTTCAGCGACAGGCTGATACGCGCCCTGTTTCACTTCAAAAATTACACCACCGTTGTCCAGCGACAGCACGGCATGCCAGGTGCCAGCCGCCATTTCCAGTACGGTACAGCTTTCTCCCAGTACCGCCCGGTGAGTTACCGTTCCCTGCTCGTCAAAATTCAGCACCACAAAACGTCCGCTGAGCGGCAGCAGCAGCTCAAAGGTATGCGGATGGCGATGTGGGCGCACGTAGGTACCGGGCTCCATCGCAATCGCCAGACGCTGAACCGGATCGCTGAGCTCAGGATGGAAATTACGGTGCGCGCGCAGTCGTGAAGATTGAGCGGCAGCGACGCTCTGCTGTTGCATATCGTTACAGGTGATCTGTTTCATCCTGACGGCCTTGTTTATACGGGAAAATATGCTTGCCAGATTGCCAGAACTTACCTGGCAAGTGAAGCCCGTGGCTTGTGTCTTACATCGCTAAAGGTCATAGTTACGCAGTTGTTATTTAACTTATGAATAATTGTTATGTGAGAGAGTCGCCCATGGAGACGTACCTGAAGAAGATGAAAGGCGAGTGGCTGCTGCTGCTTAAGCAGACCGAACCTCACATACGGACGCTGGCCGCAGAGATTGCCGCCGCAAATGCGCATACGCTGTGCAACGAATTTTATAAAGTGGTGTTGGCCGACCCTCACGCTGAAGAGTTCCTCAGCAATGAGCAGGTGGAAAAACAGCTCAAGAGCGCGCTGGAGAAGTGGATTATCGAAATTCTCTCCTGCAAAGAGGAGGACATCGACCGCTTGATTGCCGCCCAGCATACCGTTGCGGAAGTGCATGCGCGGATCGGTATTCCGGTTGAACTGGTGGAGATGGGGTTCCGGGTACTGAAGAAAATCCTCTATCCCGCCATTATTTACAGTTCGCAGGAAGCGGCCGATAAGCTGCAGATTTACCACTTCGCTATCAACAGCATTGACCTGGCGATGGAGGTGATGTCGCGGGCGTTTTCCTTCAGTGAAAGCAGCCTATCAAAAGAGGATGAGAACTACCGAATTTTCTCGCTGCTGGAGAATGCCGAGGAAGAGAAGGAGCGGCAGGTTGCTACGCTGCTGACCTGGGAGCTCGATATTATCTATAAAGTGGTGCTGGATTCAGACCTCGGCAACAGCATGCCGCTCAGCCAGTCGGACTTTGGCCTGTGGTTTAACCATAAGGGACGTCACTACTTCAGCGGTATTGCCGAAGTGGGCCATATTTCCCGACTGATGCAGGATTTTGATGGTGTAATCCACGTCCAGAGCGCAGGAGATAAATCGCTCGGCAACAAAGCCCAGCGCAATAAATTCCTGATCCAGCTTAGAAGTACGGTATCGCAGATCCTGACTCTGCTGCGCGAGCTGTTTGAAGAGGTTTCCCGTCATGAGGTGGGAATGGACGTGCTCACCAAATTGCTCAACCGCCGTTTTTTGCCGACAATTTTTAAACGTGAAATTGCCCACGCGAACCGGGTTGGCACGCCGTTGTCTATTCTGGTGATTGATGTCGATAAGTTTAAACAGATTAACGATACCTGGGGCCATAACACTGGCGATGAGATTTTGCGTCGGGTATCCCAGGTTTTTTATGACAACGTGCGCAGCAGTGATTACGTTTTCCGCTACGGCGGCGATGAATTTATTATCGTTCTTACCGAAGCTTCTCCGGTTGATACCCTGCGCACCGCCGAACGCATCCGCAGCCGGGTTGAGAAAACTAAAGTGAAAGCGCCGGATGGCAATGACATTCCGGTTTCGTTGTCGATTGGCGCTGCGATGTTTAACGGTCATCCGGATTATGAACGACTGATCCAACTGGCGGATGAGGCGCTCTACATCGCTAAAAAGCGTGGAAGAAACTGCGTTGAGATGTGGAAAGCCGCTCAGTAGTCGGCCAGATAGCATCGGCAGAGAGGCGACGAAAACGTCGCCTCTACGATTTTTACATGACCCCGAAGAGTTTAGGCAGGAACAGCGAGATCTCTGGGATATAGGTGACCAGCAGCAGGATAAGGAACAGTACCGCGTAGAACGGCAGCATGGCTTTTACCACCTGCTCGATTTTTTGCTTACTGACCGCACTGGCAACGAACAACACTGAGCCGACCGGCGGTGTAATCAGACCAATCCCCAGGTTAACCAGCATAATCATCCCGAAGTGAACCGGGTCGATGCCCAGCGCATTGGTCACCGGCAGCAGCACCGGCGTCAGGATCAGAATCAGCGGCGCCATATCCATCAGCGTACCGATCAGCAGCAGCATGATGTTAATGCACATCAGAATCACATACTTGTTATCGGAGATGCTGGTGAAGGCTTCGGTGATACGCATTGGCAGCTGCATGTAGGTCATGATGGCGCCAAAGGCGGCGGCAAAACCAATCAGGATCATGACGATAGTGACGGTTTTTACCGTGCGGTACATCAGTTTTGGCAGCTCGGACCATTTGTAATCGCGGTAGATAAACATCGTCACAAAGAACGACCACAGACAGGCGATGGCCGCGGATTCCGTCGCGGTGAAGATACCGGAGAGGATCCCGCCCATAATGATGACCACGGTCATCAGTCCCCAGAGGGTATCGACGAAAATTTTCAGCGCCTGGCGGAACGGCACGCGTTCACCTTTCGGGTAGCCGCGCTTACGGGCGAAGCATACGCACATCACCATCAGGCTTAAGCTCAGCAGCAGCCCCGGTAAGATACCGGCGATAAACAGTGCGGCAATGGAGACGGTGCCGCCGGTTGCCAGTGAGTAGATCACCGAGTTGTGGCTTGGCGGCGTCAGGATGGCCTGTACCGAACCACTGGCGGTGACCGCCGCGGCGAAATCGCGTGGATAGCCCTTTTTATCCATTTCCGGGATCATCACCGAACCGATAGATGCCGTGTCCGCCACGGATGAGCCGGAGATGGCGCCAAAGAAGGTCGAGGCGACGATATTCACCAGCGACAGGCCGCCGCGGATAAAGCCTACGAAAATATAGGCGAAGTTCACCAGTCGGCGGGCAATGCCGCCCTCGGCCATAATCGCCCCGGCGAGAATAAAGAACGGAATCGCCAGCAGCGAGAATTTATTGACCCCGTTGGTTAACTGAATCATCACCGCTTCCAGCGGGATATCAATATACCAGGCGCCAATAATGGCGCTGATGCCCACGGCGAAAGCCACCGGTACCCCAATTGCCAGCATAATGGCGAGCGTAAAGACGAGAATAAATGCGTCCATCTGTATTCCTTTTCTCAATAACCGGGGCTTAACTGGTTGAACCCAGCATCACGACAGGGCGCTGATACTGCGGGCCGCGCCAGAGCTTTTCGATAATGAAAAGCAGGGTGATAGCGGAACCAATTGGCAGTGGCAGGTAGTTTTCTCCGGCGGTGAGCAGCGGAAACTCCGCTACCGGTTGCTCCCACAGTTCGTAGCAGAGCAAGGTGCCGTACCAGAGGATAAACAGGCTGATGGCCATCAGCATCAGGTCGGCCAGGATCAGGCAGACGCGGCGTACGCCTTCGCTCAGACGGTCAGTGACCATGCTGACGGCAATATGGGAACCTGCGCGATAGCTGACGGCGGCACCGATAAAGGTAAAGGTCACCATACACAAAATGGCGACGGGTTCAGGCCAGGAGAGGGCGCTGTTCATCACGTAGCGGGCAAAAATACCCACGGGGATAACGGCAACCATGACCAGCAACGCGAGCCCGGCAATCCACATGGAGATACGATAGATAATATCCATCAATGACGAATAGCGTTCGTCCATAATTATAACCTCTAAGACATAATGGAACTGAGGCGGATGAAAATACTCATCCGCCTGAACGATTACTTCACGTCCTGAATTTTCTTAATGAGATCCTGATGGTCTTTACCGTATTTATCGCGCACGGATTGAGTAGCGTTATAAAAGTATTCGGTATCGATATTATGGAACTGAACGCCGCTGGCTTTCATGGTTTCGAGAGATTTTTCGTTATAGACTTGCCACAACTGGCGTTGTTCCATCTGTGCTTCTTTCGCCAGGTTAAGAATTAACTGCTGGTCCTCTTTTTTCAACTTGTCCCATTTTGGTTTTGAAAACAGGAACAGTTCAGGAATAATAAAGTGTTTACTCCAGGTGTAATTTTTCGCTACCGGTAAATAGTTATGAGCCACAAAGGTTGGTGGGTTATTTTCCGTGCCGTCAATGACGCCGGTTTGCATGCCGCTGAACACTTCGCTGGTTCCCATGGCAACGGCGTTAGCGCCCATTGCTTTTAAGGTATCCAGCGCCACCGGGCTGGTTTGTACGCGAATTTTCATCCCTTTTAGATCTTCCGGTTTGGCAACCGGTTCTTTGGTGATGAGGTTACGGGTACCGGCGTCCATCCAGCCGAGGAAGATCAGGCGAGACTTGCTATTGCCGGTCAGACGATCGCCAATTTCCTGGCCAATCATACCATCAAGTACTTGATGCATATGGTTTTCGTCACGGAAGATATAGGGCAGGGTAAAAACGTTTATCTCAGGCAGAATCGCCGCAACCGGAGCCATTGAGACACGGATAATATCAATCGCACCTAATTGCGCCTGTTCAATCATCTGCTTTTCATCGCCGAGAACACCGCCAGGGAAGGTTTTAATATCAAGACGGCCCTGGGTCGCGGCGCTGAGTTTTTCACCCATATGTTTTACGGCGACTACGTTCGGATAATCGGCGGGATGGACGTCAGCGGCGCGTAATGTCTGCGCGAGAGTCGTGTGGGCAGTCAATATTAGGGTCGAACCAATGCACAAGCTTAACAGTGTTTTTGTCAATTTCATTTTCCTTCTCCAGACACGTATTAATATCCATTAATAGAGAAAAACAGAGTAAGAACTGCCCCTGAGAAGGGGCAGGGAAAAAGGGTCTTAATGCTGCTCGTTATGCAGGTTAATGAATGTAACTAATTATTTCGCTGACGATGTTCACAAAAAATGATGCTGAGATCGTGGTTTTGGAACAATGTTTCAAAAGTGCATGTGGGATCGACTTGTTGGCAGGAGGATAAGTGTGGATTTGTTTTTTTTATGTTAGAAGACTATTTATATTGTGAGCAATAATATAAAAGGCGTAGTGCTGTGTAATTGCAGTTGATGGGAAGTTTAAGTCTGGAGAGGGAAAGATTTGTCCCCTGCAGACTTCGAATTTGCGTTTTAATTTATTGATAATAATATAATTTAGTTTGTTCGATTAATTAATGTGCCCCCAATAAGGCCCCCATCTGTAGTAAGTCAAAACTAGAAGGTTGAAGGGGAATTTTTACGTCCATCTGAAGTGTTTTGGATTGCACGGTAACCTGGCTGTTTACGGAATCGTAGTGAGCACCATCAGCGTTTGAAAATGATACCATAACCTGGCTCCTTAGAGTTTATTGGGCAAAGCCCCTAGATAGTGTCGGGCGATGATATCGTTCAGTTTATCGACTAGTTCAGGTCTCTTGAATACGATGTGCGCTGTTCCCTTCTGAAAATAATGGCCTTCATTGCTGTTTCTCTTTTTTCCATCAACCAGCAGCCGCAGCGGAAGTCCTGCTTCATGGCCCAGTCCAGAGCGGTTTTCCCCCCGATACTGCGGGTCAGCATTGAAATATCGTCAAGCTGCTGTATCAACGTTTCAATCTCCGCCAGTGCGGCATTACGTCCGGTAACAATGCGCTCAATACTGGTGGAGCAAATCACGTCGGTATGGTCGGTTAGTACTTCGGGGTCGGTGAGAGTCAGTTGTGACATCATTTCTGTCCTCTATATAAAAGCAAAGCGCCAGTCGGTGAGGACTGGCGCTTATGTGCGTGTGATAAGTCTGGCTCGGGGCTAATCTGTTTTGGCCTGTTGCAGAAGCTGCAGATGGCGGAGATCGCGAACGTCCTGTAATGCCTGTTCAATCCTGGGCAGCAGGGCTGCTGAGTCAGTGTTGTCTTCGTCGTTATGGCTTACTGCCCCTTTTATCCTTACTGATCTAAAACCATATCTCTGAAAATGAATGGGTGTTTTAATTTTTCAGATATTGACTTGGATCAATTCAAGATCATTCTGTTAACAAATCTCCGTTCATTTTAACTGTTGCGACATAAATGCTTGTTTTGCGCACTAGTGGTAGTTCATTTTACTGGCATGTCAGTGCAATTCACTATTAACATTTAGTGGAAAATTCTTAAGAATTTTCTATATTCCGATTAAAGATCGGTGTATTTGATCTTAAGTCGATAATTATTCTATTATCGCGTGTAAATCACTTTAGTCTGAAAGTGCACGCAGCGATAAACCGAGGGATGATGAGATGGCTGATAGTTTCCAGAATGAAGTGCCAAAGGCACGTATTAATCTAAAGCTTGACCTGCATACAGGGGGAGCCAGCAAGAAAACCGAGCTCCCACTGAAATTACTGGTGGCGGGCGACTTCAGTAATGGTCAGGAGTCTGCCCCCTTGTCTGAGCGCAAAAAAAATAGCTTGAACAAAAATAATTTTGATTCTGTTCTTTCCGAATATTCCCCAAAAATCAATCTGACCGTCAAAAACACACTTGCCGGTGATGGCAGCGAAGACAACATCAGCCTGACCTTCCAGAGCATGAAAGATTTCACCCCGGAGCAGGTCTCCCGTCAAATACCTCAGCTGAAGGCAATGCTTTCCATGCGCAACCTGCTTCGCGATTTAAAAGCGAACCTGCTGGACAATCAGGCTTTCCGAAAGGAGCTGGAAAAAATTCTGCTCGACCCGGCCTTGAGCGCAGAACTCAGAGCCGAACTTTCAGCCCTGGTGCCTAAGCAGCCATAACGGTCACGATGATTTAACGGATTAATAAGGAAGATGCTGATGTCAGTAAAAAATGAGAATGCCGCTGGTGGCGAGAGCGTGTTGCTGGAACGTCCTGCGGCAGGTGGGGTTTATGCATCCCTGTTTGAAAAAATCAACCTTAACCCGGTCTCTGAGCTGAGTGCGCTGGATATCTGGCAGGACGCGCAGGCGATGTCGGATGCGACCGCGGATGAACGTTTAACGGCGGGGATGCAGGTGTTCCTGGAGTGTCTGACAAAATCGGGCTCAAGAGTTGAAAAACTCGACAAAAACCTGATTGACCACCATATCGCAGAGCTGGACTACCAGATTAGCCGTCAGCTGGATGCTGTAATGCACAGCGAAGAATTCCAGGCGGTGGAGAGCCTGTGGCGCGGCGTGAAATCCCTGGTCGACAAAACCGATTTCCGTCAGAACGTGAAGGTTGAACTGCTGGATATGTCAAAAGAAGACCTGCGTCAGGACTTCGAAGACAGTCCGGAAATCATTCAGAGTGGACTGTATAAACATACATATATTGATGAGTATGACACCCCGGGCGGTGAGCCGATTGCCGCGCTGATTTCCGCTTACGAATTTGATGCGTCAGCGCAGGATGTTGCTCTGCTGCGCAACATTTCAAAAGTGTCTGCCGCAGCGCATATGCCGTTTATCGGCTCTGCAGGTCCGAAATTTTTCCTCAAGGATTCGATGGAGGAAGTTGCGGCCATTAAGGACATTGGCAACTACTTCGACCGTGCGGAGTACATCAAGTGGAAATCCTTCCGTGAGACGGACGATGCCCGCTATATCGGTCTGGTGATGCCGCGCGTGCTGGGTCGCCTGCCATATGGCCCGGATACCGTGCCCGTACGCAGCTTTAACTACGTGGAAGAAGTCAAAGGCCCGGATCACGATAAATACCTGTGGACCAACGCATCCTTCGCCTTTGCATCCAACATGGTTCGCAGCTTCATCAACAACGGCTGGTGTGTACAAATTCGTGGCCCACAGGCTGGTGGTGCCGTGCAGGACCTGCCTATTCATCTGTACGATCTGGGTACCGGCAATCAGGTGAAGATCCCGTCAGAAGTGATGATCCCGGAAACCCGTGAGTTTGAGTTTGCGAACCTGGGCTTTATTCCATTAAGTTACTATAAAAACAGAGATTATTCCTGCTTCTTCAGCGCTAACTCCACCCAGAAGCCGGCCCTGTACGATACTGCAGATGCCACAGCCAACAGCCGTATCAACGCGCGTCTGCCGTATATCTTCCTGCTGTCCCGTAAGGCCCGCATTCTGGAAGCCGGAAATAACCACCTGACGTTACAGCCGCTGAAGGATGACTGATGCCACAGGGACACAACACGCCATCGTTGTATGAAATGCTGAGCGGTAATTTCTCAGGTGGTTTGAGCCTCAGCCAGGTCAGTGAGCAGAACCAGGTGATTTTATCGGTGCTCGATAACATGCAGCGGGTGCTCAACTGCCGCGCCGGTACGCTGGCGCATCTGCCTGACTACGGCCTGCCAGATATGACCAAAATCCTGCAGGGGATGTCGGGTACCGCTCATGAGCTGATGGGCACCCTGTCTGCTGTCTTGCTCAAATATGAGCCACGTCTGAAAAAAATTACTGTCGTCCTGCTGGAGCAGAACGTCCCCGGGGAGTTGCGTTATGCCATTGATGCTGAGCTGAAGGGCATTGGCCTCGTACGCTATGGCACCGAGTTTATGCCCGAGGGACGAGTGATGTTGAGACACCTGAAGCAACAGCAGTATATCGATACCACAACCCGTCTGTAAGGCCAGATAAAAGCATGTCAGTAAAATCACAGTTTCTCGAAAAATTGCAGACCAGACAGTCTGCTCCGGCTTCATCCGTCAGCAAGACTCAGGCTGATGTTACTGAGTTTTGCCTGCGAATGACGCAACTTAAGGAGCTGATGGACGCGTGGCTGGTGGATACTGGACTGAATGTGGAGACGCTCAATACACCTGTTACGGACCTGCTGGTTGAGGGGGGGAGATTTGATATTGTCGCCCTCGTTCTGCGTATCGACGACCGGTCTGTAAAATATGTGCCGGCGTTCCTTTATGGTCAGGGTGTAACCGGGTGCGTGGAGGTGACCTTCCATAATGGAGGACTCGTGACGCCTCTGGGGCGATTATTCATGCGGTCAGGCACGGTGAGCAACTGGACCTTTGTTCCGCCTGGTGCTTTATCTCCCTCCGGGCAGGGTTTTGATGAAAGCACGTTTTTGGGTTTGATTCTGGCGCTCCTTCCATAGCGGAGCCCGAATGAGTAATAGTTTGTTTGCCTGTCTGTCATTGCATAATTACCTGGCGAAACAGTTAATGGCTGACGGAGAACAGAGCCACAAAATAACGAAATAAATCACGGATATGGAAATGAGAAAATTAATCTTCCTTCTGGTCTCAGGGATACTGTTTACGGCACAAGCCGATGCTGCGCGTGGAAGGCAGCCCTGCTCAGGTTCAAAAGGCGGTATAGCGCACTGCACATCTGATGGACGCTTTGTCTGTAATGACGGGAGTTTAAGTCAGTCGAAACGATTCTGTTCCGGGTATGGTTCCTCAGCAACCAGCAATCCGGTAAAACCGTCCACTTCCACCCGCAAAGCTAAGGCGAAAAAAGTGACAACTGCGAATAAGCAGGAGCCGCAAAGTATTGCAGAAAACGACGAACCGGTCAGTACCCAACCCCGACAGCCCACATGCGCTCCCCTCTATATGGCCAGCAAGCCCGGATACACTCATTTACCGATTTGCTCAGGGACCCAGTATTAATCGGATATGGAACAGACTGTCTGCCCGTTGTAAAGATTAAATAATCAGGTTTGCAGAAAAAAAGGAAAGAAATAAAACATGGCACGAAGAAAAAAAGATGACAATGCTGCGGGTATTATTCTGGTTATTATTGGCGTCATTGCCTGGGGTGTTTATGTCGCGGTAAGAGCATTAATCAATATTAATGAGCGATTTATTGAATCTGTGTCGAATCCGGCCGGAATCATCGGTCTGTTCTTTGGTTTACTGATAGCCGTTGCGCTGATAATGCGGGTTTTTATTTACCGGGGCTTCCGGAAGAAAACCGCGGAGCTTGAACAGGCCGTGTCGGACCTGGCACAGAAAGAGAAAGCCTTTGAAGAAACCGTCAGTACCGAAGTAGCTCGTGGCCTGTATCAGGAAAGGAAACAGCTTTCCGGCCAGTGGGATGACTTTCACAATGCCAGAAATAAAGCCTCCCGGGCGCTACAGCGTATTGTGGACTCCGCGTATAAATTCAAAGTCAAAACCCTGCTTTCCGGCACCACGGTAAATAACTGGCAAAGCAAGTACGACCAGCTAAGGAAGGAAAAAGAGGCTTACGCTGCCATCAGCGAGAAAATCACCTTTCTGGAACTTGAGGATAACGCCGACTGGGAAGGCGTAAAGCAGCAGTTTCTGGATAAGGTCGCCATGCTGGAAAAAGCGCAGGAAGAAAAAGAATATCAGGCTGAGCTCAAGCGTCAGATGCGGGAAGAAAAACAGCGTCAGGATGAACTGGAGCAGCAGCAGCGCGAAGCGGAAGAGGAGGAACAACGTCTTGCGGAGCAGCAGCGTTTACTGGAGGAAGCTCTGCTCGCCGCTGAGGGGGCTTACAAGGAAGAGCTGGAAAGACAGCGTCTGGAGCTGGAGCAGAAAATCCAGGACGTGCATCAGCAGTATGAACGCGCCAAATCTATGGCCCAGCTCACGAAGCAGGGACACGTGTATGTGATTTCGAATATCGGTTCCTTCGGTGAAAACGTCTTCAAAATCGGTATGACCCGACGGCTGGAGCCTATGGAGCGAGTGAAAGAACTGAGCGGGGCAGCCGTGCCGTTTGATTTTGACGTCCACGCCATGATTTCCTGCGATGATGCCCCCGCACTTGAAAAGACACTTCACGACCATCTGGAAAGCTACCGTATCAACAGGGTTAACCTGCGTAAGGAATTTTTCCGGGTCGAGCTCAGTAGAATTATCGATGAGGTGGAGCGTCACCACGGGCAGGTTGAATATATTGCTGACCCGGTGGCGTTACAGTATCTGCAGAGTCTCGAATATGCAGAAAGCAAAGCCGCATAAGCCTTAATCATCCTTATTCCCGGACACGTCAGAATGGACAACTGGTCATGAATGACATTACCCAACGTAAGATTAAAACCGGCGGTGACCCGCGCTCGCTATCTGATTATGCCGCCTTGCGTGATGAGCTGAGTAAGCTGACGCATCCGGCTCGCCCGGATGTAAACTGGCGTTATGCGGAAAAACTATGTCTCTCACTGTTCGAGCAGAACGGTGTGGAATTGCAAACAGCAGCCTGGTATACGCTTGCGCGTGCACAGCTGGCCGGGTTATTCGGGCTCAATGAAGGGCTGACGATACTCGAGGCCCTGATAAGCCATCAGTGGGGGGCACTGTGGCCTCAGCCAGTCCATGCGCGCATGGAAATTCTCAGCAGTCTGAGTCAGCGTCTGCAGCAACGAATGCGCTCGCTCCCGCTGAATTACAGCGACCTCAGCCAGTTGTACCGGGCGGAGCAACTGCTTACAGGTCTGGGAGAGGTACTGCAGCGTCTGGAGCTTAAGCATCTGAGTCAGCTCGATACGTTGCGTACCCTGATGCACAACAGTGCTGTTAGGCTGGAAAACAGCGATGGCATAACCAGTACCGGCTCGAGCATTCAGCCTGGTATCGTGTCGCCTGCGACCGTTATGAATGATGCGACAGCATCCACGGGAGACTTTGCTGGTGGACCAGATGAAGATAAGCCAGAGAGTGCAGTGAAGTGGGTTTACGTTGCGCAACCGGAACAGCAGCCGAACGTGGAAGTGCTGGCGGCAATGCCCGCTCCGGTAAAAAAATGGGAATCCTTCGCCGCCGGGATGTGTACCATGCTGGTGATAAGCATCGTCTCAGTGTGGAGCTGGCATTTTCTTCACCGGCCAGACCCTCTACAGAATCAGCTTGCTGCTTCACTGGATCCGTTCCCTGCACCTCTCACGTCTGAACAACTGGAGATGTTGCGTCAGCAGACTCCGTTACCTTAGGACCTTATCGCACAGACACAGCATCAGCTTGCCCGACTGGATAAGTTGCCTCCTGACTGGAATCTTGCTTACAGCCGAAAACTCACAGAACAGGCTCAAGAGCTGTGGCCGGAACAGGCTAAATCTCTGGCACAAAAGTGGCAACAACAACTTAATGCTGCTGCATTACCAACAGAACAGCTGAATGGTTGGCATCAGGGGATGATGAAGCTGAAGCAACTGAGTGACAGGTTGAACGGGCTGGATGAGCAGAAGGGTAAATACATGACGGTCAGTGAACTGAAATCAGTGGTCTTTTCTACCATACAGTCATTTAATCAGTCCATACCGGTTGAGGAGCAACTGCGGGTATTGTCACAAGCTCCTGCGGGAGTCCCCTTACCTGCTGCTGCCAGGGCTCAACTGGAAATGCATCTGAAGCAACTGACAGCCCGCTATGCTGAAATCAAACAGAATGCGTCAAAATAGAAACGGTGATGAAAATTGTAGGTGATTCAGTTCGTTACCGTAATAACCGTGCCAGATGGACCGCCGGGGATTTAACCTTTCTGGAGAATAACTATTCTTCCATGTCAGTTGCTGAGATTGCAGACCGGCTGGGACGGACGCCAGGTGCAGTGGGATTGATGGCTGATAAGCTCGGGTGCCGTAGAAAGAAAAATGTACCGTGGAGTGAGGCTGAAATGGATATTGTTCGTGATCACTATGCCCGGGGGACCGAAGCTATGTCCCTTATACGATTACTTCCAGGCAGAAGTGTCAATGCTATCTTTTCGATGGCGGAGACCTTGAGGGTGCAAAGTGGTCGTTTCTGGGGGGGTGCCGAGCTCGAAATTCTTAAAGCAGACTACCCGAGGGTGGGTACGGCGGTAACTGAGCGTCTTCCGGGAAGAAACGCAGTATCCGTCAGAATAATGGCCAGGAGACTGGGGCTGAAGAAATCCCCTAGCAGCGAAGCCGGTTTTCGTCCCTGGAGCGATGAAGAATGGACTCTTCTGGAAAAGAATATGCATCTGAGTGTGGCTGAGCAACAGGTCATGTTGTTTCCTGACAGGACCAAAAAAGCGGTTGAAAAAGCTCGCGGTCGGTTGGTAAAGAAAGCTCAAGTGAAAAAAGAGTTTAAATAAGATCTGAGCCTGATTCAGATATTTAAGTTTTATATGACTGCGTCAAATTTTTTTTATTGTGCGGTCAAACCAGGGTGCTGTCTATTACGTTGGGAAAGCGAAGTATTGAAAAGGTTAGTGAAGAAGGTTTATTTTTAATAAGGAGATGGTATGAAACTTTCGGCTTTTTTTGTTGAGAACTTTAAATGTATCGGTGATGAAATACATATTAAGATAGACAATATTATTATTTTGATTGGGCAGAACAATGTTGGAAAATCGACGATCCTTGATGCTTACGAGAAATTTTCGGCTCTTGGGAAAGAAAAAATCCTGGACATCAGCCATTTCCATAATGAGGATGCTTCCAAACCAGTCATCATGACAGGGATCTTCACAGATATATCTGCAGATGATGAGGCGTCAATTGGGAAAAAATGGAAGCACAACGATCCGATTTACGGTGAGTGCGTTAAGTTCAGATGGATATGGAAAGTACCTGGCGAACAGGCGAAAAAAGAGGCATTTGATCCAACCAAAGGGCAAGGGGAGTTCATAACCGGTGGCCTGGGTGGATTTGATAGCATTGTTAACAGCCGTATTCCCAAGCCACTTCGAATTAAACCTGATGATTCAGTTCTCAAAACGCAAGAACTCATTATCGAAATCCTTAAAAGCAACGTTAAGGAATTCCTCAGCAGTGGTCCCGATTCTAAAGCCGATGTTATCGCGCAAATTGAAGCGTTGACGACTACCCTGGTTGATTCATCTAAAGCCGAATTTGACCGGCTGCTTGGCCGTATGACCGATAACGTGGAGGCCATTTTCCCGGGTATCAGTATGGAGTTGATACCTCAGTCCAAAGATCCAATCGATGAGAAGATCATTGCTTCTGCATCATATTTAAAGGTCAGAAATCCCACCGGCCGTTCAACAATGCTTGATCTCCAGGGGACCGGACTTAAACGTTCCCTGTTATGGTCGGCACTGTCAGTCCTCTCACAGGAAGGAAAAAGTAAAAAAGGTGATGTTGCCAGAGACGGTAATATCCTGCTTATCGATGAGCCAGAAGCTTTCCTGCACCCGCCGACAATTCGTGGTGCGCGAGAAGCGTTGTATGCGTTTGCAGCCAACAATCCTGACTGGCAGGTAATGGCGACCACGCATTCACCGGTGTTTATAGATTTATCTAAAGATCACACAACAATTATCCGGGTGGATAATGACAGCCAGAATAAATATATATCGACGAGTGATATTGGGTTTGATAAAGATGAGAAGATCAATTTAAAAACTGTCCGGGCATGTAATCCGATGGTGAATGAATTCTTCTTCTATAACCAAATCGTTCTCGTGGAAGGTCCGACCGAGAAAATTGTACTGAATCATCTCCAGGAAACTCTGGGGATTGAGATGCACGTTATTGACTGCCTTGGCAAAGGCAATATTCCCATGTTTGCCAAAATTCTCAACCAGTTCGATATCCCCTATATTGTTATTCATGATTCTGACTCCCCCAAAATCCGTCGTAAAGGGAAATGTGTGAACAGCGGAATGTGGACAGTAAATAGTCTTATTCGGGAAGAGGTAGCCAAATCACAAAAAGGGCGTATTTTCACTCAGGTTCCTCACTTTGAAGGTGAGTTTTTTGGGGAAACGCTTACCTCTGGTAAGGTATCAAATGTGATTGAGGCGCTTCAGGATACCGCTTCTGAGGAATACGAGCGGCTGGTAAGTGTTTACAGACGTATCCTGAATGATGCCGAGGACGTGTTGTTTACCGGGACACATGAGACTTTCATGGCTAAATTTAATGCTTATACAGCAGACAGGACTGCATTAATCGATCCTGAATTATGGGAAGTCCCAGTTTCCTGAAATACTCAATATGGGAAATTATTTAGGGTCGAACCTACTTTACGTAGCGGGGGCATTATCTTGAGAAGAACTGAGGTTTTCCACACAGTATAATCTTGCAACTGCAAACGGCCCTAAACCTTAGAACAATCCAGAGACAGAGTTAATGTTAAGTGATATTTTTCGGTACTTTATCGGTTATAAAAAAGATTCCCCGGTCTTTGATATTATGTCGAATTATTATGATAATTTCGACAAAGCTGTTTCTTTCACAAAGACGCTGGGCTTTAAGGAAGAGTGGAGTGGGGTTGTGAAAGAGAAAGAATATGATTACCAGAATGTATTTAATCATGTTTGTTCATTATCCGGTGTGACGGGTTTTTCTGCTTCAGCAGGGCAGTGCCTAAAGTGGAGTCATTACTTACAACCTTATTTTGAGAAAGCTTTGGAATGTCGGGTGTGGGTTACTGTTGGGCAGCTCTGGAAGGAGGGGAAGTTCGTCTATAATCCGTCAGTTGAAGATATTCAGCGCTGGTCTAAAAAAGGTATTCAGCCTAAAGATTTTGGTAGTCACTCTGGTTTTAATTTTCATGCATGGTTGACGACGGAAAATGGGATTATTGTGGATGTTTCCTTTATGAGCACTTTAGCACAGGTACTACCTGAAAGATTTGGTGAAGCTTGCGGGGGTATGGTTTTTGGAAAGCCAGATAATATACTTCCAGACCACAAATATGTGCCAATGATTGTTGGTCGGAAACTCGTTGAGAAAATGGAAAGATTATCTTTTATTGATTTCTTAGCACATGACCATATTGATTTATATACAGTGCCTTTTGCTTTAATCCCCGATGTACAGTAGTTATTACAATTTTAAGCTAGTTCATCAAGATTAATATGGGCTATTTTCCTGTCACCAGCTATAGTCATACATATTAAAATAAAAAAATGCAACAACACAAAAACACCAGGGTGGGCCATCCGGCGTTTTTGTGCTGTTAGTATGATCCCAGGTCTTAATCAGAAAGACTGTCAATATAATCCGCGTACCATTGCATCATTTCTCGTCTTCCATCCAGATATTGTGCATGGTTATATGTGCCGCGAATGCTGTTTTTAACCACATGAGCGAGCTGCATCTCGATCCAGGCTGTATTAAAGCCCTGTTCATGCAAAATGGTACTCATGGTATGGCGAAAACCATGCCCAGTCGCTCTCTTATCATAGCCAATCCTTTTAATTACCATATTGACGCTAGCTTCACTCATCGCTTTGTTAACATCGTTGCGTCCTGCAAAAATAAGCTGGTAGGTTCCTGTTAGTTCTTCCAGTTGACGAAGAGCGCTCAGAGATTGAGCCGATAACGGGATTACATGAGGACGTTTCATTTTCATTCTATTTTTGGGAATTTCCCAGATACGATTATCGAAGTCAATTTCACTCCATTCAGCCAGACGTAACTCTACTGTTCTCAAGCCTGTCAGCATGAGCAAACGGGTTGCAAGAAGAGTAATAAGACTTCCAGAGTAGCTTGATAGCTTTTGCAAAAACTCCGGCAGCTCACCTGCGGTAAGGAAGGGATAGTGCTTTTTCTCATGGCCTTGCAAAGCGCTACCAAGATCAGCAGCAGGGTTGTATTCGGCACGGCCTGTAACAATCGCGTATCGAAAAACCTCACTACAACGCTGGCGTACTTTGCTTGCAAGCTCAGGCGCTCCCCGCTTTTCTATTCGTTGTAATACGGACAAAAGCTCCAGTGGTTTTATTTCATTAACTGGCTGAGAGCCTAGATAGGGGAAGATATTATTTTTAAAAGCCCGCTTGACGTAATCAGCATAACTCTTTGACCAACCAGATACTTTTGCACTGTACCATTCGAGAGCTATTGCTTCAAATGTGTTGGTAACCGAGAGCTTTTCAGCTAATTGCGTGGCTTTTTTGACCTCTCCGGGATCCTTATCATTCGCCAATACCTTTCTTGCCTCATCTCGTTTAGTGCGAGCTTCCGCAAGTGAGATGTCCGGGTAGGTTCCGAATGAGAGCTTTTTCTCTTTCCCGGCAAATCGATATTTCATGCGCCAGTACTTTGAACCGTTAGTATTGACCATGAGATAGAGTCCTCCGCCATCAGCGAGCTTATAGGCTTTGTCTCTTGGCTTTGCAGTCTCGACCTGACGCGCATTTAAGGTCATTTTTGGGGGCCTCGTTTTTCATTGAACAGGATAAGCCCCCACTAAGGCCCCCAAGTGTTTATTGATTCACGTTGAAATGGGTAGACATCAGTTGACGTCGTATAGCCAGAATAGAGGGTTTCTCGCTGATTATAAGAGGGTTTTATTGAATTTGGTAGATGTCAGGAGAGGTGTGTATGGTGTCCCCTGCAGGAATCGAACCTGCAACTAGCCCTTAGGAGGGGCTCGTTATATCCATTTAACTAAGGGGACAGAGCGGGCCGAGTATAGCGTTTTTTGTGCGCTTGGGTAAGTGCTCGGCCGCTCGACTGCTCAAACAGTCGCCATTCAGAGTTGATTCTTCTCATTTTTTTGACGCTTTCCTTCCTGTTCGATCTCTAAGCGCGCTTTTTCCTTGCGCGCATTGCTCATATCATTACGGATCTGCGCATGGCTCATCAGGGCGAAAATAAAGGTGCCTCCACAGATATTGCCAGCTAGCGTTGGCAGGGCGAAAGGCCAGAAAAAATCCCCCCAGTGGAGCGTGCCGCTGAATACCAGATAGAGTATTTCGACCGAGCCGACAACAATATGGGTGGTATCTCCCAGCGCGATAAGCCAGGTCATCAGGATGATGACCACGATTTTTGCCGCCCCTGCTGAAGGGAACATCCAGACCATTGTTGCAATCAGCCACCCAGATATAATGGCGTTTGAGAACATTTCCGTTGGGCTGTTCTTCATCACGTCCAGGCCGATTTTGGTGAAGGCATCGCGCGTTGGCTCATCGAAAATAGGCATATATTCAAACGCCCATGCAGCAATTCCCGTGCCGATAATATTCCCAAGAAGTACCACTCCCCACAGTCTCATCAACAAACCGACATTGCCCAAAGTCGGTTTTTGCATCACGGGCAGTACGGCGGTGACGGTATTTTCGGTAAAGAGCTGCTGGCGGGCCATAATGACGATGATAAAACCGAAGGTATAGCCAAGGTTCTCAAGAAGAAAACCGCCGGGCACGCCTTCAAGTTGAACGTGAAAAATACCTTTTGCAAGCAACGATGCGCCCATCGATAGCCCGGCGGCGATGGCGGACCACAGCAGCGCCATTGCATCGCGCTCCATCTCCTTTTCTCCCTCCTGGCGAATATGCTCATGAATCGCCATGGCGCGGGAGGGGAGCCGGTCTTCATTTACTTCAATGCTTTTCCCTTGCCGTTTTTCTTCGCTTTCTACTGCTATTTCGTCATGGTGGTGGTCTATGGTCTCTTTTTTGAGTTCATCCATTGCGGTGGCCCTGAAATAAGCACATATAGACTAAGCGTAGCGGGTTACAGGCAATGCAGATTTGGCGGTATTCTGAAATACTGACGTTATTGCATAGATTTAATTGCGCCAGGCAGGCATGGCGTGCCGCAGCCCTGGCTTTACCAGGCTATGATAAAATCAACAAAACTTGGCTATATAGACATCGTCCGATGGGCTGTTACAATCGCTCACATCTAAACAAGCGGATACGTTAACGTGCCGCATGGATGGCAATCAGCGATAGCCATAATTAACAGGGAGACATTTATGAAGCTTCGCTTGTCGGCGCTTGCGCTCGGGACGACACTGCTGGTGGGCTGTGCGAGTTCCGGTACAGAACAGCAGGGGCGTTCAGACCCCTTCGAAGGTTTTAACCGCACGATGTACAGCTTCAACTTCAACGTGCTGGACCCGTATGTGGTTCGTCCTGTCGCCGTCGCCTGGCGTGACTATGTTCCGCAACCTGCGCGCAATGGCCTCAGTAACTTCACCAGCAACCTGGAAGAGCCAGCGACGATGGTGAACTACTTCTTACAGGGCGACCCGTACCAGGGGATGGTTCACTTTACCCGCTTCTTCCTCAACACCATTCTGGGGATGGGCGGCTTTATCGATGTCGCGGGTATGGCTAACCCGAAACTGCAGCGCGTCCAGCCGCACCGCTTTGGCAGCACGCTGGGCCATTATGGCGTAGGCTATGGTCCGTATCTGCAACTGCCGTTCTACGGCAGCTTCACGCTGCGTGAAGATGGCGGTGATTTTGCGGATACCACTTATCCGGTTCTCTCCTGGCTGACCTGGCCGATGTCTATCGGTAAGTGGATGGTTGAAGGGGTAGAAACGCGCGCACAGCTGCTCGACTCCGACGGCCTGCTGCGCCAGTCTTCCGATCCGTACATTATGGTGCGTGAAGCCTACTTCCAGCAGCATGACTTTATCGCCAGCGGCGGTAAGCTGAAACCGGAAGAGAATCCGAATGCGCAGGCGATTCAGGATGACCTGAAGGATATCGATTCCGAATAGCGAGTCGGCGACAATAAAAAAGGGTGAACATGATGTTCACCCTTTTTTTATGTTGGTTAACTATCAGAAGCGATAGTTGAAGTTGGTACCGAACAGCCAGGCTTTACCTTCGGATTTGAAGGTGTAACCACTTTCTTTAATGGTGACGTCCTGACCATGCATATAGGATGCACCGAAGTCGATAGAAGCATCATCGTTGAAGGCGTAGGTCGTACCTGCACTGAGCCAGAACCGATCCTGATCCGGAATAGAGATGGAACGGTTATCTGCTGGAACCGGGCTATCGTCAAATGCAATACCAGTACGGAAGGTCCAGTTTTTATCGTAGTAGTAGGTGGTACCCAGTGCGATGCGATAAGCATCTTTGAAGCCTTCTTCTTTATAGAAGAGCTGCTGGCCGTTTGAACCGGTAGCTTTCAGCTCCTGGAACTGGCTCCAGCTGGTGTAGGCTATGCTGTAGTGGATAGCCCATTGCGGATCGACACGGTTATAACCGGAGACTTCCCACATTTCAGGCAGGTTCAGCGTCAGAGAACCTGGGACGGTAGCACCGCTGGTACCATATGGTGCGGCAACGCCCAAACCAGGTAGCGCTACGTTTCCTCTAGGGGTAATTGAGCTTCTGTAGTCGCCGTCGAAATCAATTTTGACTTCGGAGCGATAGGTCAGACCCCAGCGGTTGTTTTTATCCAGCTCATACAAAATACCGGCGTTCCAGCCGTAACCCCACTCATCGCCCTTCAGATGGGCAATCTGGGAACTGGTTGACGGTACACCCAGTGCATTTGCCGTTGGTGCACCACCCACAGCGGTAACTGCGGTGCTGATATCACCCGCTGTACGCTCAATTTTCGCTTTAGCATACACCGCATCAAAACCGAGACCGAAGCTCCAGGAGCTATTCAGACGGTAAGCACCGCTCAGATTTAGGTTAACGGTTTGCAGGTCGGTAGTGCCACCAAACGGACCGGCTGCATAGTTATCATTAAACTCTGTAGCCAGACCATAGTTGGAGGTTACCGAAGCGCCCCAGCCAAACTGTTCGTTAATAGGCATAACGAAGTGCATGTTAGGGACCCATGCGGTCGGCGCAATATTATCGGCATCGGTGCTTTTCTTCGTTTTTGGCGAGGTACCAGTGATATTCACATCAGGATCGATAAACACCGCACCGATAGAAAACTCCGGGCGGTCGAACATCATAATCAGCGCCGGGTTACGGCTAGCATTACCCGCATCATCTGCGATAGCACCTTCGCCGGAATAGGCACGGCCCAGACCAGAGGCTGAGAATTCATTTAGCTGGAAGCCTGCGGACCAGGCTTGAGTTGAAACAAGTGCCACTGCGACAGCAAGAGCAGACTTCGTATAACGGGTTTTCTGGCTCATGACCATAACCTCATTGAGTTATTTTTATACAAACAATGTTACATGTAGTAACAGAAGCGCGAAGTGTAGGGGCTGGACTACGACAGAGAAATCAGACCAGTGACGAGAGTATAGGTCTGACCAGCTGGTATGTTGCAATATTGTTTATTAATTTTTTCTGAGATGTTGTTTGAAACGGGATCTGCTTGGCAAAATTGCGGGTCTTGTCATAGGGGGAGAAACACTAAATTTGTTTTAGATCATTTTTAATTGTGATTTCGGTCACTTAACGTCAGAGATCACATTCTCGACTGGAGGCGTAAAGCGGGTGGACGTAAAATATGCTCATCGTTTATCTGGCACCTTGAGTGCACAAAACAGAGGAAATCTACAATGAGCAAATGTAGTGCTGATGAAACCCCGGTTTGCTGCTGCATGGACGTGGGTACCATTATGGACAACTCCGACTGCACCGCTTCCTATAGCCGTGTATTCGCTAACCGCGCCGACGCAGAAGCAACGCTGGCCGCGCTGTCAGAAAAAGCCCGTAGCGTAGAATCCGAACCCTGCAAAATTACCGCTGACTTCAAAGAAGTTGAAGGCGGCGTACAGCTGGATATCGATTTTGTCTTCGCCTGCGAAGCTGAAACGCTGATCTTCCAGCTGGGCCTGCGTTAATCGCGCCCCTGCATAACGACGTTAAATAACGCCCCTGTTACTCGCGTAACAGGGGCGTTTTCTTTTGTTCTCAGTGTGTTTTAGCTCCCAATTTTTTCTCTCCCCGATTGGCTAAGTGTAATAAATTAGTTAAAACTGTTATCAGGTCAGACCACTTGGTTTTATTCCGTTAACAGGGGAGAGTTATGAGTCAGGCATTACCGCTTATCACCCGTCAGGGCGATCGCATTGCTATAGTCAGTGGGTTACGTACCCCGTTTGCCCGACAGGCGACCGCTTTTCACGGTGTTCCCGCCGTCGACCTCGGTAAAATGGTCGTGGGTGAAATGCTGGCCCGTAGCGAAATCTCCCCTGACGTTATCGAACAACTGGTCTTTGGTCAGGTGGTGCAGATGCCCGCCGCGCCGAATATCGCCCGTGAAATCGTGCTGGGTACCGGCATGAACGTGCATACCGATGCCTATAGCGTCAGCCGTGCGTGCGCCACCAGCTTCCAGGCGGTGGCAAACGTTGCGGAAAGCTTGATGGCAGGTACCATCCGCGCCGGGATTGCGGGCGGGGCCGACTCTTCCTCGGTACTGCCTATTGGCGTGAGTAAAAAACTGGCGCGTACGCTAGTGGATGCCAATAAGGCCCGTACCCTGGGCCAGAAACTCAAACTCTTCTCTCGACTGCGACTGCGGGACCTGATGCCGGTACCTCCGGCGGTGGCGGAATACTCGACCGGCCTGCGGATGGGCGACACGGCAGAGCAAATGGCGAAAACCTACGGCATTACCCGTGAGCAGCAGGATGCGCTGGCTAACCGTTCGCATCAACTTGCGGCGCAGGCCTGGGCGGCAGGAAAATTGAACGATGAGGTCATGACGGCCTACTCGCCGCCGTACCGCAACCCGCTGGAGCAGGACAACAACATTCGTGCAAACTCTACGCCTGCCGATTACGCCAAGCTGCGTCCAGCGTTCGACCGCCAGCATGGCACGGTGACGGCAGCCAACAGTACGCCGTTAACCGACGGTGCAGCTGCGGTTATCCTGATGACCGAATCCCGCGCCAAAGAGTTGGGTCTGGTGCCGTTGGGCTATCTGCGCAGCTACGCTTTTACCGCGATTGATGTCTGGCAGGATATGCTGCTGGGGCCGGCGTGGTCCACGCCGCTAGCGCTGGATCGCGCAGGGCTAACTTTTGCCGACCTCACGCTTATCGATATGCATGAAGCTTTTGCTGCACAGACTCTGGCGAATATTCAGTGTCTGGCGAGCGAGAAGTTTGCCCGCCAGGTGCTCGGGCGCAGCCACGCCACCGGTGAGGTTGATGAAAGTAAATTCAACGTTCTGGGCGGTTCAATTGCCTACGGCCACCCGTTTGCGGCGACCGGCGCACGCATGATCACCCAAACTCTGAACGAACTGCGCCGTCGAGGCGGTGGTTTCGGGCTGGTGACCGCCTGTGCGGCGGGCGGGTTAGGTGCGGCTATGGTTCTGGAGGCTGAATAATGGAAATGAAATCCGCATTTACGCTCACTGTGCGCCCGGACAACGTGGCGGTAGTGACGATCGACGTGCCAGACGAAAAGATGAATACCCTGAAGGCCGAGTTTGGCGGACAGGTGCGCACGATCCTCAAGCAAATCAGAGAAAACAAAGCGCTCCAGGGCGTGGTGCTGATCTCAGCGAAGGCCGATAACTTTATCGCCGGGGCGGATATCAATATGATTGGCCGCTGCAAAAGCGCCCAGGAAGCAGAATCCCTCGCTCGCCAGGGACAGCAGGTGATGGCCGAAATTCACAGCCTATCGATCCCTGTGGTCGCGGCGATCCACGGTGCCTGTCTTGGCGGTGGGTTAGAACTGGCGCTAGCCTGTCATGCGCGTATTTGCTCAGACGATGGGCGAACCGTGCTGGGATTGCCGGAAGTGCAGCTCGGCCTGCTACCGGGATCTGGCGGCACCCAGCGTTTACCGCGTTTGATTGGCGTCAGCACGGCGCTGGATATGATTCTCACCGGCAAGCAGCTTCGCGCTCGTCAGGCGTTGAAGGCGGGGCTGGTAGATGAGGTTGTGCCGCATTCAATTCTGCTGGAAGCTGCCGCTGAGTACGCTCGCAAGCCACATCACGAACATCGTCGTTTGCCGGTACGTGAGCGTATTCTGGCGGGACCGCTGGGGCGCAATCTGCTGTTTAGCATGGCCGCCAAAAAGACGGCGCAAAAAACTCAAGGCAACTACCCGGCGACCGATAAAATTCTGCAGGTTATTGAAACCGGTCTGGCGCACGGCGTGAATAGTGGCTACGAGGCGGAGGCACGCGCGTTTGGCGAGCTGGCAATGACGCCGCAGTCTAAAGCGCTGCGTAGCATCTTCTTTGCCAGTACCGATATCAAAAAAGATCCTGGCGCCGTTGTCGCTCCTGGCCCGCTGCGCTCGGTGGGTGTACTGGGTGGAGGATTAATGGGAGGTGGCATTGCCTACGTCACGGCGGTAAAAGGCAAATTGCCAGTACGTATTAAAGATATCAACGCCAATGGGATTAACCACGCGCTGAAGTACAGTTGGGATCAGCTTGAACAAAAAGTACGCCGTCGCCATATGAAAGCGGCGGAGCGTGACGCGCAGTTGGCGCTGATCTCCGGCAGCACCGATTACCGCGGTTTTGCCCATCGTGATCTGGTGATTGAGGCGGTATTTGAAGATTTAGCTCTCAAGCAGAAGATGGTGGGCGAGATTGAACAGTATTGCGCACCTCACACCATTTTTGCCTCAAACACCTCATCTTTACCGATTGGCGATATTGCTGCCTTGGCCCAAAGGCCTGAACAGGTTATCGGCCTGCATTTTTTCAGCCCGGTTGAAAAAATGCCGTTGGTCGAGGTGATTCCCCATGCAGGAACCTCAGAGCAGACGATTGCCACTACGGTGAAACTTGCTAAGAAACAGGGAAAAACACCGATTGTGGTAGCAGATAAAGCGGGATTCTACGTTAACCGCATTCTTGCGCCCTATATCGCCGAGGCCATGCGCATGCTAGTGGACGGTGAAAGCGTTGAACATATTGATAATGCGCTGGTTAAATTTGGTTTCCCGGTTGGTCCCATTCAACTGCTTGACGAAGTGGGTATCGACACTGGCACAAAAATTCTACCTATTCTTGAAGCCGCCTACGGCGAGCGTTTTAGCGCGCCTTCAACGTTGATTCAGGCAATTTTGAATGACGATCGCAAAGGTAGAAAAAATGGTCGCGGTTTCTATCTTTATGGTGCGAAAGGGCGTAAAAGCAAGAAACAGGTCGATAGCGCGGTCTATTCCCTTCCGGGGATGTCGGCTCGGCGTAGTCAGTATTCGGCAGAGCAAGTGGCTGAACGCTGTGTGATGCTGATGCTGAATGAAGCGGCGCGTTGTAAGGATGAAGGCGTTATCCGTAGTGCCCGTGACGGCGATATCGGCGCGGTCTTTGGCATAGGTTTTCCACCGTTTCTCGGTGGCCCGCTGCGTTATATGGATTCATTAGGCGCGGGTGAAGTAGTTGCCCGGTTGCAACGATTGGCTACACAGTATGGTTCGCGATTTACCCCATGCGAGGCACTTTTGCAGCGGGCGGAGCGCGGCGATACCTTTTGGCCTGGTGATGAAACAGATTCGCTGAGCTGAGTTCAAAGGTATTGAACCCAGATGAAATGCATGGTTTTTGGCTATTTTGTAAACTGATGTTGACTATACTTACACCAGTAAGGTAAAAATCAGCGTTTCATTCAGTGAATGGATAAGGCACAATGCCCGGCTACCGCGTCACCGTTATGGTGACGCTGGTGCTTCTGGTCAACAAAAGCGGTGCAATATGCAAGTTTTTATTATGCGTCACGGCGACGCTGCCCTCGATGCAGCCAGTGATTCGGTTCGTCCTCTCACTGGTTGTGGTTGTGATGAATCTCGTCAGATGGCAACCTGGTTGAAAGACCAAAATGTGAATATCGATCGTGTTCTGGTGAGCCCGTTCCTGCGTGCGGAGCAGACGCTCAAAGTGGTTGGGGAGTGCGTTAATCTGCCAAAAGAGGTGGATGTTCTGCCTGAACTCACGCCATGCGGCGATATCGGCCTGGTCAGCGCCTACCTGCAGGCGTTAGCCAATGAAGGGACTTCATCGGTGCTGGTGATTTCTCACCTGCCGCTGGTTGGCTATCTGGTTGCTGAACTCTGCCCAGGCGAAGTTCCGCCGATGTTTACCACCTCCGCCATTGCCAGCGTTACCCTTGACGCTAACGGACAAGGTGTCCTGAACTGGCAAATGAGCCCGTGCAATCTGAAAATGGCGAAAGCGATTTAATCGTTTTTAACCCAGCTTGATGGCCGAGTAATGTCGATTTTCCCTGTAGCCCGGACGAGGCGTTTACGCCGACTCCGGGATTCTGTCAGGGGAGTTCTGGCGGCAGCCACTCTTCAACTTCAATCAGCACCAACAGCGCGGCGTCTCCGCCGTACTCTTTCGACGCCTGATGAAACGCCATCACGTGCGGATGCTGAGCCAGCCACAGCGGCGTTTGCTGTTTCAGAATATGTTTGCCGTGGCCGTGCATCACGCAGGCACAGAACACATGTTCCCGGCGACAGGCGGCAATCAGTGCGCCCAGTTCCTGCTTGGCCTGCATTTGTGTTAACCCGTGCAGGTCGAGAAACAACTCCGGTGAATAGTCACCGCGGCGCAGCTTTTTCAACTCAAAGTGGCTGACATCTTCGCGCACGTATTTGACCGGCCCGTTAGTATTGAGCAGCGGCTGGAATTCGTCGGAAAAGTAGTGGCTGTTATCGGCCTGCTCCTGTAAAAGGCGCTTTGGCGGCACCTCACTTATCTTTTTGCGTATTGGGCGATGAACGATGGTGTCCTGCTTAATTTTGCGGGTGCCCGTCATTAGCTGCTGGAAGAGCGCCTGATCCTCCTCGCTCAGTGAATTTTTGTTCTTCATTATTGATTCTTCTCAATTCGTCTTTTCCCATAGTTTACCTTTTCACGCTGCTCCCTGCAGCGAAAACGCTTTTTTCCCCACACCCTACGCAAGAATGCTGATTTATCGCCGCCTTCATGGCAAACTAGCCGCCGAATTTACCCCGACGCATGCCCCTGGAGGACAATGTGGATAAGATTTTTGTTGATGAAGCAGTCAATGAGCTGCATACCATTCAGGACATGCTCCGCTGGGCGGTAAGCCGCTTTAGCGCGGCCGAGATCTGGTACGGTCACGGCACCGATAACCCATGGGATGAAGCAGTGCAGCTGGTGCTGCCTACGCTCTACCTGCCGCTGGATATTCCAGAAGATATGCGCAGCGCGCGTCTGACTACCACGGAAAAACAGCTGATCGTTGAACGCGTGATCCGTCGCGTGAACGAGCGAATCCCGGTGGCCTATCTGACCAACAAAGCTTGGTTCTGCGGTCATGAATTCTACGTTGACGATCGCGTGCTGGTGCCGCGCTCCCCAATTGGTGAGCTGATTAACAACCGCTTTGCTGGCCTCATTAACCATCGCCCTGAGCATATTCTTGATATGTGCACCGGTAGCGGCTGTATCGCGATTGCCTGCGCCTACGCCTTCCCGGAAGCGGAAGTAGACGCGATTGATGTCTCCCCGGATGCGCTGGCCGTCACCGAATTTAACATTGAAGAACACGGCATGATTCACAACGTCACGCCGATCCGCTCGGACCTATTCCGCGATGCGCCGCAGCTGCAATATGATCTGATCGTCACCAACCCACCGTACGTGGATGAAGAAGATATGTCTGACCTGCCGTCAGAATATCGCCACGAACCGGAACTGGGCCTGGCTTCCGGTGCTGATGGTCTGCACCTGACCCGTCGTATTCTCGGCTGCGCGCCGGATTACCTCACCGACGACGGTATTCTGATTTGTGAAGTGGGTAACAGCATGGTACATCTGATGGACCAATACCCGGATGTTCCGTTCACCTGGCTTGAGTTTGATAACGGCGGTGACGGCGTCTTTATGCTGACCAAAGCACAGCTGATCGCCGCTCAGGATCACTTCGCACAGTACAAAGACTGATTAATCCAGCACGCAACAACAGAACAACGATAATGGAGTCGTGATGGCAGGAAATACAATTGGACAACTCTTTCGCGTAACGACCTTTGGCGAGTCGCACGGCATCGCGCTGGGCTGCATTGTTGACGGTGTGCCTCCGGGGATCCCGTTAACCGAAGCCGATCTGCAGCACGATCTTGACCGTCGTCGCCCGGGCACGTCGCGTTACACCACCCAGCGCCGCGAACCGGATCAGGTGAAAATCCTCTCCGGCGTGTTCGAAGGCGTGACCACCGGTACGAGCATCGGTCTGCTGATTGAAAACACCGATCAGCGCTCGCAGGACTACGGCGCCATTAAAGACGTCTTCCGTCCGGGGCACGCAGACTATACCTACGAACAGAAATATGGCCTGCGTGATTATCGCGGCGGCGGTCGTTCTTCTGCTCGTGAAACGGCGATGCGCGTAGCGGCAGGGGCGATTGCCAAGAAATTCCTCGCGGCGAAATTCGGTATCGTTATTCGCGGTTGTCTGACCCAGATGGGCGACATTCCGCTGGCGATTAAAGATTGGGATCAGGTAGAACAGAACCCATTCTTCTGCCCGGATCCGGACAAGATTGAAGCGCTGGACGAACTGATGCGCGGCCTTAAAAAAGAGGGCGACTCCATTGGTGCGAAGGTGACCGTGGTTGCTGATGGTGTACCGGCTGGCTTAGGTGAGCCGGTATTCGATCGTCTGGATGCCGACATCGCCCACGCGCTGATGAGCATTAACGCGGTGAAAGGCGTGGAGATTGGCGATGGTTTTGAGGTGGTGAAACTGCGCGGTAGCGAAAACCGCGACGAAATCACTAAAGCCGGTTTCCAGAGCAACCATGCGGGCGGCATTCTGGGTGGTATCAGCAGCGGTCAGCAGATCGTGGCGAATATTGCGCTGAAGCCGACTTCCAGCATTACTGTACCTGGCAAAACGCTGAACCGCTTTGGCGAAGAAGTGGAGATGATCACCAAAGGTCGTCACGACCCTTGCGTGGGTATCCGCGCGGTGCCAATTGCTGAAGCGATGTTGGCGATTGTGCTGATGGATCACTTTATGCGCCAACGCGCGCAGAACGCCGATGTGACGACGTCTATACCACGCTGGTAAACATGAAAAAAACCGTTATTGCGCTGCTGGCTCTGGTGGCCAGCTGTACGGCGTTGGCGGCAACGCCGTGGCAGAAAATCACCCAACCTGTCAGCGGCAGCGCGCAGTCTATTGGCGCATTTGCCAACGGCTGCATCGTTGGCGCGCAGCCGTTACCGCTGCAATCAGACACCTATCAGGTGATGCGTACCGACCAACGCCGCTATTTTGGTCACCCGGATCTGGTGCAGTTTATCCAGCGTCTGGGCAACCAGGTACAGCAGCATGGTATGGGCACAATGCTGATTGGTGATATGGGGATGCCTGCAGGCGGGCGCTTTAACGGCGGACACGCAAGCCACCAAAGCGGGCTGGATGTCGATATTTTCCTGCAGCTACCGAAGGCGCGCTGGAGTTCAGCTCAGTTGCTGAAACCCCAGGCGCTGGATTTAGTCAGCGCGGGTGGTAAGCACGTGGTCCCGACGCTGTGGAAACCGGAAATCGGCCAACTGATTAAGCTTGCTGCCGAAGACCGTGAAGTGACGCGCATTTTTGTTAACCCAGCTATTAAACAGCAGCTTTGCCTCGATGCGGGTAACGACCGTGACTGGCTGCGTAAAGTTCGCCCGTGGTTCCAGCATCGTGCGCATATGCACGTCCGCCTGAAGTGCCCGGCGAACAGCCTTGAGTGTGAAGAGCAGGCACCACCTCCAGCTGGAGACGGCTGCGGCGCTGAACTGCAAAGCTGGTTTGAACCGCCAAAACCTGGCGCCACTAAGCCTGTGAAGAAGACGCCTCCTCCGTTGCCGCCTTCCTGCCAGGCGCTACTGGACGAACACGTACTCTAATGGACAGCTTCTCCGCACTCTTTATGGTTGAGCCACTCATGCTGGTGGCCCTTTTCTTTACTGCGATTCTGGCGGGTTTTATTGATTCACTGGCGGGCGGCGGCGGCTTACTGACCGTACCGGCACTGATGGCCGCAGGCATGCCGCCAGCGCAGGCGTTGGCAACTAACAAGCTGCAGGCCTGTGGCGGCTCGCTATCTGCCTCACTCTATTTTGTTCGCCGCAAAGTGGTGAATCTTGCGGATCAAAAGCTCAATATCCTGATGACCTTTATTGGCTCGATGACCGGTGCGCTGCTGGTGCAATACGTGCAGTCGGAAATCTTGCGCCAAATACTGCCGCTGCTGGTGATCGGTATCGGTCTTTATTTCCTGCTGATGCCGAAGCTCGGCGAAGCTGACCGCCAACAGCGCCTCTATGGGCTACCGTTCGCGCTAGTGGCCGGCGGCTGCGTCGGTTTCTACGACGGTTTTTTTGGCCCCGGCGCAGGCTCTTTTTACGCGCTGGCATTCGTGACGCTGATGGGTTTCAACCTCGCTAAATCTACCGCGCACGCCAAAGTTCTTAACGCTACCTCTAACGTGGGCGGGCTGCTGCTATTCATTATTGGCGGCAAGGTGATCTGGGCTACCGGCTTTGTGATGATGGTCGGGCAATTTTTTGGCGCCCGTATGGGGTCCCGCCTGGTGCTAAGTAAAGGGCAGACGCTGATTCGCCCGATGATCGTGGTGGTTTCCGCAGTGATGAGCGCGAAGCTGCTGTATGACAGCCATGGACAGCAGATTATGCATTGGTTAGGGATGAATTAATGACGAACACACACGATTACCAGCAGCTAGTGACGATTTTCGATGGCTGCTTTGCCGATGAATTTAATACTCGTCTGATTAAAGGCGACGACGAACCTATTTATCTTCCGGCGGACGCCGAGGTGCCCTATAACCGTATCGTCTTTGCGCACGGTTTTTTCGCCAGCGCACTACACGAGATTTCACACTGGTGTATTGCCGGTAAAGCAAGACGTGAACAGGTTGATTTTGGCTACTGGTACTGTCCGGACGGGCGCGATGCCAAAACCCAGGGGCAGTTTGAAGACGTTGAGGTGAAGCCGCAGGCGTTTGACTGGTTGTTCTGCGTGGCGGCGGGTTTCCCGTTCAACGTTAGCTGCGACAACCTGGACGGTGACTTTGAACCGGACCGTATCGTCTTCCAGCGGCGCGTACACGCGCAGGTGATGACCTATCTAGCGCAAGGCATTCCGCCGCGCCCGGCGACGTTCATCAAAGCACTACAGGATTATTACCATACGCCGGCCCTAACGGCGGAACAATTCCCATGGCCGGAAGATCTCTAAAGCCATGTTACCGAAAGAGGAAAGAAGATGATCGCGGAGTTTGAAGCACGCATTCTGGCGTTAATTGATGACATGGTGGAACACGCCAGTGATGATGAGCTGTTCGCCAGCGGTTATCTGCGCGGCCATTTAACGCTCGCGGTAGCGGAGTTAGAAGAGGGCGACGACCATTCCGCGGAGGCCGTCTATCGTACCGTAGCAGAGAGTCTGGAAAAGGCTATTGGGGCGGGCGAACTCACGCCGCGTGACCAGGCGCTAGTTAAGTCGATGTGGGACTCACTGTTCCAGAAAGGTACGCGGTAACGTCTTTGGGATAACCGTCCAGGTTCTAGATGACATACTGTAAAGCCCTGCAAGTAACGAATACTTGCGGGGCTTTTTTTTGCTCAGAGGTATGCCTCTATATTTGAGACAATAAAAAAGCTGATGTTATATTTTTGATATTAATATAAGGTGATTAGCACCATCAGTCCAAAAAATAGCGGTATAAAAAATAACCGACCTTCTTATCATTTTTTGGAAGAATAAAAAATACACGTTTATTATCAATAGCTTAGTTATGTATCGTATTTGTAAGTCTGAAAAATAATTAAATAGTTAGATAATTAAATAATTAATTCATTGATTTAATATAAATAATATCCTAAAAAAAAACGATAATTAAATCTTTCACCTGGAATCAGAATATAATATTAACCGTTCAAGACGAGCCTTATATGTTTGTCAGGAACTATAGGAATAATAAATATTAATTTGGATGTTCAATGAAGGAATAAATGAAATGAATGATTTAATGATTAAAACATACGTTCTGGGAAGCGTTGGCCTGCAGAAAATGCGTGATTTTTGCAAAGACCAAAATGGTGTTACTGCGGTTGAATATGCTATCGTGCTGGCGGGCGTAGCTGCAGTGGTAGCTGTTGTATTTGGTAACGATGGCCAGGTTGATAAGATGATCACTGGCCTGTTCAACAAAGCTTCAGCAGTAGTGAACAGCAAACTTATCAAGTAAAAAATCTAAATCGTGCAAGTAAAAATACAGGCGGCATTATATGTCGTCTGTATTTTTACAGTGAAGTCACCATTCACGATGGTGATGTTTTTTTTATAAAAATTAAAAACTTTTAATAGGACTGCATTGTTGTTCAGTTCATGCGGTAGCTATGCATATATAGCATAATGATTTATTGCCTGAATATTAAAATCCGGGTTATCAATTTATCTGTATTGTTTATCACGCACTGGAATCCATATGCGGCAATGATGCATGGTGCTGAATGTATTGCGTGCTAAATGAATTATTACAAATATTAATTCTGAGGATATCAATGAGCAAAAAATATAAACTAATAATTAATATTGCCATGGTAATCATCGGCATTATTGGGATGGTGATTTATTATACTGCAAACAACAACCAGGCAGTGCAACCCCAGGGTGAAACATTGCAGGTTAAGGCGGTTGAGACACCGAAGGAAAGCATAACGGTTGCCATCGCCAGAAAAGAACTAAAAAAAGGGATTCGTTTAACTTCGGAAGATTTCAAGTTAGAAACCATCCAGGTAGAGAAGGATAGCGGAGAAGCAAAACAGTTCTCGGTTGGTGATATTGATAACTGGATGGTTAAGAGCGATGTCGCTATGGGCGGAAAAATACCTGCTACGGTATTAGTCGAACCAGGAAGCGATGAATATATTCAGATGTCGGCAAAATCAGGAAGTATCGTTTATGGGTTTTCCATACAGAAATCAGACAGCTATCTTTTTACCAATCTTCGTGCTGGAGAAGGAATAGATATCTATCTGGCTTATATGCTAAGAGAAAATAGAGAAAATGATGAACTGAAGGAATTGATACCAACTGCTGATATGACCGACAGTATAAATAATAGACATTTCAAATTAATAATGAAGAACAAGAAGATTTTATCGATCAGGTCGCAAAGCTTAAAGATGAAGAAGATCGTAGATCAAAGCAGTCCTATGGATAATGAGGGCTATATATTGGTTGAGTTGTCACCTGCTGAAGTGATGACGCTAAAAGGCTTGGAGAATAAGTCTATCTATCTGTTCCCGACGAACAGGAACGATGACGATATGAGTCTTGAACATTCAGTACTGGTTGGTAGTGAAGGGCAGTGGCCGATAGATAATCGCAATATCCTGTTTACCAATACATCATCCCCAGCACCTATAGTCGTGGAGCAGGTTGTACCCGAAAATCTTGATATAATAAAGGAATATCGAGGTAGCAGTAGCACTAACACTACAATCGAAAACCAACAAAAATGAGGCAATTTAATCCATAGGTGACTATCAGTCCCTTATTGGGGAACGGATTTATACCATATCGAAATGGACTTGAAACCCATACAATAACGAGAGGATGTAGTATGTTTAAAATACTTAAAGTATTTATACTTTTGCTGTTATTACCCTTCACGATTCAGGCATCATTTGCCGAAGATATGGTATTGAAAGAAGGCCAGTCAAAAGATATATCATCGGGGCAAAAAATAGATACTGTTTTCATATCCAACCCGAATGTTGCTGACTATAAAGTTATCGATAGCAAGAAAGTTGTGCTGTATGCAAAAAAAACAGGCACTACCGACCTCACAATTTATGGAGCTAAAGGTAAAGTTTTAAGAACAATTGCCATCTCTGTGGACTCTGTTGGGGGAACGCTGACTGCAAGGATAAATAAACAGTATCCAGGAACAAATATAAAAATTGAAAGGTATATGAGCGGTACCAAACTAACATATATAATAAAAGGCGATGTTGAGACTGAAGAAATCAGAGATGAAATATATTACACGGTCGGTAGCTTGGTTGGTGATGATAAAAAAGAAAGAGAGATCAATTGGAGTTCACAGGACGGAGGCGGTAATAATATTGATCATCTGACGAAACAACAGTGGGGGAACGTTATTGACCGTATGACTGTGCTTTCAACGCCACAGCAGGTTAACGTAAAACTGACGGTCGTTGAAGTCACAAAGACGTTCACCGATGCGCTGGGTATTGAGTGGAGTAGCTTAACGCTAGATAGTATTATTAATGGCGGCAGCAGTAAGAATAATGCGGGTGTGTTTAGCTTGATTGGCTTCAAAGGCGGCTTTGATGCGGGAAATATTAGTACAATAATCAACGCTGTCAAAAATGATAGTATCGCCAGAGTGTTAGCACAGCCAAATCTAACGGTACTCTCTGGGGAATTTGCAAGTTTCCTTGTCGGCGGCGAAATCCCAATTGTAATCGATAGCGGTGGAGATAGTTCAACCTCGGTACAATATAAAGAATATGGGATCAGACTTAATATTGGTGCGAAAGTTAATCGTAGCGATAAGATCCGTTTATTCATCGCTAATGAACTTAGTAACGTGACGGGGAGTTATACCTATAATTCGTACGCAATTCCAACGATGAATACGCGAAGGACGCAGTCAACGATAGAACTTGCCGATGGTGATAGTTTTGTAATTGGTGGGTTGCTAAGCGAGTCAGACCGGGAGTCCTTATCCAAGGTACCGTATGCTGGTGATATACCTATACTTGGTGCATTTGCCCGTAGCAGCCAAACGGAACGGGAAAAAAACGAATTAGTTGTATTTGCTACTGTTAAATTAGTCAAACCTGTGTCTGCCACCGAAAGTTATAAATTGCCTGTACCCAAATTCCATAGAACCTCTGTAGATAAATTATTCTTCAATGTAGGCGTCGCAGACGATCATATTAATAGACTTGAAGATAACGACGCGCGTGGGTTTATCTCACGTGGTGGTTTTATCCGCTAGATAGGGAACAACTATGTTAGATTTAACTAAAATTAATAAAAAAAATTTCGAAAGTAAAGTCGATACATCTTCATCAGGTTCTATCGCTATTATTACCGCAAGAGAAAATATAGCATCAGGTCTAGCAACACAGATAAGAATGAATGCTGGTATAGAGGTAACACGTATTGACGCATGTTTTTACGACATGACTGATGGAAAAATGATACCATCAAGTAGCTATGTTATTATAGATCTTGAAAGTTTTAACGATATCGCAATTATTGAACAAAAAATGAAGTTTATACTTCCAATAACAACTAAAAAAATATTTGTTGGTGATACTGATTCAATTCGCTTTTGTGATGAAATGAGCAGAATAGGAGCAGTCTATTTACATCTTGAATCGCAAATGCTGATGATCGGAAATGCACTAAAAAAAGTGAATGAGGTATCAGACACGTCAAGCTATACGCAGAAAATTAGCGTCATTGGCTGCAAGGGGGGAAGTGGCACTTCATTAATAGCTTGGAAGTTATTTAACGCTTTCAGTGAGCTTAGTAATTTTCCCATACTTTTGATTCAGGGCCATACAGGTACTCCTGACCTAGATCTCATTGCTGATACATCGTTAGCACGTGATGGAGTCATCACCCATCTTAATGATCATCAGGGTATTAAAATAGCTACAGAAGAGGAGTTATGGCAGTTCGATGCTCCTGAGTATCGGAATTATAATATTGTCATTTTTGATCATAATGTTACAACACAGGTTAGGGATAAGTTGACATTAATAGTTCCTGGATCAGATTTTATGTTTATTGTTGTTACCAGAGAACTGGCTTCGGTGCGCAACGCGCGCTTGATCATTGACGAATTTGAGCGCATCTCTCCCTCACCGGAGAGTGCAAAAGAGTTATCAAAGAATATTCTCATATTGAATGAGAATCATCTTGCCAGACCTGATGAATTATCTAATGAGGATATTGAAAACTATTTGGGTAAAAAAATTGATATTATCCATTCTTATGTCAAGGATATGAAGCAAAAAAATAAAAATACCTCAATTAATGATTTTGCAATGAAAATGCTCGGTATAAAAGGTAAAGCTGAATCTAACGATAAAAAGAAAAGTTTACTATTTTTTTCGGTATTTAAAAAGAAATAATTTTTTGAATTGAAATTTAGAAATGATGTATCTATAACTCATGGATGATGTCCTATGAATAAATCGAGTTCATTTGTATACTTTCGACAGGAAGTTCTTAAGAGTATTGATCTTGAGCAGATTGACAGTATAAAAGACAATAGATCAGAACTTCTTAATGAAGTGAATTCTGTTATTCGCTCGGTAGTCAATGACAACCGTACGGAAAATTATCTCTCTGCCCCAGAGCGACAAGAGTTATGTGAGCTTGTCGTTGATGAAATCACGGGATATGGACCTTTACGAGAACTGATGGAAGATGAATCGGTCAGTGATATTCTCGTTAATGGTCCCAACCGTATTTTTGTTGAAAGGAAAGGGCGTCTGGAGTTATCTGAGAAGCAATTCATCAATAATGAACAATTAACAGATATAGCCCGAAGACTTGTGGGTAAGGTTGGCCGGCGCATCGATGATTCACAGCCATTGGTTGATGCACGTATGCCTGATGGGAGTCGTTTGAACGTCGTTATTTCACCGATATCCATTGATGGAACATCAATGTCGATACGTAAATTCGGCAAAGGAAATATAACTCTGGGTGAGTTAATTAAATTCGGCAGCATGAATGAAATAATGGCTAATTTTTTGGTTATTGCTAGTCGCTGCCGGGTTAATATTATTGTGTCGGGAGGGACGGGTTCAGGTAAGACAACGTTATTGAATGCGATGTCGCAGTATATTGAAGAAAGTGAACGGGTTTTAACCCTCGAAGATGCCGCGGAACTAAGACTGCAACAGACGCACGTACTGAGGCTGGAAACAAGGCTCGCAGGGTCAGAAAACCAGGGGCAGATTAATATGAGGAATCTGGTAATTAACTCCCTACGTATGCGCCCTGACCGCATCATCATCGGTGAGTGTCGCGGTGCTGAAGCGTTTGAAATGCTGCAAGCGATGAATACCGGGCACGATGGTTCAATGTCAACGCTGCATGCGAACAACCCCAGGGATGCGTTAGCTCGATTAGAAAGTATGGTGATGATGGCTAATGCCGCACTACCACTAATTGCGATTCGTCGTAATATTTCAACGGCAGTGAATATTGTTGTACAGGCCTCACGTTTACCCGATGGTTCAAGAAAAGTCACGAATATCTCTGAAATCATGGGGATGGAAGGTGAAAATATCATTTTGCAGGATATTTTTAATTTTACTGCTAACCCTGAAAGAGATAGCAACGGGATGATTACTGGTACATTTGCGTGTAATGGTCTTCTCCAGCGTTCTGCTGTTTATCGGCAGGCATTAGTGCATGGCTATCTTGAACCTTTACGGCAACTATTCGGGAGTAAAGTGTCATGATTATAGTGATTATTTCAATTATTTTTTTATTATTAGGTGTTGGGCAAATTTATTTTTCGGTTAAAAATACAAAAAAAATACAAAGTAAAATATTATCAACAAACATCATTGCCAGGCATGAGCATACGCAGAAAAAATTAATCATCACTAATTTAATTAACAGTATCAAAGCGATTAAAGAAAAGGTTCATAGGAACCTCATCGGAAAAAATAGTGAATTGCTTATTAAAAACATGGTTATAACCATTGTTGGTATGGCAGGGGCATTATATATTAATATAGAGTTCTTACAGTTTGATAATCTCACTATCGCTATAGTTGTTATGGTTATCATACCTTATATTCTCTATATACAGCAGATAAAAAAAAGTAGAACCGAATTTGAGCGTGATTTTTCTGAAGCTTTAAATATCATTAATAGCTCCGTCAGAGTGGGTAGACCGGTATTACAAGGCTTTGATGAATGTGCCAAAATGATCAATAGTGATTTTGGCCAGGAGTTCAAAAGGATATTAATGAGACTTGATATCGGTGATGAACCCGAACGTGTTTTCATGGATTCCTATTATCGCTATCCCTACAGTGAGTATTTTTCATTTGTAATAACAGTCTTAATAAATTTAAAAGGCGGAGGGCAAGTTAGCGAAGTAATGACGAGATTGACAATGCTGATCTCAGCAAGTAAAGCTTTAGACAGAAAAAAAATTGCCATGACGGCTGAGGCCAGAATGTCAGTAAAAGTGCTTGTGATTATACCTGTGTTCTTTTTCTTCTTTATCAAATTTGTTTCACCTGATAATTTTGAGGTATTAATAGGGACCGATTCTGGACGACTTATACTCTATTATGCAATAGGTAGCATATTAACAGGGATATGGTTAGTCTGGATGATGATGAATAAGGTTGGATAAAATGATATATGCATTTTTCTGCATTTTGTTTGCAATTGGTATGCGAAGTATATTATTGCTTATTTATCGACAGCGTAGAATGAAGAAAGTTGAGAAATTAATCAATTTCTCATCCAAGAGTGAAGGTTCGAAAAATGTGCTTACCTACGGAAGCAGCTTAATAGAATCTCAATTAGATAAAACATTTAAAAAGAATAGTAAGATTATCTCTGCGTCATCAGCATTAGATCAAAACGTGAAGATTAAAGCTGCTTTGTTTTTATTTATTGCTCTTCCCGTTACGGTGCTGGAATACTCCGGTTGGCTAGAGTTGGGTTCGCAGACTTTGATGATTGTGATCCTCGCTATTCTTTCTTTTATTATCATTGTTCCTGCTCGTATTCAGAAATCCGTGACGCAAAGAAGATTCAGTAGAATTTCTAATGATATACCTTACCTTATAGACCTTTTAGCTGTTTGTATACAATCAGGAATGACGGTTGAAGCGGCTTTAACTTATATTGCTTATAAAATTGACAGTATTAATAAAGATTTATCTGCATTACTCATTCGTACCGTGCTGAGATCTGAAGTTAGTGGTATCAACACTGCACTTGAGCAACTTTCTAGCGAAGTGAACAATGAAGAGGTACGAATGTTATGTTCAACTTTATTGCAAAGCACCAAGTTTGGTTCTTCAATATATAATATACTAATAGATTTGTCGAAAGATATCAGACAAATGCAGTTATTGAGTATGGAGGAAAAAGTCGCTGCGCTTTCAGCGAAAATGACATTCCCAATGATTGCTTTTATTCTCTTTCCCCTAATAGCACTAGTTGCTGGTCCGGGCCTGATTAAGATGAGCTCAACATGGTAAAAAAATTATTACCTATAGTAATGCTTGCGGTACTTAGTGGATGTTCAGGTGGGTTATCAAATGCATCAGAAGATGATCAAAAGGAATATATATTAACACAGCTAAATGACTATCAGGGTTTGATAGAAATATATAGAAAGAAACTTAGTCTTCAAGATAATGTAGACGATCGCTATCATCTATCCATGCTCTATAACAAAATTGGAGATTATAATTCATCCAATATATACCTTAAACCATTAGTAGAAAGTAATGGGGACACCAAATATTCTTTGCTCCAGGCTAAGAATCTCATTGAACTTGGAAATGAGAGTGACGCTAGGGATATTTTAGACAATCTTATATCAAAAGATGAAGCAAATGGTGAGCTATGGAACCTACAGGGTATTATGCTAGCTCAGCAAGGACGTTATTCCGATGCAATGCGATCTTTTGAGAAGGCCAGAGGCCTATTTTATAATGAAGAGATAGTCATCAACAATATCGCGATGATGGAGATCTTACAGCAAGATTATGTAAACGCTCGTGACAACTTACTATCGTTGTATGTTAGAAAAAAATACCGCTCACAGACAGTGTATAATCTTGTATATTCCCTTGTTAAGATCGGGGATTATGGTAGTGCGCGAAAAATACTTGTTAGTGAAAAGATGATCTTGTCTGATGCCGATGAACTCATCAGTTCATTAGCAAAATTATCACCTCGAGAGCAAGTTCAACTAAATGTTCAGAATAATTCAAAGTGGGTTAAAAAAGATAGCCAGATAGATGAAAAATCTGGATCACATAATGAAAGCTCATTGCCAGTCAGTGTAAATAAATCATTATCTGAACAGCATGCAGCTAATATAGCACCAGCACCAGCACCAGCACCAGCAGTTGCATCTAAGCAATGTGATTTGGCTGAGAATCAAAATGATAAGGTTTTACCATTTAAGGGAAAAATTGCAAACGCAAAATCAATAGCAATATTGACTTCAGCAAGCATTACTAATGGCGACCGATTAGCGCTATATTCTTCATATCCTATTAATTTCATGCTGCTGCCAAAACTATATGACAATCAGATCGAATTAGAATTGTTTAGTGTACAACCACTAAATTCGATATTTGATTCTCAGTTAGCCATAATGAATAAACGCCCTGATGTCAAAAAAATAGAGTTTATTAATAAAGGTGATGGGAATACTATCTTAAGAATCATTACTGCTCGTTGCATCAAATCGGAATCCATTAAAAGAACGACGACTACTGGTAAGAATAAAGAAAAAATATTGATAGATTTTACTTATGAATGATTAAAATTACTCGCTAGTCACTTTAATTTGATGCATGGCTATTTTCAATACTACCTATATCTATCGTGATTAAACGTATTAAAATAAAATTGCATTTTGAGGTTGTTAATGGAAATAAATATTGAGGATTTATTGCTGGAGTTAAAAGAGGTCAATGGCGTAGAGCAGGTTGCACTGATTAATATTATAAAAAAAGAGGTTGAGTATGAATTTAATCTTGATGATAACAGTGGACCATTAGTTCAGGCAATGAGCGACATTGTTAGAGCTAATATAAAGTATGCTCGGTTATCATCATCAAAAAATTATTTTGAAGATATAATGATTACGTATAGTGATTGTATTCATTTATTAATTTCCTTTTCCTATATCAGTAATCGATTTATTTATATCGGCATCGATAAACGTTCAAATATTGCTTTGACACGGCTAAAACTAAATGAATGCTTGTCCATTCGCTTTAGTGCCCCTATGTTATAAATATAGAGTATATATTCTAAGAACGTCTTATTGATACCAATTAACTTATTTTGGAGAATTATGATGGGCCTACATGGGTTACCGTTTGATATATATGCATCAAAGTCAGACGAAGATGAATCTTCGATTAATAAAGTGAGCACCAATGAACCAATTACTGCCACTAAAGATACAGAGATTCGTGAGGTTTCTGAAACATTGATCGATGCATTAAATCTAGAATTAAAAGAGTTTTGTAAAAATAACACGATCCTTAAGAATATTATAGTATCGACAGAAGATGGTTTCGAAGTCGCATCGGTGCTAACGGGTGGTAATGAACTCCATGTGAGAAAAGTATCCGCTTTAGCAAGTTCATTACTTGGAATTAGCTCGGCAATGCTAAAAGAGGTTGGTTCTGGGGAACAAAATACTGTATTCATGGAAAGTGATGATAATATGATTCTTTTTAATCGAATTATAATTGCTCAACATATATTGTGCTTAATGGCTATAACCGAAAAAGATGAGCCCATTGGGCAGATATTTTGGCGGATGAAAAACTTATCTGAAAATATCATTGAAGTATGTAAGAGAATCAATTGATAATTATTGGGTTATTATGATGAGAAAATCGTTTATTTTAAGCTGTGTAGTGAATATTTGTTCTGCCGATCATGTAAGTGGCTATATATCTATTAACCCTGTTATTGATAGCAGAGATAAATTAACGGAACAAAGATTGAGTTTTCTGTATAATTTGATTCATAACGTCAGCGTAGATGTGACTAATACTTATCCTGATATTAATAAAAATGAACTTGAGTATATTTTTAATAAAGCAATTCAGTTAACTTGTTCAGACATATCATGTGGTGCTATTGCGGTTGAACCTGTACTCTATGATCGTGACCAAAAAATCTACGATACGATAAAGTTTTATTCTATGATGGTTAATAATATTCGAAACTCTTTATCTATAGACATAGTCTGTGATGAGATACCATCTCCTGTAAGTATAGATAAATGTTTACCATCATCTGATATAAGTCGAACAATAGTTATTCCGGTATATCAAAAAATGAAAAGAGCAAAAAAAAAGAAAGGGAAAAGATAGATATTGATAAATTCATGTGTTTCCGCATATCCGATTATGCGGAAATAAATAGTTGAGTACAAATATGTATGAGATAGCCTATCATCTATTGCAGTTAACAATTTTTATTCTTCTGTTATATTCTTGTATTACCGATATTTTATATCGGCAAATAACAAACCGTTGTGTGTCAGTCATCTTTATATTTTCTATGATTTTATCTATGCTTACTGGTCACGTTAATATATTGATCCCGTTTATAGTTTTAATCGTTGGGTTTCTCCTGACAATAACGGGAATGATCGGTGCTGGAGATGTAAAGTTAATTGTAGCATTGGTATTTAGTGTCCCACAGCAATTACTATCAGATTTATTTTTTTTCATCTGTTGTATAGGTGCACCTGTCTCGATAATTGCACTCGTGTTTTTCAATTTGTTTTTAAAGAGAAAATATAAAACTGTACCGTTTGGTATTGCCATATCGATTGGATACATCATCACTATATGGCATGGGGGAGTCATATGAGTCAACATGGAAAATTATTTTCAAGAAATGATGGCGCTGTAGCCATCGAATTCGCATTTGTAGTAATTCCTTTCGTTATATCTATATTGTTCATTATGGAATTATGCAGAGTTGTTTATGTAATGTCATCAGTTGACCTTATTCTTTCTGAGGCAGGAAATGCATCAGTAACATTGTCCAGTACATCAAAAGCCGATGAGTATTTTGATGATTTGATTAACAAAATGGCCCAAAATTGGCCTTTTTTGCTGTACAGCAAGGATATTAAAGTACAAACCAGTATCCAGTATTGTAATTCAATTACAGAACTGGTAAGTAGCAAGTGTTCATCATCCTATTCATCTGATGCGCTTTTAAGCGTTTATCAAATAACGGTTCCATACAAACCTGTATTTTTTGCATTCCCAAATTCGCTTCTACAAAATGATATGGTTCGTAGAGTCGTTTTGGTGCAAGAGCACAATTTATCGCGGTAGTGATGATATGGAGAAGCGGTTAGCATGAAAAAAAAATTTATATCCTCTGGAGAGGGGGCCTCAGCTATTGAGTTTGCTACATATATTTTTATCTTCACAATTATGTGTGGATTTATCATGGATATGAGTTTTTCCATTGTGAAAAAAAATAATTTAATGCGACTGAATAACTCATTATTCTCTATTCTGCGTGAGCGTAAGGCTTTTTTTGGCGGAGCCACTAATCTTTCTCAAAACGATCTTACCACGTTGAAGAGTGTTGCCGATCGACTTTTAATGAATAGTGATGGTTCCATTGAAGCATATCAACTGAATATTCGACAGATCACTTTTAATGCTAATTCTACGCAAACTTCTAAAAAAACTACCGCAAGTAGCTTTAAAACGAATGATATAAAGGGTTGTTCAATCAATAATAATTTATTGCCTGTCTCCACCCTAAGTGAATTATCAGTATGGGGATTACCTCCAACAACATATTCTACGGCGAAACTGTCCTGGACCCCGGTATATGAAGTTACGCTATGTATTCCTGGCGCTACCAGTTATTTTCACCGTGCAATGGGTCTTTTAAGCGCTAACTTAGAAAGTCTTTATATTAGAGATGCAGGATTACCTCGCTTGTAATATTATCTAAGGCTATATGCTGGTAATTATCATGAAAAAAATCACTTCACTATGCAAAGCATTCTTAATAAAGAGTAATGGCACGATTGTTGTTGCAACCGCGATAATGTTTCCTTCATTGCTTGGGCTTTTTTCTATTGCAATTGATGGTTCTCGCTTTAACTCTGATCGTGCGAGGTTAAATGATGCCATCAACAATAGTGTCTATGCTCTGGCTGTAGTTAATAATGGTAATGAAACACCAGAAGATAAAACTGCAAATATTCAACTTGCCAATAAATATATTTCATATTATTTCCCGACAGAAACAATAAATGCTGATGATATTACTATCAATGCGACCAAGGTGTATGATGAGGACAATCTTCCTATAGCAATTGATTATCATGTAACTGCAAATAAAATCAGCCACCCAATATTCGAATTTTCTCGCGCAGAAAATAAGAAGATGGGGTTTAATAAAAATGTTACCATCGGTGGGAATGGTATTTCCGGTGCTGCCAGGCGTACAACAGTTGTGCCTGAATCGGCGGCCACAGATTACATTTTTGTTGTTGATTTTTCGACATCAATGCAATGGTCCTCGGCGCAGGCTGGATTTACGAGAGAAAAATTACTTAAGAACGTGGTTAGACGCTTAGGTGAACAAGTTTTTGAATTAGATAATGGCAGTACTATTGGTATTGTCCCCTTCTCTGTTGGTGTTCCTACCCGTCTTGATAAAACAAACTATGCCAGCGCTACGAGTAAAGAAATTGGTTGTACCTATGCCGGTAAAATGAAAGATGGTTATGATAATCTCGACTGGTCATTCTGGTACAATAAACATTCGGGGGCAAATACTGGACTAAACATAAAGTTAGATGATTTTATTACCATAAATGATAATGACCTTAGACATTATTATGTTAATATAATTGCTAAAGCTAACGGGTATACAGGTCGGGCTGCTAATGATTGGTTGGTTGACAAAGGATATTGTTATGCCGATCAGAAAGGCATATTAATATGTGATGCTGACCCAAAATCATCTATTCATAATGAAAAAAATCGTGGGGAACTTGAAAAAAATTTCAAAAATTATCTGAATGTGAGTTACCACGAATTTTATCAATCTGGCATAATGAATGAAAAAACAATGGATATTGAGGGGACTCTTTCCGGTGACTATTTATTTAATGAAAATAATACTAAATGGTTGATTAATTTCCAGAATAGATTTGAGTATATTCCTTTTCGTTGGAGTTGTGCTTCTGCATATAAGGAGGCTTATGCTCATCAAGATAGCATGTATCAGAAAATTAAAGAGGTAGTAAAACCATCCTATTATTTACTTCCTCTTACTGAGGATGCAAAAATATTTGATGAATTTGATTCTATGTTCCCAGAAGGCTGGACAGAAAGTTTGTCAGGGTTATTAAGAGCAGTTCCTGTGTTAGCTCAGGGAAAAAACCCCAGGAAATACATGTTTGTTATCAGTGATGGTGAAGATAATCATGACGCTTTCCGCAGGACTCTAATGAAGAAACACAACCTTTGTGGTGTGATTAAAGATGGATTAAAGGAATATCCTGCAGATAGAAAAGCAACGGAGTCTGATATTTTTTATGTCTCCATGCTTAACAATGGCACCGTGAAACAATGGGCTGATGAATGTGTAGGATCCACTAATTCTTTTGTAGCGACTAACCTTGATGAATTACTTGATACACTTAGCCGCTTAATGTTCAGAAATACCATTGAATACATTAACCCTGCAGAAATTGCTGATGATAATACTCCAGAAGATACTTCAGAAGAAAATTATTCTGACAAGGACTAAATAGAGGTGTGGATATGGACCTTCCACCAGTTATCAATCAGTGCGGGCCCGATGTCGCTACTGAAGTCATTCATCGTATCGTCAGCGTAGAATCCTCCTTTAATCCTTACGCTATTGGCGTTGTAGGAGGGCGTCTTCAACGGCAGCCGAAAACGAAAGATGAAGCGGTCGTGACGGCTAAGTTCCTGGCTAATAATGGCTGGAACTTCTCGATGGGTCTTGCGCAAGTCAACCGATACAATTTGGATAAATATGGTTTGAGTTATGATTCGGTTTTTGAACCATGCGCGAATCTTCGCGCCGCTGCCTCTATCTACCAGGAGTGTTTTGCAAGGGCGTTGAAGACCTCAGAGTATAATGATGCCAGGTTGAAAGCATTTTCCTGTTACTATAGTGGAAACTTTCATCGAGGCTTTATTGCTGACGCCGGAGGGAAAAGTAGTTATGTTCAACGGATTTCTAATGTAGATATTGGTCAGACGGTTACCATGCCCATAATGCCAATACCTGTCATATCAAATACAAAGAAACCAGGTGCACAACGTGTGGACAGCCCAAAACAAAGACTCCCAGTAGCTAATACTAAATCTGGAGGGCGCATTCAGAAAATAAATTCGTCCCCGCAGAATTATACAGGGATAAAACAACTAAGAGGTGAATGAATCATCATTTATTATTCTTAAAAGATATGAATTGTTTTTATAATTTTAATCTATGCTTCCACTTTTTTATATTGAATTCCATATCAATTTTAAATGTTAATTGTTTTTATTATGATATTGCGTTGATATATTTTTCGTGTCTTTGAAAGTGAATTTAATTATATCATTTGTTTTTTTTACTGGTCATTGGGTTTTTTTATGACTATAATTTCCTTCGTGTTATACCGAGAGCGGATAGACGAGAAGGTGCCTTTATGATATTCGGTGCTTTTATTTATGGATGAATTTAAAATTTTGTTTGTTGGGCCTACCGGTGCAGGAAAAACAACGGCTATTGCAGCTGTCAGTGAAATTACCGTTGTGAGTACTGAAGCTCTTCGTACTTCACTGGATACCGAGTCTGACAATAATCAACTTATACCTAAAAATATGGTCACGATTGGCATCGACTATGGCGAATTTAGTTTTGATGATGGTAAAAGAGTTCGTCTTTACGGTGTTCCAGGGCAGATTCGGTTTGAGTTCTTATGGGATCTTATCCATAAAGGTAGTCATGGAATAATAATTCTTTTTGATATATCTAGTAATACGTATATGTCAGAGGTGGATTTTTTTATCAATAGATTTAAGGATGCGTTGCTGACAGAGAAATGCATCATAGGAATTAGTAAATACAGCGATTGTTATGAATCTCGTGTTGCTGAAGTCTTAGACTTTATGGGGGCTATGAATATTTCTGTTTCTGTTATTGCTGTAGATATCAGGGATAAGGAAGATGTACTGAAGTTGCTTACTATGCTTGTTAAGTAAATCTGTTGGGACTTTATTTTTTATAAGGGATTAATAAATGAGTAATATTACTGAATGTTTGAGCTCTCTGATGGAAGTTTCTGGTGCGATTGTGGCATCAGTTGTCGATTCTAACAGTGGTATGATGTTGGGTCAGGCGGGTGCAGGCATTGATTTAGAGTTAGCGTCTGCTGGTAACACCGAGGTGGTTCGTGCCAAACTGAGAACGATGGATACATTGAAACTCAATGATAAAATCGATGATATCCTAATCACATTAGGAAAACAGTATCATATTATTTGTCCTATTGACAAATCACCTGGCCTGTTTATTTATTATGTTCTCGATAAATCAAAAGCTAACTTAGCTCTTGCTCGCCATCATGTTCAGGAAGTTCAGAATCAGTTAGTTGTCTAAGACAGTTTCCCCTGTAGGTATCTTCCTGCAGGGGGTATTATTTTGTATCCCCGTTCTCTCTCTTCCCGCAGCATAGAATATCGTTTTTGACCATTTCACTCTTGTTAATCTCAGATATGTGCATATCCCTGTATGCCTATTTCTATTTATAAGGTTTTACGTTATGAACATGGGGTTTGACCTTTTCTCTCTTTTATCTTTCTTTTTTTATTTATCAGCAATATTCTTTTTTTGTAAGGGAACTGGCAGAGGAAGAGTAGGGTGTGTCATTTTTTTTCTGGTCACTGTATCTACAGTGATATTCAGTATGTTTACCGGTAGTTACTTTGTTGCGAACTGGTTCACCGGGATTGGATTTGATGATTCGATATTGTACCATTTTAAGTATGGTGTTGAGGGGGCTGGCTACGCTGATTTCTACTTCTTAATATTTTTATTTTTTGTTCTGCAATTTATTTTCGCGGTCGCAATTGTTTTCTACCTTAGAACTTTTCTGCATAAATATCGATGTTACAAAAATGCTGTTTCTCAGATAGCCAAAGGCACAATAATGATATTTTGTGCCTTCGTGGTTCATCCCGCATCATCTAACTTACTGTGGTATCTTTTTAATACTCAGTATTCTGATGATTTTATCGAGTATTTTATGCCTACTCAGGTTGATGAGATAGTTGAAAAACCAAAAAATATTATATATCTATATCTTGAAAGCCTGGAGTATGGCTATATGGACGAATCCACTTTTCCTGGCTTGACCCCCGAACTGCACAAGATAGAAAAAGAAAGCGTATCATTTACTAATATAGGACAAACGGTTGGCGCTAGCTGGACGATCGCTGGTATGGTCTCTAGCCAATGTGGACTACCGTTATTGACTACGTTTGCTAACGACCACTTTAGTATTAGTAATTTTATGCCAAACGCAGTTTGCTTAGGTGATGTTTTGAAATCTAAAGGGTATCACCTTGAATATTTTGGTGGTGCGGACAGTGCTTTTGCCGGAAAAGGTCTATTCTATAAAAATCATGGTTTTCCTATTGTGAAGGGTAAGAATGAATTTACTAGAGATATTGTCGATGATAAATTTATTAATAGCTGGGGAATATCTGATGATAAGTTATATGAGTTATTGTTGTCACAAGTTAAAAAACTAAATGACCAGAATAAGCCTTGGGGGATGTTCTCAATTAATATTGGTACTCATCAACCTGAAGGCTATCTTGCTCATTCATGCCAGGATGTGAAGTATGCAGATGGCAAAGATAAACTATTAAATGCGGTGCACTGTACTGATATGCTTATCGGTAAGTTGTACCGGTCATTGAAAAAGGCCGGCATATTGGATAATACGATGATCGTTTTGTCTTCAGATCATCTTGCTCCTGCTATGGTTCGCCCTTACCAGACGCTACAGAAAAAAGAACGGCATAACCTATTTATGATCGCTGGTGCTGGCATTAAGCCTTCAAAAAATGCACGACCTGGTACCACTCTTGATATTTCTCCAACATTATTACGTTTTTTAAACTATGGTTCTCATCCCATTGCTCTTGGCCGTGATTTAAATGGCACGATGCCGACATTGCCAGAACGTTTTCTGAGTGAGAAAGTGATTGATTTAAAAATGTTTGCCTGGCGAAAGATAATCGACTCAAAGTTTTGGGGATACCCTTCTTTAGAAAAGGTAGTTGCTGTCAACCAAACTGAACATCAGATTTCATTTGGTGGTCAATCTTATGCTTTCCCCTTACTGATCGGCTATGCTGAATCAGGAAAAGTTGAAAATATTTACTTTCGCTACGATGATCTAGTAGCCTATGGCGATAATAGTTTACTTCCCGCATTTTATTTATCTAATGATTTTGGTAACAGCCAACCATTTCTGTGGATTGATCGCTGTATAGAAATCTCGACGTTAGCCCCCTCGGTGAAAAAATATGGCAATGACTATTGCTACTATAATGGGTCTTTGGCTTCGACCTACTCCACCGGTGTGATTTCGCAAGATACTCACACGATAAATGTGAGCCGCAATGATGGGCTATCCTATTCCAGAACTCAGGTCGATACCCGACGCAAGGAACTTAATGAGAAGAATATTATTCATTGGGGTGTTTTAAAATGGGATACACCCGAAACATTAAACCTACCAGGAACGGGCGTTATTGCCGTTGGCGAGAAGTCCCTTTTGCAGTACACAAATATCATTGGCGATGATTTTCCCAACCCCGGTTTAAACCTTTCCCGTATATCCTATAAGGTCGATTTAAAAAACGGTGTTATTTTACATACTGAAAATCTATCGAAAACGTCTTCCCGGCCGCTTGCTACTAAAGACAAACCGCCTGCCACAACGACAGTTGGCAAACAAATCGCTAAGAGTGAATGGACACCCCTGTTCTATATATTGGCAGGCAATATCGATGAAGAGAGTCGCGATTATGCTGAGCATCTACCTGAACATTTATCCGCTTCGCTGGTCCAGCGTCTAAAACCAGGAGAGAGCTATATTGCGATCTGGGATAGAGACGCCAGCATGGTTTATGAAGACCATGGCCCGGCGGACCAGGCCATTGGCGTGAAGATTATCTTTAATAAAGGACAATAGTACAGAGAGGGCTGTGAACTAGCCCTCCCTTATCTCTACGCCTTTTTCTTTACTTCTTTGCCTTTCAGCAATTTGCGTACCCAAAGACGGTTTGGGTTCAGCGCTGACAACGTTTCCGCATCCATTGGGATCGGTTCTTCGCTCATTTGTGCGGCCAGAATTTCCGCACAAAGCGGGGCAGAGCATAGTCCGCGCGATCCGAGAGCGCTAATGAGGAATAAACCGCGATAGTAAGGGGCCGGGATTGCCGCTTCTTTATGGTTTGCAAGCTGTGCATAGGCGCTTAGTGTTGCGTTGTAGTCCGGTGCGTTGCCGATCATCGGCATATGATCGCGCGAAGCGCAGCGCACGCCACAGCGGGCATTCTTTGTGCTGACATCAATCGTCTTCGCCCACTCAGCATGTGGGAAGCAGTCAATCAGCCGTTGTCGATTTTGCTGTTGCTCGCTATCGCGATAGTCAATCTCATCACTGCCACGACGATAGCTGGCGCCGATACAGTGTTGCTGCGTTTGCGGAGCGTATGGGGTGAGATAGCCATCGTAGCATAATACCTGCTTAAGGGCTTTAAGCGACGGCGTGGTATCAATATGGCTGACTTGACCGCTGACTGAATAGACTGGTAACGCCTCAGTTTGGGCAAAGGTATTGATCCGGTGCCCGTTTGCTAAAACCACCGTTTGATGATGCGCTGTTTTGTTATGCGTAAAGGCTACCTGCCAACCGTCTTCCTGCTCTGTTAATGACGAGACGGTATGTTGGTAGACGGTATGCAATCCTTGCTGCTCGGCTAGCGTCAGAATTCCTGCGGTCAATTCGGCAGGGCATAACCAGCCGCCTTGCGGGTAGGTTATTCCACCACAGTCCGTTGCCACACCGGCTATCTGCTCAACCTCCTCAGCTTCCACCGCAGTTGCCAGCGCGGATGGAAGGTCTAATGACAACATTTGCGCTATCTTTTGCTGACTTTTCTCATCCCATGCCAACTGCGTGACGCCGCACCAGTTGTGCGAGAAAGGGATTGGCAGTGCATCATAGAGACGACGAGCAAAAGTAAAGGCCGCCGGGAAAAAGCGGTTGATGCTGCCATCCTGTTTACTCAACAACGGGTATAGCGCTCCCTGACGGTTGCCCGAGGCTCCCTGAGCGGGTTTATCATCCGCGCAGTAGAGCGTCACCTGCCAGCCGCGACGAAGCAGCGCGAGCGCAAGTAGTGCGCTGGCAATCCCGCCGCCAATGATGGCGACTTCTCGCTTTTCTGTCCCTTTGCGTGCAAACCATGGGTTTTTTGATGGTGGCACTAAATCCTGCTCCATCCCCCCGCAGAGCATGTCGCGCTTACGCCCAAAGCCTTTCGTCTTGCGCATGGCAAATCCGGCCTCCTGCAAGCCACGGCGGACAAACCCTGCTGAGGTGAAGGTGGCAAGCGTACCGCCCGGTCTGGCGGTTCGCGCCATCGCGGCAAACAGCGTTGGGGTCCACATATCCGGGTTTTTAGCGGGAGCGAAGCCATCAAGAAACCAGGCATCGACCTGCTGATTAAAACTGTCGTCGAGTTTGTCGGTGAGTTTGTTGATGTCGCCAAACCATAAATCCAGCGTGACGCGCCCCCCGTCGAGCAGCAGGCGATGACAGCCTGCCAGCGGCAGCGGCCACTGCGCCTGGAGCTGTTCAGCCCATGGCGTCAGCTCCGGCCAGCGCTGATGCGCCAGACGCAAATCATCGGCTTTGAGCGGGAATTTTTCAAAACTGACGAAATGTAATCTTTGTAGCGTAGCGTCAGGATGCTGGCGGCAAAAGGCATCGAACGCTTGCCACAGCGTCAGGAAATTGAGGCCGGTACCAAAACCACTTTCTGCCACTACAAACAGCGGGCGGGGATGGATTGGGAAGCGTTCCTCGAGTTGATTACCGCCGAGAAAGACGTAGCGCGTCTCTTCCAGACCGTTGTCATTGGAGAAGTAGACATCATCAAAATCTCGGGAAACAGGTGTACCCTCACTGTTAAATTCGAGGTTGGCAGATTGTATGGCGTTATGTTTCACGTAAGTTACTCGTACGGCAAGGAGTCTGAGGATCTTAACGATGCAGGCTCGATGGCGCAAATTTCTGCATAAAATTGCTGATCGGACTTGTTCGGCGTACAAGTGTACGCTATCTTGCGACTCGAAACTTTAAAATAGTGATGACTTACAGAGGTATTGAATGAAACGTGCAGTGATTACTGGCCTGGGTATCGTTTCCAGCATCGGTAGCAACCAGCAGGAAGTCCTGGCATCTCTGCGTGAAGGACGCTCGGGGATCACTTTCTCTCAAGAGTTCAAAGATTCTGGTATGCGTAGCCACGTATGGGGTAACGTCAAACTGGACACCACCGGTCTTATCGACCGCAAAGTGGTCCGTTTCATGAACGATGCCTCTATCTATGCTTATCTCTCCATGCAGCAGGCGGTTGAAGACTCTGGCCTGAAAGCAGAAGATTATCAAAACAACCCGCGCGTAGGCCTGATTGCTGGCTCCGGTGGTTCTTCTAAAGCGCAGGTATTTGGTGCTGACGCAATGCGTAGCCCACGTGGCCTGAAAGCGGTGGGTCCATATGTTGTGACCAAAGCGATGGGCTCTGCGGTTTCGGCCTGCCTCGCTACGCCGTTCAAAATTCACGGTGTGAACTACTCCATCAGCTCCGCATGTGCTACCTCCGCACACTGTATCGGTAACGCGGTAGAGCAGATTCAGCTGGGCAAACAGGACATTGTTTTTGCCGGCGGTGGCGAAGAGCTGGGCTGGGAAATGGCCTGTGAGTTCGATGCGATGGGCGCACTGTCCACCAAGTACAATGAAACTCCAGAGAAAGCTTCCCGTACCTATGACGCGCACCGTGATGGTTTCATCATCGCAGGTGGCGGCGGTATGGTTGTGGTTGAAGAACTTGAACACGCACTGGCTCGCGGCGCGCATATTTATGCAGAAATCGTTGGCTACGGTGCGACGTCTGATGGCGCAGACATGGTTGCTCCATCTGGTGAAGGTGCAGTGCGCTGCATGAAGATGGCGATGCATGGCGTTGATACCCCAATCGACTACCTGAACTCCCACGGTACCTCTACTCCGGTAGGCGACGTGAAAGAACTGGGTGCGATTCGTGAAGTGTTTGGCGACAACAGCCCAGCAATCTCCGCAACCAAAGCAATGACCGGTCACTCTCTGGGTGCCGCTGGCGTGCAGGAAGCTATCTACTCTCTGCTGATGCTGGAACACGGCTTTATCGCCCCAAGCATCAACATCGACGAGATGGACGAGCAGGCTGCTGGTCTGAACATCGTGACTGAACCAACCGACCGCGAACTGACTACTGTTATGTCCAACAGCTTCGGCTTCGGTGGTACTAACGCCACGCTGGTCATGCGTAAGCTGTAATTTTTACAGTTGGTGAGAAAAAGGAGCCTTCAGGCTCCTTTTTTTATGCGTTGACAATCGCCTGAAATAACAGGCAAACTCCTGGCTCAACATTATCATCACGATAATGCGTAAGCGTTCAACGTCAACCAACGCACCTTAATCCTGATGATCAGGTAGAGGGGGCGTGGCCACAGTACCTCGCCTTACTCAGCATTCTGGAGTAAAGCATGACAGCAGTAACTCAAACTGAACCAACATCTTCTTCGAACGGGTCGCTATTTCGCATCGCGTTTGCGGTGTTTCTGACCTATCTCACCGTTGGCATTCCGCTGCCGGTCATTCCACTATTTGTGCACCAGGAACTGGGCTACGGCAACACGATGGTGGGCATTGCCGTCGGTATTCAGTTCTTTGCAACCGTTCTGACGCGTGGCTACGCCGGGCGTCTGGCGGACCAGTATGGCGGTAAGCGCTCAGCATTGCAGGGGATGGCCGCCTGTGCGTTTGCCGGGGCTGCCTGGCTTGGCGCGGCGCTGCTTCCGGTGGACGCGATGGTTAAATTTGGCCTGCTTATCGTCGGGCGCTTAATTCTGGGCTTTGGTGAAAGTCAGTTGTTAACCGGTACCCTGACCTGGGGGATGGGGCTGGTAGGGCCGAAGCAGTCCGGCAAGGTGATGTCCTGGAACGGCATGGCGATATTTGGTGCGCTGGCCGCGGGGGCTCCTTTGGGGCTGTTTATCAATGTGCACTACGGTTTTGCCGTGCTGGCTGGAGTCACGATGGCGCTGCCTCTGCTGGCCTGGGCCTTCAACGGCTCGGTGCGTAAAGTCGCCGCCATGGCCGGGGAGCGTCCGTCGCTGTTTAGCGTGATTGGCCTTATCTGGAAACCGGGCATGGGATTGGCGCTCCAGGGCGTGGGCTTCGCGGTAATTGGCACCTTCGTATCGCTCTACTTTATGAGCAAAGGCTGGTCGATGGCCGGTTTCACGCTGACGGCCTTTGGCGGCACCTTTGTGCTGGTGCGAATTCTGTTTGGCTGGATGCCGGATCGCTTCGGCGGCGTGAAGGTGGCCGTGGTCTCGTTGCTGGTGGAAACCGTGGGCCTCCTGCTGCTGTGGCAGGCACCGAGTGCATGGGTGGCGCTTTCCGGCGCGGCGCTGACCGGAGCCGGATGCTCGCTGATTTTCCCGGCGCTGGGCGTGGAAGTGGTAAAACGTGTGCCGCAGCAAGTTCGTGGGACAGCGCTGGGTGGCTATGCGGCGTTTCAGGATATCGCCCTGGGCGTATCCGGGCCGCTGGCGGGGATGCTGGCGACCTCATTCGGCTATCCGTCCGTCTTCCTGGGCGGGGCGATTTCCGCCGTGCTGGGGATCGTGGTCACCCTCTGGTCATTCCGTAAGTAATCGTTATTGCCCGGCTCCGCGCGTCTGAGGGCCGGCAACCGCTTTGCGCGGCAGGAAATATTTCACCTGGAATTCAAACATGTTGGTGTACAGAATCGAGTAATCGATAGGGTTCGACTGTTCATCAATGGCCTGTGTCTGCATACGGATAATCGGATCGAACGCGCTGATGTGCAGTAGTTTGGCCACGTCTGGTGACGGTAAAATAGGCTGAATAGACTCATAGCAGCCAAGAATTTTCACACCGCACTCATTCTCAATATACGCAAACTTCGACTTCTTCATATGGGCGAGCGTCAGGTCCGGGAACCGACTGGCGGAGAGCCACGTCTCCTCAATCTGCATGGCAATATTGTCGATTAAACGCAGGCGCCTGGCGTAGTAGACTGGTTCGCCGAGCATCACCCGCAGGTTATTGGCAATCTCTTCAGAGGCGGTCTGTAGCTCAAACTTCAGGATCTGGCTGGTGGGGGTTTTGCCCTCGTTGCGGGCGATTTCGGTAAAGCTATCGAGATGGGTCACAGAGGCCTGAAAATGTTTATTCCGCAGATAGGTGCCTGAACCATGCCGCCGTTCAATCATCCCTTCCTCTTCTAGCGTCTTTAGCGCCTTGCGTAGCGTATTACGCGAAACATCATAATGCTCTGCCAACTCTTTTTCCGAAGGTAGAAGATCGCCGATATTGTAGATTGAGCTGTTTAATCTGTTTTTAAGCAGATTGATGACGTTCTGATAAACCACTTTTGAACCTCCTTAAATCCTTTTTTAACAGTAGGTTACAAATTCATCTCCGTAAAAATGCACCAACACGTTCAGTTATCAGTCAATTATTGAACAACTTTGGTGCCGTTAACTGTGATCGCAATGCAGGTTAAGAAAATTAACAATTATTAAAGTGAACGTCAATGAGTGACATATTTTTGTGAAAGGAAATGGGATGCGAAATATATTATTAAATCGTGCTATTGGAATATCGATAAAGATGAAGATTCAGGGCCGGATGGATAGTCAAACGGTGTTTTAATTGGCTCGCTAGCTATTGAGTAAATAATTATTTTTTATTTCATTGTAAAATTAAGGGACCATTATGGGGTTAATGAATTCATTTGAACGTGGGATGGAAAAAATCCTTGTTCCGATAGCCATTAAATTAAACTCGCAGATCCACGTTTCGGCCATTCGCGACGCCTTTATTCTATCCTTTCCAATCGTCATGGCCAGCTCGCTGATTATTCTGATTAACTTCGCCATCCTCTCGCCTGACGGTTTTATCGCCAGTATCCTGCATCTGGGGACGATATTCCCTAATCTGGTCGATGCTCAGCAAATATTTACTCCGGTGATGAACGGCTCGGTCAATATTATGGCAGTACTAATTACCTTCCTCGTGGCGCGTAATATGGCGATAAGCTACCAGCAAGATGACCTGCTGTGCGGCCTGACCGCTATTGGCGCGTTTTTTGTGGTCTATACCCCATATACGATTATCGATGGGCAGGCTTACCTGAGCACCAAATATCTGGGGCCACAGGGGTTGTTTGTAGCGGTTATTGTCGCGCTGCTGGCGAGTGAAATTTTCTGTCGCCTGGCGCGTAATCCGAAGGTGACCATTAATATGCCAGCCGCAGTACCGCCTGCAGTAGCACGCTCCTTCAAGGTACTGTTGCCGATCTTCTTCGTAATGATCTTCTTCTCGGTGCTGAACTACCTGTTGTTGAAAATCTCGCCAAACGGCCTGAACGACCTGATCTACACCCTGATTCAGGCGCCGCTGAAGGATATGGGCACCAACATCGTGACTGTGTTGATTCTGGGGCTGGTGGCTAACTTCCTGTGGATCCTCGGCATTCATGGGCCGAACACCGTAGCGGCGATTCGTGAAACCATCTTCTCAGAAGCGAATCTGGAGAACCTCTCCTATGCAGCCTCCCATGGTTCAACCTGGGGCGCGCCGTACCCGATTACCTGGACCGGTATTAACGACGCCTTCGCCAACTGCGGCGGCTCCGGGATGACGCTGGGTCTGCTGCTGGCTATTTTTATTGCCTCCCGCCGCAAAGATTACCGCGATCTCGCCAAAATGGCCTTTGTGCCTGGCTTGTTTAACATCAACGAACCGGTGATGTTCGGTCTGCCTATCGTACTGAACCCGATTCTGGTGATTCCATTTATTCTGGTGCCGTTTGTTAACTCACTGATTGGCTATTTCTTTATTACCCTGGAAATTATTCCTCCGATTGCTTACGCGGTGCCGTGGACCACGCCAGGGCCGCTTATTGCTTTCTTCGGCACAGGGGGGAACTGGATGGCGCTCTTCGTCGGCATACTGTGCCTGGTGGTCGCAACGCTTATCTACCTGCCGTTCGTGATTGCCGCTAACAAAGTCAATACGTCGGCCGCAGCGGAACAGAACGCTTAACGAAGGTAACGGCATAAAACGGTCCTCTCGCCCCATTGGGGAGGGAGTGAGGGGACACACGCCCACCATTTTCCGGGAGATACAGATGATTAAGCTGATTATTACCGACCTCGACGGCACTTTCTTAAACCGCCACGGTGATTACAACCGCGAGTTGTTCCCGCAGGTTATGGCATTGATGCAGCAGCAGGGCGTGGCCTTTGCGCTGTGCACCGGCAAACAATGCGAGCGCGTCGAGGAACTGTTTGGTGAACAGGTGGGGGATTTCTGGATCCTGGGCGACAGCGCCACACGGATTAAACATGCTGGAGACTATGTTTATCAGTCACTGATTAAAAACGCGCTGGGGCGCGAAATCATCCACACGCTTGAGGAGGTCAACAGCGAGCCGGTGATCATCGCCTGCACGCCGTTTGGGGCGTACGTCAAAAACACCGTCTCCCCGGAGATGCTGCAGAAAGTGAAGATGTCCTACGCCAACGTGGTGCAGGTTGCGGCGTTCGATGAAGTCAGCCATGACTTCGTTAAAATTTCCCTTTTCGACATTAAAGGCCGTTGCCCGCAGATTAAGCCGCACCTTGCAGATTACGTTGATAAAGCCTATATCGTGGTATCAGAAGACGCGTGGATTGATATCGCCGACGTGGGCGTGCACAAAGGCCATACGGTGGAAATTTTGCAGGAGAGGCTGGGCGTCAACAAAGACGAAACGATGGTCTTTGGCGATGGGCTGAACGATATCGAACTGATGACCCGCGCCATCTGGAGCTTCGCCATGCGCAATGCATTTGACGAAACCAAGCAGGCAGCGCGGTTTATTACCGGCACCAATGATGACGACGCAGTCATGACGACCATTGCTCAGGTGCTGAGTTTACAGCAGCACCCAAAGTAGGATTGCCACCACGATCAGCACCACAAAGGCCAGTCCAGGGCGTGCTGACAGCGACTTAATTGAGGTCATCATCGGTGCGAAAGGCGCGTAAATCGGCTGAATGTTCCGCACCTCCAGCGCCTCGGCATGCGCCACGCGTTCACGCTCAATACGTTTGAGGAACAGGAGGTTGAGCAACTCCTGAACCTGAACGGTGGTAAGCACCGTCTGTGGCGTCATATTCCAGTTCTGCTGCCCGTAATCACGCAGCACCTGAAGCTCCTGATCGCCCAACGGCTGCTTAAGCGCGGCCTGAAGCACGTTAAGCGTAGGGGCTGGGTGCGTGCTCAGCGTCAGCCGTGCCTGCAAGAGGGTCACCAGCGAGGTGAAATATTTCGCGGGAAGCAGCTCGCTGGTCTTCACCGGCGAAAATTCCTGTAGCGACTGCCATAGCGGCTTATTGGCGTCACTGGACGACGATGATGCTTTATCGGAGTAGAGCGCGTCGGGCTTCACGCTGGCGAGCTCAATTAGCGACTGCCAGATTTGCTTACTCGACTCGCCGGTCGCCGCGGACAGCTTGCTGACCAGCTGGTTGAGCGTGGTGTATTCTGCCGGCAGCAGCGGACGGTCGGTCGCCGGGCGCTGCTGCGGCTGAGGAATTGATAGCTGCCCACGCTGAAGCAGCAGCAGCACATTATTAAGCTGCGGCTGGGTAAGCTGGTTCAGGGCGGTGTGCCCATACTGCTGACGGATAAAATCACTGACGGCCTGGCGGTTGTTGCCCTGGCTTAGCAGTTCGGTCAGCTGAGACAGTGTTTGTCGCATGCTGAGGTTCTGCTCGGCGGTGCCGATACGCTGATTCAGATTTTGTTCCGCTGCCGGGAAATGACGCGACAACAGCGGCGTATCGCTTTTCACGCCCAGATCGTGCTTTACGCCAGCCCACACCTCGGCATTTTGCTGCGAGGTCATGGTGATAAGGCGCGTGATCAAGCGTTCCAGCACGGTGCGTTGCTGGAGACTCAGCGGCTGCTCTCCGGCATTGGAAAGCGGTGTAGGGCCGGCCCCCGGAGGGCGCGCAGGCATACCTGAGATGGGTTGCGTCATGATTCTTCCTTTCTGCAAAGCGGTACTGATGCCAGGCGCGAGTATTCCTGGCGGCAAGATTATGGCACACTTCCCCGGTTTACTCTCGTTCTCAGACAGGTACTGAACCGTGAAAATCCTTGTTGATGAAAATATGCCCTACGCCCGTGAACTTTTTAGTCGTCTGGGCGAAGTGAGGGCTGTTCCTGGCCGCCCGATTCCGACCGATGCGTTAACCGATGCGGATGCGCTGATGGTGCGATCGGTAACGAAGGTGAATGAAGCGCTGCTTGCCGACAAGGCGATTAAGTTTGTCGGGACCGCCACCGCGGGCACCGACCACGTAGACCAGCCGTGGCTGGCGCAGGCGGGTATTGGTTTTTCTGCCGCACCCGGCTGTAACGCCATTGCGGTGGTGGAATATGTCTTCTCGGCGCTGCTGATGCTGGCCGAGCGCGACGGTTTTGCGCTGGCTGACCGCACCGTCGGTATCGTCGGCGTGGGTAACGTGGGTGGCCGTCTGCAAAAGCGCCTTGAAGCGTTGGGGATTAAAACGCTGCTCTGCGATCCGCCGCGTGCGGACAACGGCGACGAAGGGGATTTCCGCTCGCTCGACGAACTGGTCGCTGAAGCTGACGTCATCACCTTCCACACGCCGCTCTATAAAGAAGGGCAGTATAAATCGTTGCATCTGGCCGATGAGGCGCTGATTCGCCGCCTGAAGCCGGGGGCGATTCTGATCAACGCCTGCCGTGGCCCGGTGGTGGATAACGCTGCGCTGCTGAAATGTCTGGAAGCGGGGCAGGAATTGAGCGTGGTGTTGGACGTTTGGGAACCCGAACCGGATCTCAACCTGGCGCTGCTCGATAAAGTGGATCTCGGCACTTCGCATATCGCTGGCTACACCCTGGAAGGTAAAGCACGCGGTACTACCCAGGTGTTTGAAGCCTACAGCCAGTTTATTGGTCAACCACAGCAAGTGACGCTCTCGACGCTGCTGCCGGCACCTGAGTTTGGTCGTATCAGCCTGCACGGCCCGCTCGATCAGCCTACGCTGAAAAGACTGGTCCATTTAGTGTATGATGTGCGCCGCGATGACGCGCCGCTGCGAAAAGTGGCGGGGATCCCCGGCGAATTCGACAAACTGCGCAAGAACTATCTCGAGCGTCGCGAATGGTCATCATTGACCGTTGAGTGTGATGATGCCAATGCCGCCGAGTTGCTGCAAAAACTCGGGTTTAACGCCGTACACTGTTAATGTCTTCTTAATCACTCTGCTGGATACTCCGGCAGAGTCGCTTTTTTCTGGAGTAAATCACCATGTCTGAAGGCTGGAATATTGCCATCCTGGGCGCGACCGGCGCCGTAGGCGAAGCCCTGCTTGAAACCCTTGCTGAACGTCAGTTCCCGGTGGGTGATATCTATGCGCTGGCGCGCACCGACAGCGCGGGCGAACATCTGCGTTTTAACGGTAAATCGGTCAGAGTGCAGGATGCCGCAGAGTTCGACTGGACTCAGGCTCAACTGGCATTCTTTGCCGCCGGTCAGGAAGCGTCGGCAAGCTATGCCGAAGAAGCCACCAACGCGGGCTGCCTGGTTATCGACCTCAGCGGTCTGTTCGCGCTGGAGCCGGATGTGCCGCTGGTGGTGCCGGACGTGAACCCGTTCGTGATGGCGGATTACCGCAACCGTAACCTGATTGCTGTCGCCGATAACCAAACCAGCCAGCTTCTGGCTGCGCTGAAGCCGCTGATTGATGACGGCGGCCTGTCGCGTATCAACGTGACCAGCCTGATCTCCGCCTCCGCGCACGGCAAGAAAGCCGTTGATGCGCTGGCAGGGCAGAGCGCCAAGCTGCTGAACGGTATTCCGATTGATGAAGATGACTTCTTTGGCCGCCAGCTGGCGTTCAACATGCTGCCGCTGCTGCCAGACCGTGAAGGCTCCGTGCGTGAAGAGCGTCGTATCGTCGACCAGGTTCGCAAAATCCTGCAGGACGACGGTCTGATGATTTCTGCAAGCTGCGTGCAGTCGCCGGTATTCTACGGCCACGCGCAGATGGTGAGCTTTGAAGCCATGCGTCCGCTGTCTGCGGAAGAAGCGCGTGATGCTTTCTCCCGCGGCGAAGATATCGTGCTGTCTGAAGAGGGTGAATTCCCGACTCAGGTTGGCGATGCTACTGGCAGCGCGCACCTCTCCATCGGCTGCGTTCGTAACGATTACGGTATGCCGGAACAGGTTCAATTCTGGTCCGTTGCTGATAACGTTCGCTTCGGCGGCGCGTTGATGGCGGTTAAAACCGCTGAGAAACTGGTGCAGGAGTATCTGTACTAATGTCTGACATGGAGCAACTGCCGGTCTATCGAATTGCGCTGGGCATTGAGTACGACGGCAGCAAATATTACGGCTGGCAGCGGCAAAACGAAGTGCGCAGCGTGCAGGAGAAGCTCGAAAAAGCGCTCTCGCAGGTGGCAAATGAACCTATCAACGTGTACTGCGCCGGGCGAACTGACGCCGGCGTTCACGGCACGGGTCAGGTAGTGCACTTTGAAACCCGCGCGTTGCGTAAAGACGCCGCATGGACGCTGGGTGTAAATGCGAATTTACCTGGTGACATCGCGGTGCGTTGGGTGAAAGCTGTTCCCGACGATTTTCACGCTCGCTTTAGCGCAACGGCGCGTCGCTACCGCTACGTCATTTACAACCACCGGTTGCGTCCGGCGGTGTTGGGGCAGGGTGTGACCCATTATCACCAGCCGCTGGACGCGGAGCGGATGCACCGCGCCGCGCAGAGCCTGCTGGGCGAGAATGACTTCACCTCGTTTCGTGCGGTGCAGTGCCAGTCGCGTACGCCATGGCGCAACGTGATGCATATCAACGTGACGCGCTATGGCAACTATATTGTGGTGGACATCAAAGCAAATGCCTTTGTGCACCACATGGTAAGGAATATTGTTGGCAGCCTGATGGAAGTTGGCGCAGGAAACCAGCCGGAGAGCTGGATGGCAGAACTGCTGGCGGCAAAAGACAGGACGCTTGCCGCCGCAACGGCAAAAGCGGAAGGGCTGTACCTGGTGGCGGTAGATTATCCCGCCCACTTTGCACTGCCTAACGCGCCGATGGGCCCGCTTTTCCTGGCGGACTAACGAAGTCATTTAGGGCTAAGACAATATGGATCTCATCCGTTTTTTGATTGATTTCATCCTGCACATTGATGTGCACCTGGCGGAGCTGGTTGCGCAGTACGGCATCTGGGTATACGCCATTCTGTTCCTGATTCTGTTCTGCGAAACGGGGCTGGTGGTGACGCCGTTCCTGCCGGGCGACTCGCTGCTGTTTGTTGCTGGTGCGCTGTCGGCACTGCCGACCAACGATCTCAACGTCCACCTGATGGTGGTGCTGATGGTGATTGCGGCGATTGTCGGCGATGCGGTGAACTACACCATTGGGCGGCTATTTGGTGAGAAGCTCTTTAGCAACCCGAATTCGAAAATCTTCCGTCGTAGCTACCTCGATAAAACCCATGCGTTCTACGATAAGCACGGCGGAAAAACCATTATTCTGGCGCGATTTGTACCTATCGTCAGAACATTTGCGCCATTTGTGGCGGGAATGGGCCATATGTCCTATCGTCATTTTGCTATCTACAACGTGACCGGCGGGCTGCTGTGGGTGCTGTTGTTCACCTACGCGGGCTACCTGTTTGGCGATCTGCCGGTGGTTCAGGAAAACCTGAAGCTGCTGATTGTCGCTATTATTGTGCTGTCGATATTGCCGGGCGTGATTGAAGTGATTCGCCACCGTCGCAAGGCGGCAAAACAGGCAAAATAAACCCTGCACGCGGGGCACGATTCAGCCGTGCCCTGTTACGACATGTTTCGCGGTTCGACCACTTTTTTATGCCAAGTTTCGGGCTGTTATGTTTTAATGTGCAACATTCATGGTCTATGAGGGGCAAAAGTGGCATTATGCGCGCCCCCTTATGGCAAAACTGGCATCGACCAGGTTCAGGCAGAAAGGTTATCAATGAGCTGGATTGAACGAATTAAAAGCAATATCACACCTACCCGTAAGGCGAGCATCCCGGAAGGGGTGTGGACCAAATGCGATAGCTGTGGTCAGGTTCTGTATCGCGCCGAGCTGGAGCGTAACCTCGAGGTTTGCCCGAAGTGCGATCATCACATGCGTATGTCAGCGCGTAATCGCCTGCATAGCCTGTTAGATGAAGGGTCCCTGGTAGAACTGGGTAGTGAACTTGAGCCGAAAGACGTGCTGAAGTTCCGTGACTCTAAAAAGTATAAAGACCGTCTGGCATCTGCTCAGAAAGAGACAGGTGAAAAAGACGCGCTGATCGTCATGAAAGGCACCCTGCACGGTATGCCGGTTGTCGGTGCGGCCTTTGAGTTCTCCTTTATGGGCGGCTCAATGGGTTCTGTTGTCGGCGCGCGTTTTGTCCGTGCCGTTGAACAGGCGCTGGAAGACAACTGTCCGCTGATCTGCTTCTCCGCTTCCGGGGGTGCGCGTATGCAGGAAGCGCTGATGTCTCTGATGCAGATGGCGAAAACCTCTGCGGCACTGGCGAAAATGCAGGAACGCGGTTTACCGTACATTTCCGTGCTGACCGACCCAACCATGGGTGGTGTCTCCGCCAGCTTCGCGATGCTGGGCGACCTGAACATCGCCGAGCCAAAAGCGCTGATTGGCTTTGCCGGCCCGCGTGTTATCGAACAGACCGTTCGTGAGAAACTGCCACCGGGCTTCCAGCGCAGTGAGTTCCTCATCGAGAAGGGCGCTATCGACATGATCGTTCGCCGCCCTGAAATGCGTCTGAAGCTTGCCAGCATTCTGGCGAAGCTGATGAATCTCCCGGCACCGAACCCGGACGCGCCGCGCGAAAGCGTGGTGGTACCACCGGTACCGGATCAGGAACCTGAGGCCTGATAGTGTAAGGGCAGGGCCGGGTGGCTCTGCCCTTTTTGCTTTTATTCACCGTTGTTGGATGTTGCGGCACTATGGACAAAAATCTTATTCCTCAGGCCACGTCGCCCCTGGCTACGTGGCTTTCTTATCTGGAAAATCTCCACTCAAAAACTATCGACCTTGGCCTCGAACGCGTCAGCCGGGTTGCCGGTCAATTAGACATCCTGCAGCCTGCGCCATTCGTCTTTACCGTCGCGGGAACCAACGGCAAAGGCACCACCTGTCGCACGCTGGAAACTATTCTGATGGCGGCTGGCTATAAGGTAGGGGTTTATAGCTCTCCACATCTGGTGCGCTACACCGAACGCGTACGCGTACAGGGAGCTGAGCTTGCAGAAAGCGCGCATACCGCCTCATTCGCGGCGATTGAAACCGGACGTGGTGATACCTCACTGACCTATTTCGAATACGGCACGCTGTCGGCGCTGTGGCTGTTTAAGCAAGCAAAGCTCGACGTTGTGATTCTGGAAGTGGGCTTAGGCGGTCGCCTTGATGCCACGAACATCGTTGATGCTAACGTCGCCGTGGTAACCAGTATTGCGCTGGACCATACCGACTGGCTGGGGCCGGACCGTGAAAGCATTGGCCGTGAGAAAGCGGGCGTGTTCCGTGCTAATCGCCCTGCGGTGGTTGGTGAGCCGGATATGCCGCACACCATTGCCGACGTAGCACATGAAAAAGGCGCACTGCTGCTGCAGCGTAACGTTGACTGGCGCTACACCGTTGAAGACGAAAGCTGGACCTTTAGCGACGCTCAGGGCGAGCTGCGTAATCTGCCGTTGCCAAACGTGCCGCAGCCTAACGCCGCCACGGCGCTTGCCGCGCTGCGCGCCAGTGGGCTTGAAGTGAGTGAAGCGGTGATCCGTGAAGGCATCGCCAGCGCGATTCTGCCGGGCCGTTTCCAGACTATCCAACTTGAGCCATGCGTTATCCTTGATGTCGCGCATAACCCGCACGCCGCAGCCTATCTTGCCGGGCGTCTCAAATCGTTGCCGAAAACTGGGCGAGTGCTGGCGGTTATTGGTATGCTGCATGATAAGGACATCGCCGGTACGCTGGCGTGTCTGGAGGACGTTGTGGATAGCTGGTACTGTGCGCCGCTCGAAGGACCTCGCGGCGCCACGGCGGAACAGCTGCGCGAGCATCTGCGCGCAGGGGCCGTCTTTACCAGCGTCGAGCAGGCGTGGCATGCCGCCATGGCTGGCGCAGCGCCCGAAGATACGGTGCTGGTGTGTGGATCGTTCCACACGGTAGCGCATGTGATGGAAGCGTTGGACGCGGGGAGTGCCGGTGGCAAGTAAGTTTCAAAACCGTCTCGTCGGGACGATAGTATTAGTTGCGCTGGGGGTCATTGTGCTGCCAGGGCTGCTTGACGGGCAAAAAAAGCATTATCAGGATGAGTTCGCGGCGATTCCGCTGGTGCCAAAACCGGGCGACCGTGATGAACCTGACATGCTACCGACGGCAACGCAGGCATTGCCTGCTCAGCCGCCTGAAGGGGCGGCGGAAGAGGTGAGGGCAGGCGATGCTGCAGCGCCGTCGCTGGACTCCAGCCGTCTGGCCGTTAATGGCAACGGCGATCTCGAACAGATCCCGCCGGCCGCCGAACTGCCGAAGCCAAAACCAGTAGAAAAACCGAAACCAAAACCGCAGCCTGTTGCTGAACAGGTCGCGGCAACGACGCCACCGCCGAAAGCCGCGCCGGAAGAGAAACCGGCACCGGTAGGTAAAGCGTACGTGGTGCAACTTGGTGCATTGAAGAATGCGGATAAGGTGAACGAAATTGTGGCGAGTCTGCGTGGTGCGGGATATCACGCCTACACGTCGCCTTCGACGCCTGTTCAGGGTAAAATCACCCGTATTCTGGTCGGCCCGGATGCCTCGAAAGATAAGCTGAAAGGTTCACTTGCTGAACTGAATCGGTTGTCGGGGCTCAGCGGTGTGGTGATGGGATATACGCCGAACTAAGGCGTAGGTTTTCCCCTCACCCCGGCCCCCTCTCCCAGGGGAGAGGGGGAGGGTGAGGGGTGTTGAACAACGCCTAAAACGACCAAAAAACGATGGCGTTGAATATTTTTTCAGCGCCATTTTTTATTTACGCCGGGGAAGGAAATCCCTACGCAAACGTTTTCTTTTTCTGTTAGAATGCGCCCGAACTGGATGACAGGGCGTAAAATCGTGGGACATATATGGTCTGGATTGATTACGCCATTATCGCGGTGCTGGGCTTATCTTGCTTGGTGAGCCTCATCCGCGGCTTTGTTCGTGAAGCATTATCGTTGGTGACATGGGGCTGTGCCTTCTACGTTGCCAGCCATTACTACACTGACCTGTCAGTCTGGTTTACGGGCTTTGAGGACGAACGGGTTCGAAATGGGATTGCTATTGCGGCGCTGTTCATCGCGACGCTCATCGTCGGCGCTATCGTCAACTTTGTGATAGGCCAACTGGTGGAAAAGACCGGTCTGTCGGGTACAGACAGGGTATTGGGGATCTGCTTCGGCGCATTACGTGGGGTGCTGATTATCGCCGCTATCTTGTTCTTCCTTGACACCTTTACCGGGATGGCCAAAAGCGATGACTGGCAGCATTCGCAGTTTATTCCCTATTTCTCACCGGTTATCAGATGGTTTTTTGAATACCTTCAAAGCTCGTCAAGTTTCTTGCCCAAAGTATAAGCTTTGGGTCGTTGCTTAACGAGGAAAAGACGTATGTGCGGTATTGTCGGTATCGCCGGTGTCATGCCGGTAAACCAGTCGATTTATGATGCGCTAACGGTGCTGCAGCACCGTGGACAGGATGCCGCTGGCATCATCACCATTGATGCCAACAACTGCTTCCGCTTGCGTAAAGCGAACGGTCTGGTGAGCGATGTCTTTGAAGCCCGCCACATGCAGCGTATGCAGGGCAACATGGGTATTGGCCACGTGCGTTACCCAACGGCGGGCAGCTCCAGCGCCTCTGAGGCCCAGCCTTTTTACGTCAACTCCCCGTACGGCATTACGCTGGCGCATAACGGTAACCTGACCAATGCGCACGAGTTACGTCAAAAGCTGTTTGAAGAAAAACGCCGCCACATCAACACCACCTCCGATTCTGAAATCCTGCTCAATATCTTCGCGAGCGAGCTGGATAACTTCCGTCATTACCCGCTGGAAGCCGACAACATCTTCGCGGCTATTGCCGCCACCAACCGCCAGATTCGCGGTGCGTATGCCTGCGTCGCGATGATTATCGGCCACGGCATGGTGGCTTTCCGTGACCCGAACGGTATTCGTCCGCTGGTGCTGGGCAAGCGTGATATTGGCGACGGTCGCACCGAATATATGGTGGCCTCCGAAAGCGTGGCGCTGGACACCCTCGGCTTTGAATTCCTGCGCGACGTTGCGCCGGGCGAGGCGGTCTACATCACCGAAAACGGCCAGCTGTTCACCCGTCAGTGCGCTGACAACCCGGTGAGCAACCCGTGCCTGTTCGAGTACGTCTACTTCGCGCGTCCGGACTCCTTTATCGACAAGATTTCCGTCTACAGCGCCCGCGTAAACATGGGGACCAGGCTCGGCGAGAAGATTGCGCGTGAATGGGAAGATCTGGATATCGACGTAGTCATTCCGATTCCGGAAACCTCTTGCGATATCGCGCTGGAAATTGCCCGTATTCTCGGCAAACCGTATCGTCAGGGTTTTGTGAAAAACCGCTACGTGGGCCGCACCTTTATCATGCCGGGCCAGCAGCTGCGTCGTAAGTCCGTTCGCCGCAAGCTCAACGCGAACCGCGCTGAATTCCGCGATAAGAACGTGCTGCTGGTGGATGACTCCATCGTGCGCGGTACTACCTCTGAGCAGATTATCGAGATGGCACGTGAAGCCGGGGCGAAGAAGGTCTATTTGGCCTCTGCGGCACCGGAAATTCGTTTCCCGAACGTCTACGGTATCGATATGCCAACCGCTACCGAGCTGATTGCTCACGGGCGTGAAGTGGATGAGATTCGCCAGATCATCGGCGCTGACGGTCTTATCTTCCAGGATCTGGACGATCTGATTGACGCGGTACGCGCGGAGAACCCGGATATTCAGCAGTTTGAATGCTCGGTGTTTAACGGGGTGTACGTGACTAAAGACGTCGACCAGACCTATCTCGATTTCCTCGATTCTCTGCGTAATGACGACGCGAAAGCGGTGCAGTTGCAGAATGAAGTGGAAAACTTAGAGATGCATAACGAAGGGTAAATCAGGAATGCCGGATGACGACGCATCGCGTCTTATCCGGCCTACCGTCTACCCTCGTTGTAGGCCGGATAAGGCGTAACCGCCATCCGGCTTTTTTTATGGTTACGCCTCGTCCACCCAAATCCGCATTTCGCCTTCGCCACGGTTGGCCCAGCTAAACCACGGGATAAAGGTTAACGTCTGCTTCTCAACCGCCGTCTGACGATTATCAAAGCTGTATAGCGGCTTGTCCTCCTGCGCGGTCAGCACGCGTAACCCTTCCGCCTGCAACAGAATTTTGCCTTTCAGCACGCCCACGCCCTGAATCTCACGGAATACGCTCTCTTTTGGCAGCGACAGGTTATGCAGTTCGCTGCCGTTATCCGCCTCTTCCAGGCAGTAGACCAGCGGCCCGCGTTGAATCGCCACTTTGCCTGCCGCATGGCGCACCAGCGGGTTGGCGTAGACACGCCGGATAGTCATCGGCAGGTGCAGCGTAATCACGTCACCTTCCTGCCACTCCCGGTACAGATGCAGGTAACCGTTGAGGGTATCGCCCACCGCGAGCTGACCGTTGACCAGCACCTTCGGTGCTTCACACCACTCCGGTAGACGCAGCGCCAGGGTATGTTCGACCGCTTGCGGATGTGTGAAGCGAATGTTCACCTCTTCATCCCACGGGTAGTTGCCTTCGATTTTGAGCGCCAGCGTCTGGTCGTTCACCGTGAACTGCGCTTCGCTACCGGCGTAGAAGTTGATAAATAGCGCATCCGGGCGTGGGGTGAAAATGTAGTGGCCGATAGCAACCAGCGTGCGCGCAATATTCGGCGGGCAGCAGGCGCAGCCGAACCAGCGCTGGCGAACCGGTTTAATGTGATCGTAGATATGATTATGTGGAATGCTTTTCGGGTGCGTCTCCAGCGGGTTGACGTAGAAGAAGTGCTTACCGTCCAGCGCCATTCCGCCAAGCACCGTATTGTAGAACGCGCGCTCCATTACATCGGCGTAGTGAGCATCGCCCTCCATTTCTAACATGCGCCGGGCGAACATCATCAGGCCAATTGAGGCGCAGCTTTCGCCGTAGGCGGTGTCGTTCGGCAGGTCATAGTCGCTGGTGAAGGCTTCGCCAATTCCCTGCGATCCGATGCCGCCGGTGATGTACATGCGGCGCTGCACCATGTTGTCCCAGATGCGCAGACAGGTCTGGCGCTTATCTTCGTCGTGGGTCATACGGGCGATATGCGCCAGCCCTGTCATCAGGTACACCGAGCGGACGGCGTGGCCGACCGCTTCGTGCTGCTCGGAAAGCGGCTTGTGCGCATGGGTGTACGATTTGTCTTTAATCATGCCAGGCCAGGCATCGCCCCAGCCGACCCAGTGGCGAGTGCCGCCGCGTTTTTCAAACTCAATATCGTAGTAGTACGGCTGCTGGCCGCGCTCTTCGACGAAGAAGCGGGCCAGCGTCTGATAGCGTGGTTCCTGGGTAACTTCATACAGACGCATCAGCGCCAGTTCGATTTCCGGATGCCCCGGATAGCCGCGCAGCTTCCCGGGGGTGGGGCCGAAAACCGTGTCGATGTGATCGGCAAAGCGGCAGGAAATATCGAGCAGGCGACGCTTGCCGGTGGCGTGGTAAAACGCCACCGCCGCTTCGAACAGGTGTCCGGCGCAGTAAAGCTCGTGGCACTCAGCCACGTTGGTCCAGCGTAAGCCCGGCTCTTTTACGGTATACCAGGTATTCAGATAACCATCTTCACACTGCGCCTGCGCCAGCAGTTCAATCACCTCATCGGCGGTCTTTTCCAGTTGGGCGTCAGGCTTCTGGCTGAGTGACCAGGCAACCGCTTCCAGCCATTTGGTGACATCGCTGTCCTGAAAGACCATCCCATAAAAATCACCCTGCTCAAGACCGGCGGCAATGCGGTAGTTAGCCAGCGCGTGGCTGGGTTCCGCCTCCGGAAGATTGTCATTCAGCGCTTCCCACTGATAAGGGATAACCACATCGCGGATGAGGCGCTGGTATTCCCCTAAAAATGGGTCGGTAATGGTGATTCGGTTCAGATCGGCTTCAATCACATCAGACTGCATCATGTTTACCTCAGGAAATGTGTGAATGGCGTTGGTGAAGGTCGGTAGAAATACGTTTCATCATTGGGCCGTTAAGACGGCACTTCAGCAGGCACATGGCGAGCACAAAGTGGAACAGCGCTGGTACCAGGCTTTGCAGCAGGGTGATGCCATGGATAGACGCTGGCGTCTGGTTTCCAAGCCCAGGCTGATAGGCCACCATAATCAGGATCAGGCTGATAATTCCGCCGGAAGAGGCCCAGGAGAGCTTGATGAAAAAGAGGTTAAAGGCGAAGTTCATCCCGGAGGAACGCACGCCGGTTTTCCATTCGCCGTAATCATCGGCGAAGGCCATAATCGAGAAGTGCAGCGGCAGGGTGAAGCCCTGAATCACGCTGTTAACCGCAATGCAGACCAGCCACAGCACCTGGTATTGCGGGCCAACCGGCAGAAAGTACATGCCAATTCCGAAGGCGACCAGCACGAGGTTAGTCCAGTAGTAGAGGCGCACCATATCGACGCGGCGCGAGAGCGGGTTGACGATCATGGCCCCGGCAATCCCGGAAACGGTGAGGATACCGAAGAACATCGACATATACCCAGCGCCGCCCTCAAGCGCGTAGGAGATAAAGTACATGTAGCCGCCGCCGCGAATACAGAGAATATTCACCAGCAGGAAGGACATTACTAGCATCATCAGCAGTTGGTCATTTTTGCGCAGCCCGGCCAGGTGTTCGCGCAGGGTAAAGTTACCCGCCAGCGATAGCGGCACACGCTCTTTCACCCAGAAGAAGCACAGCAGGAACAGCACCATGCCGATGGTGCACAGTACGGTAACGCCATACTGATAACCCTTAGCCAGGTTGCCTTGACCAAAATATTCCACCATCCACGGCAGACCCACCGAGACGAGGAAACCGGCAATGCCGCTTAACACGAAGCGCCAGGACTGGCAGGACATCACCTGATCGTGACGGTTGGTGATGGCGTTGATCAACGCGCAGTAAGGCACGTTGTTGGCGGTGTAGCCGATGGAGAGCAGGAAGTAGGTGCCGAACGCCCAGGCGATTTTTGCGTTCGCGCTCATGTCCGGGACGGTAAAGGTCAGAATGCCGATGATGCCCAGCGGCACGGCAGTCCAGAGTTGCCATGGGCGAAAACGACCCCAGCGGCTGCGGGTACGGTCGGCAATCACGCCCATGACCGGGTCAGAAACGGCATCAAAGATACGCAGAGTGAAGAACATCGCACCGACGATAGCGGGGCTCAGCCCAAAGACATCGGTGTAGAAAAAGAGCAAAAAGCCGCTAATCAAATCTGAGATGCAATGCCCGCCTGCATCGCCTAATCCATAGCCTATCTTTTCGCGGGTAGAGAGCGTCTCTCCCGCATCAACGGTCTGTACATCAGTATCCAGGTTATCAGCAATGGTCATAACCAATCCTCGAACAGGGTGTGATGATTCAAAAAGTCATTACGGCGTATCTCTGACGATTTTTAGTAAATAACTAACGGCGCTGAGCATAGATCCTGAGCGAAAAGCGGGTATATAGCGTACGTTTTAAAGAGTGAATTTGATCTTGTTTTTACTATAAATAAACTTTAATTAGTGATGCATGTCACAATCATTGATGATTTTGTTAAGGCGAAAGTCATTTTTAGGAGTTATTGGTAGTGTGGCGTTAGTTTGTTTAGTAAATAGAAATCTTACTTTACGAGCAGAATAGGGGGCGTGGTATCCTCTGTCCGGCATGATAGCGAACAGGCGGAAACGAACGGAATGGCGAAGAAAATTAGAATCAAAGATATTGCCACGGCGTGCGGCGTTTCGATTGCGGCGGTCTCCCGCGCCCTCAAAGGGCAACCGGGGCTCGGTGATGAAACGCGGCAGCGCATCCTGGCGATTGCTCAGGCAGAGGGCTATGACTTTAGCCGTCTGCGTAGCGGCCGTATTAAGCGGCTGATGTTTTTACTCCACCGGGAACACAATATCGCCAGCGCGCTGCCGTTCTACTCGACGGTGATGCTGGGCGTGGCGGATGCCTGCCGGGAAAATGATATCGCCATGAGTTTTCAACCTATTGGCCCACAGGATTCGGTGACTGAACTGATTCAACTGCACCAGCCGGATGCGTTGGTTTGCGCCGGCTACCTTGAGCCAGAGGTGCTGGCCGAACTACGCCAGACGGCCCTGCCGGTGGCGCTGGTCGATTTATGGGCAGCTGATTTTCCCTGCGTGAACCCGGATAATTTCCACGGCGGTTTCATTGCCACGCGTCATCTGCTGGAGCAGGGGAGAACCCGCATTGCATTTCTGGGGACTTCACAGCGCCACTACAGTATTCGTCAGCGCGTCGAGGGTTATCAGCAGGCGCTGTTTGATGCCGGGATGACGCTCGCGCCAGAATACTGTGTTGAGGTGCCGCCGATTAAAGAGATCGAGCAGGCTCTGGTTGAAGGAATGTCACGACTGCTGGCGCTACCGCAGCCGCCGGATGCGATTTTTGCCTATAACGACGTAGCCGCGCTGGTGGCGATGCGCGAGTGCGCCCGTCGGGGCATTCGCGTGCCGGAAGAGGTGGCCATCGTCGGGTTCGATGACATCGATGCCGCGGCCTGGGCCCATCCGCCGCTGACCACGGTAGCGGTTGATAAGCGTGAACTGGGGCGAGATGCCTTTCAGTTGCTGATGAACGACGAAAGCGAACGCAATCTGCTGCTCCCAGTGCGGCTGGTGGCGCGCGGCAGTTCGGTGACGGATAGCGACGCGTTGCGGTTGCGTCTGGCGCCGTAATCCGGCAAAGTTTGCCCCATTATGGCTACAGGGCGGTTCGTGTGAAACGACTCATCATTGGTATTTCCGGCGCAAGCGGCGCTATTTACGGCGTGCGCCTGCTGCAGGTGCTGCAAACTGTGGCGGACGTCGAAACGCATCTGGTGATGAGCCAGGCGGCAAGGCAGACGCTGGCGCTGGAAACGGATTTCTCGCTGCGTGAGGTTCAGGCGCTGGCGGACGTGGTGTACGATGCGCGAGATATCGCCGCAAGCATCTCTTCTGGCTCGTTCAAAACCGCTGGTATGGTTATCCTGCCGTGCTCGATAAAAACGCTCTCCGGCATCGTGAACAGCTATACCGACGGCCTGCTGACCCGCGCGGCCGACGTGGTGCTGAAAGAGCGCCGCCCGCTGGTGCTGTGCGTGCGCGAAACGCCGCTGCATTTAGGCCATCTGCGGCTGATGACCCAAGCGGCGGAAATCGGCGCGGTGATCATGCCGCCGGTTCCGGCGTTTTATCATCGCCCGCAAACGCTGGATGACGTGATTAACCAGACCGTTAACCGCGTGCTCGATCTTTTCGATATCACCCTGCCAGAAGATCTCTTTACTCGTTGGACCGGCGCATAACTCTGCGCCACCATCGTGCATGATGTCGCTTTTGCCCTGTTTCAGGGCAATTGTGTAACACCGATCAAATCCTCGATATTTAATCATCCCGTTTGCACTTTTGTACTCGATTTATACGCTGCGGCTGATATCTTTCCTGATGATCACCTCTCATTATCTTTTTGTTAACAAATTTAACATCGACTGTTTTTGCAACGTTAAAGATGGCACGGAAGATGCAGAGTAGGTTTTGCAGACACAACACAACATAACTATTAGCAGTTAACGACATCACGGTTTAATAGGGGAACGTATGAAAAAGACGGTTCTGGCTCTCTCTTTGCTGCTGGGTCTCAGCAGCGCCTCCAGCGTATTTGCCGCACTGCCACAGAGCATCCGCATTGGTACCGATACCACCTACGCACCGTTCTCATCGAAAGATGCCAAAGGCGATTTTATTGGCTTTGATATCGATCTGGGCAACGAAATGTGTAAACGCGCCAGCATCAAGTGCACCTGGGTTGGCAGCGATTTTGACGCGCTGATCCCGTCACTGAAGGCGAAGAAAATTGACGCGATTATCTCTTCGCTGTCGATCACCGAAAAGCGCCAGCAGGAGATTGCCTTCTCCAACAAGCTGTACGCGGCAGATTCCCGCCTGATTGCAGCCAAAGGTTCTTCGGTTAAACCGACGCTGGACGGTCTGAAGGGCAAGCACATCGGTGTGCTTCAGGGTTCAACGCAGGAAGCTTACGCCAATGAAAACTGGCGCAGCAAAGGCGTGGACGTGGTGGCCTATCAAAACCAGGATCTGATCTACGCCGACCTGGCCGCTGGCCGACTGGATGCGGCATTGCAGGATGAAGTCGCCGCCAGCGAAGGCTTCCTGAAACAGCCTGCCGGTAAAGATTTTGAGTTTGCTGGCCCGTCGGTAAAAGACAAGAAATACTTCGGTGACGGCACCGGTGTTGGGCTGCGTAAAGATGACGTAGAGCTGAAAGCGGCGTTCGATAAAGCGTTAGCGGAGCTGCGCGCGGACGGTACCTACGACAAGATGGCGAAGAAGTATTTTAACTTCAACGTCTACGGCGACTAACCGGTAGCATGTATCATCGTGGTGCATATATTTGTTCTTGCACCACGATGGTGCGTTTTTTGTTCGAAAGTTGCGCGAGGTTGCATAATTAAGCATTTTTAATGAGAAAAAAGCCAGCCTGAAGGGCAGAATGCTTTGCCTTGAAGGGCCGAAAGATGGCACGATAACTGCTCAGATTATTTCTAAAAAACACACAAGAATCACAGCTTGTAGAGGATGATATGAAAAAACTGGCGTTGTCTTTTTCTCTGGTATTAGCGCTTGCTTCTGCATCAAGCGCATTTGCAGCAATCCCGCAAAAAGTGCGTATCGGTACTGACCCAACGTATGCACCGTTCGAATCAAAGAATGCGCAGGGTGAATTAGTGGGTTTCGACATTGATCTGGCAAAAGAGCTGTGTAAGCGCATCCAGGCACAATGTACCTTCGTAGAAAACCCGCTGGACGCCCTGATCCCCTCGCTGAAAGCGAAGAAAATCGATGCCATCATGTCCTCGCTGTCGATCACTGAAAAACGTCAGCAGGAAATCGCCTTTACCGACAAACTCTATGCTGCTGACTCCCGTCTGGTAGTAAAAAAAGGTGCTCCAATTACGCCGGACCTCGCCACGCTGAAAGGCAAGCGCGTGGGCGTACTGCAGGGCACCACTCAGGAGACGTACGGTAACGAACACTGGGCGCCGAAGGGTATTGAAATTGTCTCTTATCAGGGGCAGGACAATATCTACTCTGACCTGACCGCTGGTCGTATTGATGCAGCGTTCCAGGACGAAGTGGCGGCAAGTGAAGGTTTCCTGAAACAGCCTATCGGTAAAGACTACCAGTTCGGCGGCCCGTCCATTAAAGACGTGAAGCTGTTCGGTGTGGGTACCGGTATGGGTCTGCGTAAAGACGACACCGAGCTGCTGAACGCGCTGAACAAAGCGTTTGCTGATATGCGTGCCGACGGCACCTACGACAAGCTGGCGAAGAAGTACTTCGATTTTAACGTTTACGGCGAGTAATCATCACGAGTAACCCACCGTTTTGCACGCACAAAACGGTGGGCGTAAAGACAGGACTGGCAGCATGCTGTACGGGTTTTCACAGGTAATTTTTCAGGGCGCTCTTGTCACCCTTGAGCTGGCTATCAGCTCAGTGGTTCTTGCCGTGCTTATTGGTCTGGTGGGCGCGGGAGCAAAGCTCTCCCGAAATCGCGTACTGGCGTTAATTTTTGAGGGCTACACCACGCTGATTCGTGGCGTACCCGATTTGGTGCTGATGCTGCTGATTTTCTACGGGCTGCAGATGGCGCTCAACGTGCTGACCGACGCGCTCGGGCTGGCGCAGTTTGATATCGATCCGATGATCGCCGGTATCATCACCCTTGGTTTTATCTACGGCGCTTATTTCACCGAAACCTTCCGCGGTGCGTTTATGGCGGTGCCTAAAGGTCATATCGAAGCCGCGACGGCTTTTGGCTTCACCGGCGCACAAACCTTCCGGCGTATTCTGTTCCCCGCGATGATGCGCTATGCGCTGCCGGGTATTGGCAATAACTGGCAGGTTATCCTCAAAGCGACCGCGCTGGTCTCGCTGCTGGGTCTGGAAGACGTGGTCAAAGCGACCCAACTTGCCGGTAAAAGCACCTGGGAACCGTTCTACTTCGCCATCGTCTGTGGCTTGATTTATCTGCTATTTACTACCGTTTCCAATGGCGTGTTGCTGCTGCTCGAACGCCGCTACTCCGTGGGCGTGAAGAGGGCTGACCTGTGATTGAGATCATTCAGGAGTATTGGAAATCGCTGCTGTGGACCGATGGCTATCGCTTTACCGGCGTCGCGATTACCCTCTGGCTGCTGGTGCTGTCGGTGGTGATGGGCGGCGTGTTGGCGCTGTTTCTGGCCATTGCCCGCGTCTCCAGCAATAAATACATCAAATTCCCGGTGTGGCTATTTACCTATATTTTCCGCGGTACGCCGCTCTATGTGCAGCTGCTGGTGTTCTATTCCGGCATGTATACGCTGGAAATCGTCAAAGGCACGGAGCTGTTAAACGCCTTCTTCCGCAGCGGCCTGAACTGTACGGTGCTGGCGCTGACGCTCAATACCTGCGCTTACACCACCGAGATTTTTGCCGGGGCGATTCGCTCGGTTCCGGCGGGAGAAGTGGAAGCAGCGCGCGCCTATGGTTTCTCGTCGTTTAAGCTTTATCGCTGCATCATTCTGCCATCGGCGCTGCGCATTGCGCTGCCGGCCTACAGTAATGAAGTTATCCTGATGCTGCATTCAACGGCGCTGGCATTTACCGCCACCGTGCCTGACTTGCTGAAGATTGCGCGCGATATTAACTCGGCTACCTATCAACCCTTTACCGCCTTCGGCATTGCGGCGGTGCTCTATTTGGCTATCTCTTATGTACTGATTAGCCTGTTCCGCAAAGCGGAAAAGCGCTGGTTACAGCACATGAAACCGTCTTCTACGCACTGAGAATATGATGTCTGATAAAAAACTAAACGTAATCGACCTGCACAAACGCTATGGCGAGCACGAGGTGCTGAAGGGCGTATCGCTGAAGGCAAACGCCGGGGATGTGATCAGCATCATCGGCTCTTCCGGTTCCGGTAAGAGTACCTTTTTGCGCTGCATTAACTTCCTTGAGAAGCCAAGCGAAGGCACCATTATCGTTAACGGTGAGAACATTGGCCTGGTCCGCGATAGCGACGGTCAGCTGAAGGTGGCGGATAAAAACCAGCTTCGCCTGCTGCGCACGCGCCTGACGATGGTGTTTCAGCACTTCAACCTGTGGAGCCACATGACGGTGCTGGAAAACGTGATGGAAGCGCCGATTCAGGTGCTGGGCTTGAGCAAGCAGGAAGCGCGCGATCGCGCGGTGAAGTACCTGGCAAAAGTAGGCATCGACGAGCGCCAGCAGAGTAAATACCCGGTGCATTTGTCCGGTGGCCAGCAGCAGCGCGTTTCCATTGCCCGGGCGCTGGCGATGGAGCCGGAGGTGCTGTTATTTGATGAGCCGACCTCCGCGCTTGACCCTGAGCTGGTGGGCGAGGTGCTGCGCATTATGCAGAAGCTGGCGGAAGAGGGAAAAACCATGGTGGTGGTGACCCACGAAATGGGCTTTGCTCGCCATGTTTCATCGCACGTGATTTTCCTGCATCAGGGCAAAATTGAGGAAGAAGGTAACCCGGAAGAGCTGTTTGGCAATCCGAAGAGCCCGCGTCTGCAGCAGTTCCTGAGCGGTGCATTAAAGTAAGTTTCACTCGCCCTCACGCATGCGTGGGGGCATTTTCCCGCCGGTAAACCCAGTCATCGTAATCCTTACCGTTCAGCCTATAGGCTTTGGTCAGTACCTGTGTGCGGATAAAACCGTGCTTTTCCAGTAGCCTTGCCGAACCTTGATTATCGCCCAGTACCCAGGCATTAATGGCCCATAGGCCAAGCTGTTGAAAGCCATAATCGCATATTGCACCGAGCGCCTCGCTGGCAAACCCTTTGCCCTGCGCCTCTGGCAGCAGCGCATAGCCAACATCCGCCTCATGGGGATTTTTACTGCTGATCTGCAGCCCAATATCGCCAAGCGGCGTACCGTTTTCATCGCGGATAACAAAGATCGCAGGGGAGTCGCAGCGTAGGGCAAAAATTGCACGTATTGCCGCCTCGTCAAGCACCTCCCCCATAAACTGCATCACCTCATGATTTTGTCGCAGATGAAGAAAGAAGGGCCAGTCACTGTCATTAAAGGGAGAAAGCTGTAGTCGCCGGGTGATGAGGGTTGCCATTTTCCTATGCCATTAAGCAAAATCTGAGGCCGTACTTTAGCACCGCAGGCGGCGTAATGGCATGGAATTAGCCGTTGAGAACGGTAGTGCGTTCCAGACGCTGGAAATAGTGCAACACCGTTTGGCTCTCCTGAGAAGCGCGAAGCTGTAGCGCCAGATTGAGGCTATCCAGCGTGCGGGCATGCGCGACCATTGGTGAGTTCTCGTCAATGCGCTCCTCCGTTACCAGCCATTCCACGACAGTTTGCCAGCGCCAGAGTGGGGAATTGCCCTTCACACGCTGGATAGGCGCTGGAAACTGACCTGTGCCGCGCGCACCGTCTTTAAGCAGCGAAATAGCCTGGCGGGAAACGCCGGTCAGTTCGGCAATATCACTGAGCCCGACGAGGGTCGAATCGACCGACTCTACCCTCGCATTGAGCGATGGCGCAGATTCAATATCCCGAATGGCACAAAGAATGGCCTGCTCTAAGGTGTCGCTTTCCCTGTCGAAATCAAGATAGACCGCCGTTCCGTAGAAGCAGATCAGCGCATCAGCGCAATGCGCGTGATACAGCGCCTCTTCAAGGCCCGGAGTGCTGCGACTGACCCCGGAAAGCGTTAGCGTGAAGTTGAATAACGGCATTTTGTTTCTCCCTTGCTCTACGAATGTTTGGGCTGGCAGCGGTCGACCATGCGTTTAATTTGCCGTGCGTGGTGCAACGGAACGGCTGGGGTCGACCATATGCTCATCATATGATCCCGATGTTCGGCCGTACCGCACTGTAAGCGGCCAAAACAGTGGGCGCTTTTACCGCTGGCGATGAACAACCAGCCTCGCCTTAGCACGTAATCAATGGCTGCCCTGATATGTTTATCTGGAAGTTCCTTCATCAATGTGTCCCGTAGAGTATTGATACTGTGTTGACGGTTGTCAATATTAAGTAGGCGCAATAAAGTCCGCAGGGGAGTTATGGCAAAGCGGGAGGTAACGCGTTGGAAGCGGCTTCACGTTTGTATCAGAGGGATAGGCGCTTGATGACGGAACTGCGTAGCGAATTCCAGAGGTGGGAAAAGCACGGTGATAGCCAGGCGCCATCACCGCCGTGTGGAGTATCAGTGGGCGAGAATATCGCCCAACGCTTCATCTAAATCGTACCAGCGAAATGCAAACCCGGCGGCTTCAAGCCGTTTGGGTAGCGCGCGCTGGCCGCCCAGCACCAGCACCGATGATTCGCCCATCAGCAAGCGTATAGCGGTGGCAGGGACGCGAAGAATGGCCGGGCGATTCAGCGCCTGACCCAGCGCGTGGGAGAACTGCTCGTTATGTACCGGGTAGGGCGAAACCAGATTAAACGGCCCGCGCAAATCATTATCCAGCAGCCAGAGAATACCGTTGACCATATCGTCGATATGGATCCACGCCATATACTGCCTGCCGTTGCCAATGGGGCCGCCAAGGCCTAGCCTGAACGGTGGCAGTAGTTTAGCGAGGATGCCGCCTTTTGGCGCCAGCACTACGCCGGTGCGCAGCAGACAGACGCGGGTGTATTCGCTTTGTGCCGTGCAGGCTATTTGCTCCCAGCGCGCGCACAGTTTATGGGTAAATTCGTTATGCGGTGGCTCCTCCTCCGTCACCACAACCTCGCCGAGGTCGCCGTAATAGCCGGTGGCCGAGCCAGAAATCAGGACCGAAGGGGGCGTCGCGCTCGCCTGAATTAAATCGCTAATTCGCTGGGTGATCCCCCAGCGGCTGTCGCACAGTTTCTGCTTTTGCTGCGCCGTCCAGCGCTTGTCGGCGATGGGTTCACCGGCAAGATTGATAACGGCGTCAATACCGTCGAGCGATGACATGTTCTGTAGCCCAGGCCACAGCTCAACGCGCGGGTCGAGCGTCTGGCGGGCTTTTTCCGGTGAGCGGGTCACCACGCAGACCGTGTGCCCGAGCGTCAGTAAACGCGGAATTAAATGGCGGCCAATCAGCCCAGTGCCGCCGGTAATCAGAATTTTCATGCCACCTCCCGAAGGGAGCGCTTAGCGTTGCCAGCTCAGGGTAATGGATACCGAATCGGCATAGCGCAGCGCGTGAACTTTATCGACCTCTACTTCAGCATAAGTGACCCAGTGATGTTCGCGTGCGATATCGAGCACATCCTGAGTTAATTTTTCCAGTAAAGAGAAGCGGTTATTCTCAACGTGACGAATAATGCTCTTGGTAATGGTGCGATAGTTCAGCGCATCGTTAATATCTTCGCTGTTGCGTGACTTTTCCGCCGGGTAGCGAATTTCAAGATTGATAACCACGTCCTGGCGGTTGGCAATCTCCTCTTCCTTAATGCCGATAAACGTACGCAGGCGTAAATTTTTGATGCGAATGATGGCGTCAGACTGAGGCATTGCAGGTGTTCTCCGTAATTTTTGTTTTCCTGTTCATCATACACTAAAGCATCTTTATCGCGGCAGGGTCTGGCGCGCGTTCAGTTCGTGCGCCAGTTCAACAAACGCACGCAGCGCGGGCAGCACATGTCGATGCCCCGGATAATAAAGACGCAGGCCGCCAAAGGTTGGGCACCACTCGTCCATTACGCTAACAAGCTTGCCGCTGTTGAGATCCTCCTGGACAAACCACTCTGAGATAAACGCCAGCCCCAACCCGGCTAGCGCCGAACGGTGAATTGCCTGCATCTCGCTGACGATAATCCGTGGTGGGACATTCACGGTAAACTTCTGCTGATGGTGCTCCAGTTCCCAGTGATAAACCCCGCCGTGGGACATGCGCATGCCGATGCTTTGATGTTGCTGGAGGTCATCGGGGGTACGCGGCTTGCCGTGACGCTCAAAGTAGTCCGGCGAGCCGACAATCAGCATCCGCGCATCCGGGGTCAGGGTGACGGCAATCATATCCTGGGGTACCGACTCGGCGAGGCGAATACCGGCGTCAAATCCCTCCGCCACAATGTCGATAAGCCGTGCCTCGGTGGCGATATCCAGGCGCATCTGCGGGTAGCGCTGCAGATAGGTATCAAACAGCCGGAACAGGAGCGAAACGCATTCGCGCGGGGCGTTGATGCGCAGCGTCCCCGTTGGGTTTCCCGGCTCGGAGGCAATCTCCTCGGCGGCGCGCTGAATTTCCGCCAGGGCCGGAGCGATGCGCGCCACGTAGCGCTGGCCCTGTTCCGTTAACGCGACGCTACGGGTGGTACGGTTAAAAAGCCGGACATTAAGCCGTGACTCCAGCCCGGCGACGGCGTTGCTGACGGCCGTCGCTGACATTCCCAGTTCGCGCGCAGCGGCGCGAAAGCTTTGCTGGCGGGTGACGGCAAGGACGATTTTAAGTTCGGTAAGGCCGCTGCGGTGCATGATTGTTCCGATTTTCGTGACAGGTTATCCATATTATACCCTCTTATCGTAACGATATAGCGCTCCTATACTGCACGACATCCCACGATGAGAGGACCGAATCATGCTGCACATCAACCAGATTTATATCAACGGCGAGTTTGTTACCCCACACGGCAGCGAGCTTTTTGACCTGTTTAACCCAGCAACCGAAGCGGTGATTGGCCAGGTACGACTGGCGGATGAAGAGGACACCCAGCGCGCCATTGCCGCTGCGAAAGCCGCGTTTCCTGCCTGGTCGAAGACCTCTCGTGAAGAGCGCATTGCAGTGCTGGAGAGAATGTATCTGGCCGTACAGGCGCGAGAAGCGGATCTGCTGGAAGCGCTTATCACCGAGTACGGCGCGCCATCGGCACGCGCACACTGGATGGCAGCCTGGCCGGCGCAGACCATTCGCTGTGCCATCGATGCGCTTAAATCATTTAGCTTTGAAGAGCGGGTAGGCCGAGCCAAAGTGGTGATGACGCCGGTCGGTGTCGCCGGGCTGATTACCCCATGGAACAGCGATGCTGGTTTTATCTGCAATAAGCTCGCGACCGCGATGGCTTCTGGCTGTACTGCGGTTATCAAACCAAGCGAAATGAGCGCCTGGCAGACGCAAATTGTGACCGAAGCGCTGCACGCCGCGCAGATTCCAGCGGGTGTATTTAACATTGTCACCGGGCGGGGCGAGGTGGTGGGTGACACCATCAATCACCATCCCGACATCGCCAAAATCTCCTTTACCGGATCGACGGCTGTGGGGAAACATATTGTGGAAAGCGGCGCCCGCACGCTCAAACGCGTGACGCTGGAACTCGGCGGCAAATCACCGACGGTGATCCTTGACGATGCGGATGTGAACACCGCGGTACAACTGGCGCTGGAAGCTGGGTTTATGAATAGCGGGCAGGCATGTATTGCCGGAACGCGCATTCTGGTGCCAGCCACTCGTCAGGCTGAGTTCGAACAGGCGTTCTCTGCTGCCGTTGCCAGGTTCACCGCCGGCAACCCCCGAGATAGCCAGACGGTGATTGGCCCGATGGTCAGCCAGAAACAGTGGCAGCGCGTGCAGGGTTATATTCAGTTGGGGCAGCAGGAAGGGGCGCGAATCCTGGTTGGCGGAGAAGGGCGCGTCGCGGGACAAGAGAAGGGCTGGTACGTGAAGCCGACCATTTTTACCGATGTGACCAACCAGATGCGTATCGCCCGCGAAGAGATCTTCGGGCCGGTGCTGGTTATTATCCCTTACCGCGACGAGGCCGAAGCGTTGGCGATTGCTAACGATACCGATTATGGCCTCAACGCCATGGTGCTAAGCGGTTCTCGCGAGCGTGGTGAAGCGCTGGCTATGCAGATTGAATCCGGCCGCGTGATGGTCAATACGCTTGAACATGAGCCGCTGGCGCCGTTTGGCGGCGTGAAGCAGTCGGGTTTGGGCCGTGAGATGGGCAAATGGGGGATGCAGGCCTATCTGGAGCCGAAAACGCTGGTGGTCGGCTGATTGCAAAATCCTCATGTTGCGGGCAAGTGACATCGCCCGCCAGACAGGCTATGTTGACTGCATGTTGGATGGACGCGTTCTGCGTCCATCGTTCGTGCATCTCCTGCCCGTGATTGAGGACGCTATGAGCCAGCCTGTGATAACGCTTTGGTCTGATTCCGATTTTTTCTCGCCCTACGTGATGTCCGTCTACGTTGCCCTGCAGGAAAAGGGGCTGCCGTTTACCCTCAAAACCGTCAATCTTGGCCTTGGCGAACATCTCCAGCCGGGCTGGCGCGGTTACTCTGCTACCCGTCGCGTGCCGCTGCTGGATGTTGATGGCTTCGAGCTCAGCGAATCCTCCGCGATTACCGAATATCTTGATGAACGCTTTGCGCCGCCGGAGTGGGAGCGTTTGTACCCTCACGACCTGCAAAAACGCGCCCGCGCGCGCCAGATTCAGGCGTGGCTACGCAGCGATCTGATGCCCATTCGCGAAGAGCGATCCACGGCGGTGATTTTCGCCGGAGAGAAAAAAGCACCTTTGACCGAAGCAGGACGCAAAAGCGCGGCTAAACTGTTTGACACTGCCAGTGCATTACTGGCCGACGGTCGGCCTAATTTGTTCGGTGAGTGGTGTCTTGCCGATACAGACCTGGCGCTAATGATTAATCGCCTGGTGCTGAACGGCGACGATGTTCCGGAACGTCTCGCCGACTACGCTACGTTCCAGTGGCAGCGGGCTTCCGTGCAGCGCTATGTTGCACTTTCGGCAAAACGCACAGGCTGAAAAAAGTGTGGAAATCCATTATGATGGCAAGGTTATCATTGTGGGGAATTGACTCATGAAACTGATGTTTGCATCGGATATTCACGGCTCGCTACCGGCCACCGAAAGCGTGCTAGCGCGGTTTGCCGAGAGCGGCGCGCGCTGGCTGATTATTCTGGGTGATGTGCTTAACCACGGGCCGCGCAATGCGTTACCGGAAGGCTATGACCCGGCACAGGTGGCAGAGCGGCTGAACACCATAGCCGATCGCATTATTGCGGTGCGCGGCAACTGCGATAGCGAAGTTGACCAGATGCTGCTTACGTTTCCCATTACCGTATCCTGGCAGCAGGTACTCACCGATTCACAGCGCCTGTTTCTGACCCACGGCCATCTTTATCATCCTGATAATCTGCCGCCGCTGTCGGCTGGAGACGTGCTGGCGTATGGTCATACCCACCTGCCGGTGGCAGAAAAACGCGGCGATATATTCTTATTTAACCCCGGTTCGGTTAGCATTCCCAAAGGCGGTTTTGCCGCAAGCTATGGGATGCTTGACGAGGGTAGGCTGCAGGTTTTCGCACTCAATGATCAACAGGTTATTGCAGAGGTTGCCATTAACCCGTAAGTTACCCATCAATCATAAAACGCGCCGTAAGAGCGCTTTCAATTTAAGGTTTACGGATGGTCGAGCAGAATCATTTGGCAAGCACGGAATGGGTCGATATTGTCAACGAAGACAATGAGGTCATCGCGCAAGCGAGCCGTGAGCAGATGCGCGCGCAGTGTCTGCGGCACCGGGCAACCTATATCGTCGTCCACGACGGTATGGGCAACATTCTGGTGCAGCGCCGTACGGAGACGAAAGACTATCAGCCGGGTAAGCTGGACGCCACCGCTGGGGGTGTTGTTCAGGCTGACGAACCGCTGCTGGAGTCTGCTCGCCGTGAAGCGGAAGAAGAGTTGGGTATCGCTGGCGTACCGTTTGCCGATCACGGGCAGTTTTACTTTGAAGATAAGAACTGTCGCGTCTGGGGAAGCCTGTTCAGCTGCGTTTCTCACGGGCCGTTTGCGCTGCAGGAAGAAGAGGTGAGCGAAGTTCGCTGGATGACGCCGGAAGAGATCACCGCGCGCTGCGATGAGTTTACTGACGACTCGCTGAAGGCGCTGGCGCTGTGGATGACCCGCAATGCCAACAACGAAGCCCACGTTGAAGAAGAAGCGGAATAAGCGCGACTAAACGACAGATATAAAAAATCCGGAGCGGTTTCCCGTCTCCGGATTTTTTTTGCCTTTAAACCGCCCGCGAACGGGCGGAATAAGGATTACTGCTGCTGTGAAGACTGGATCGCGGTCAGAGCGATGGTGTAGACGATATCGTCTACCAGCGCGCCACGAGACAGATCGTTCACCGGCTTGCGCATACCCTGCAGCATCGGCCCGATGGAGATCAGGTCGGCAGAACGCTGTACCGCTTTGTAGGTGGTGTTACCGGTGTTCAGATCTGGGAAGATGAACACGGTAGCGCGACCTGCAACCGGAGAGTTCGGTGCTTTGGATTTCGCAACGTCAGCCATAACCGCGGCGTCGTACTGCAGCGGGCCGTCGATCATCAGGTCAGGACGTTTTTCCTGCGCCAGACGAGTCGCTTCGCGTACTTTCTCTACGTCGCTACCTGCACCAGAGGTACCGGTGGAGTAGGAGAGCATCGCAACGCGTGGTTCGATACCGAAGGCAATCGCGGATTCAGCGGACTGAATAGCGATTTCTGCCAGCTGCTCTGCAGTTGGGTCCGGGTTGATCGCGCAGTCGCCGTAAACGTAAACCTGTTCTGGCAGCAGCATGAAGAACACGGAGGACACCAGAGAGCTGCCCGGCGCAGTTTTAATAAGCTGCAGCGGTGGACGAATGGTGTTCGCAGTGGTGTGAACGGCACCGGAAACCAGACCGTCAACGTCGTCTTGTTCCAGCATCAGGGTACCGAGAACCACGTTGTCTTCCAGCTGTTCGCGGGCAACGGTTTCGGTCATGCCTTTGTTCTTACGCAGTTCGACCAGGCGAGCAACGTAGCTTTCGCGAACCACTTCTGGGTCAACGATTTCAACGCCAGCGCCCAGTTCAACGCCCTGAGACGCTGCAACGCGGGTGATCTCGTCTGGGTTACCCAGCAGTACGCAGGTCGCAATACCGCGTTCAGCACAGATAGCAGCCGCTTTCACGGTACGTGGTTCGTCGCCTTCTGGCAGAACAACGCGTTTGCCCGCTTTACGTGCCAGCTCGGTCAGCTGGTAGCGGAACGCTGGTGGAGACAGACGACGGCTGTGTTCGGAAGTCGCGGTCAGGGAATCAATCCACTCTGGATTGATAAAGTTCGCCACGTATTCCTGAACTTTCTCGATGCGCTCGCGGTCATCAACTGGAACTTCCAGGTTGAAGCTCTGCAGGCTCAGAGAGGTCTGCCAGGTGTTGGTGTTCACCATGAATACCGGCAGGCCGGTTTCGAATGCACGTTCGCACAGCTTAGTGATGCGCGCGTCCATTTCGTAGCCGCCGGTCAGCAGCAGGGCACCGATTTCCACGCCGTTCATTGCTGCGAGGCAAGCGGCAACCAGAACGTCAGGACGGTCTGCGGAAGTTACCAGCAGGGAACCTGCACGGAAGTGCTCCAGCATGTGCGGGATGCTGCGTGCGCAGAAGGTGACGGATTTCACGCGGCGGGTGTTGATGTCGCCTTCGTTGATCACGGTCGCATTCAGGTGACGCGCCATATCGATAGCACGAGTGGCGATCAGATCGAAGCTCCATGGTACCGCGCCGAGAACAGGCAGGGTGCTGGAGGTTTTCAGCTGGTCGGCATCGATTTTAACGACTTTTGCTTTGGAAGAGTCGTCGAAGATCTCGGACAGATCCGGGCGAGTACGGCCCTGTTCATCAACCGGTGCGTTCAGTTTGTTAACGATAACGCCGGTGATGTTGGTGTTTTTCGCGCCACCGAAGCTGTTACGAGTCAGTTCAATACGCTCGTTCAGCTGTTCTGGGGTGTCGGTACCCTGAGACATGACGAAGACGATTTCCGCGTTCAGCGTTTTCGCAATTTCGTAGTTCAGAGACTGAGCAAACTGGTGTTTACGGGTTGGGACCAGGCCTTCAACCAGAACCACTTCAGCATCTTTGGTATTCGCGTGGTAGTTAGCGATGATCTCTTCCATCAGCACATCTTTCTGATTGCTGGAGAGCAGGGCTTCTACGTGGCTCATCTTCAGTGGTTCAGCTGCAGTCGTGGTAGATGAGTTCGCGCGAACGATAGTGGTAGTCTGGTCAGGCGCATCGCCACCGGTGCGTGGCTGAGCGATTGGCTTAAAGACGCTCAGACGAACGCCTTTGCGTTCCATAGCACGGATAACGCCAAGGCTGACGCTGGTCAGGCCGACGCTGGTTCCGGTAGGGATCAGCATAATAATACGGGACACGGTTTATCCTCTTTCGTTACCGCCAGTTTCAGGCGGGATACAAAACAGCACCGCCAGCTAAGCTGGCGGTGTGATATTAGGCAGTCAGACGGCTTGCGTCTTGTGCGATGACCAGTTCTTCGTTGGTCGGGATAACGATGGCAGGACGGGTGCCTTCTTTGTTGATGAAGCCAGACTTGCCGAAACGGGCAGCCAGGTTGCGTTCGTGATCAACTTCGAAGCCCAGAACGCCCAGTTTGCCCAGGGACAGTTCGCGAACCATTGCGGCGTTTTCACCGATACCACCGGTGAAGATAACCGCATCCAGACGACCTTCCATCAGTGCAGTGTAAGAACCGATGTATTTCGCCAGACGGTGGCAGTAAACGTCCATTGCACGTTTAGCGTCAGCTTTTTCTTTGTAGTTATCTTCTACATAACGGCAGTCGCTGGTCACTTCGGTCAGACCCAGCAGGCCAGACTCTTTAGTCAGCATCTTGTTGATCTGATCGATGCTCATGCCCAGAGTGTCATGCAGGTGGAAAATGATGGCTGGGTCGATGTCGCCAGAGCGAGTACCCATTACCAGACCTTCCAGTGGGGTCAGACCCATGGAGGTATCAACACATTTACCGTTACGGATAGCAGAAACAGAACCACCGTTGCCCAGGTGACAAGTGATGATGTTCACTTCTTCAACCGGCTTGTTCAGTACTTTAGCGGCTTCCTGAGTCACATAGAAGTGGCTGGTGCCGTGTGCGCCGTAGCGACGTACGCCGTGCTCTTTGTACAGGCTGTACGGCAGAGCATAAAGGTAAGATTCTTCCGGCATGGTCTGATGGAACGCGGTGTCGAACACAGCAACGTTCTTGTCTTTCAGGTTAGGGAAGGATTTCAGCGCTTCTGCGATACCGATCAGGTGAGCCGGGTTGTGCAGCGGAGCGAAGGACGCAGAGTCTTTGATACCCTGGATTACGGAATCGTCGATCACAACGGAGCTAGTGTACTTCTCGCCGCCGTGTACGATACGGTGGCCGATAGCGGTCAGCTGAGCAGACAGTTCTGGTTTTTGTGCCAGAATAGTATTAACGATGAAGTTCAGCGCTTCACTGTGAGCGGCGCCTGCACCTAAAGCGGCCTCTTGTTTACCGCCATCCATTTTCCACTTGATACGTGCTTCTGGAAGATGGAAACACTCGGCTAAACCAGAGAGGTATTCTTCACCGTTAACTGCATCAATGATGGCAAATTTCAGGGAGGAGCTACCGCAGTTCAGAACCAGTACTAACTTACTCGACATGGAAGTACCTATTTATGATACGTGGCTAAAAAAACGTCAATGAGTCATAAAGCGTAGCGCAGGATGACACCGACATTTATGATTAACATCATGCCCGAGACACTTTTCAGGCATGATCTAAGAAATACATATTGATTCTAAGTCATTTTGCATAATTTTCCGCCAATGGCAGAATATGCGATAATTTGAAGTGCTGGAGCGTATAGAATCGCGTTATCCCAAGCTGGCACAGAATACCCGATTGCAGGGTCTATGCCAAAATTTTTTGAACGATGTCATACTCAGTTGTTGTTTTAAAAAATATTTTAATTTTTATAGGTGAAGTTGAGGTAAGCCATGTCGACACCCGAGCAACGCCCGGTCAGTTTCTTCAGTTTGTTTAGCCGGGGGCAGTTTTATGCAAAGACGTGGCCGCTGGAAAAACGGCTCGCGCCGGTGTTTGTTGAAAACCGCGTCATCCGTGCAACGCGCCACGCCATCCGTCTGATGCCGCCGCTGGCTATCTTTACGCTGTGCTGGCAAATCGCTCTTGGCGGCCAGCTTGGCCCTGCGGTTGCTACCGCGCTGTTTGCGCTGAGCCTGCCAATGCAGGGGCTATGGTGGCTGGGTAAACGCTCGGTGACGCCGTTACCCCCTTCTATACTGCAGTGGTTTTATGAAGTGCGCGGCAAATTGCAGGAGTCGGGGCAGGCGCTGGCGCCGGTCGAAGGCAAGCCGGATTACCAGGCACTGGCTGACACGCTTAAGCGCGCCTTCAAACAACTGGATAAAACTTTCCTCGATGATTTGTAATTGAGGGCGAAAAACGCATATAAAAGAAGACACAATTATTGTGTCTTTTTTTATGCTGCAAAGCGCAACAGGAGTCGAAAAATGGAAATGACCCATGCTCAACGTCTGATTTTGTCTAACCAATACAAAATGATGACCATGCTTGATCCCGACAACGCTGAGCGCTACCGCCGCCTGCAGACCATCATCGAACGTGGTTATGGTTTACAGATGCGTGAACTGGATAGGGAATTTGGGGAACTCAAAGAAGAGACCTGTCGTATTGTTATCGACATCATGGAGATGTACCACGCGCTGCACGTCTCCTGGACTAACCTGAAAGACGCCAGCACCATCGACGAACGCCGCGTCACCTTCCTGGGCTTTGATGCCGCGACCGAAGCGCGTTTCCTCGGCTACGTTCGCTTTATGGTCAACATTGAAGGCCGTTACACCCACTTTGATGCCGGCACCCACGGCTTTAACGCGCAAACCCCAATGTGGGATAAATACCAGCGCATGCTGAACGTCTGGCACGGCTGCCCGCGCCAGTATCATCTGAGCAGCAACGAAATTAACCAAATAATCAACGCCTGATGGAGGCTTCCGTGCAGTGTCGAGGTTTCCTCTTTGATTTAGACGGCACGCTGGTTGACTCGCTGGCGGTGATTGAACGCTCCTGGCGCTTCTGGGCCGACAGCTACGGCGTTGACCCGGAAGCGGTGCTGGACTATATCCACGGCAAGCAGGCGATCACCACGCTGCGCCACTTTATGCCGGGTAAATCGGAAGCGGAAATTCAGGCGGAGTTCTTACGGCTGGAGCAGATAGAAGCGGGAGATCTTAACGGTATCCGCGCACTACCGGGCGCCGTTGAACTGCTGGAGTATCTGGAAGCCAACGCGATTCCGTGGGCGATTGTCACTTCGGGGTCGATTCCGGTGGCCTATGCGCGCCACCGCGCGGCCGGGCTTCCGCAGCCGAACGCCTTTGTGACCGCCGAGCAGGTGACGCGTGGTAAACCGCAGCCAGATGCCTATCTGCTGGGGGCTGAACAGTTGGCGCTGCCGCCCCAGGCATGCCTGGTGGTGGAAGATGCGCCCGCGGGCGTTCAGTCGGGCCTCGCGGCTGGCTGCCACGTGGCTGCCGTTAACGTGCCGCCGGAAACGCCGGAGCTGCTTGAGGTTGATTTTGTGCTCTCTACGCTATCGGCGCTTCGCGTTGAGAAGCTGCCGGATGGCACGGTGAACGTCACGCAGAATGCCTGATCTTATGATTTAGCCCCACACCGTTGGGGCTTTTTTCTGTCACTATGGTGAACGCCTTTTAGTTGATTCTCTAACCGCTTAATTGATGACAAGGAAATGTTGTGAACGGTGAACTGATTTGGGTGCTCTGTCTGTTAGCGATTGCGGTTGTGCTTTTTGCCACCGGTAAAGTCCGCATGGATGCGATCGCTTTGGGCATTATTGTCGCGTTTGTTCTCAGCGGTACATTGACGCTTAGCGAAGCGTTTTCTGGTTTTAGCGATCCTAACGTTATTCTGATTGCCGCACTGTTTATCATCGGCGATGGCCTGGTGCGAACCGGTGTGGCAACCAATATGGGCTCCTGGCTGGTGCAGGCCGCGGGCAGCAGCGAAACCAAAATGCTGGTTTTCCTGATGCTGACGGTGGCCGGGTTGGGGGCATTTATGAGCTCCACCGGGGTCGTGGCCATCTTCATTCCTGTGGTGCTCAGCGTCTCTGCGCGCATGAATATCTCTCCCTCTCGCCTGATGATGCCGCTCAGCTTCGCCGGGCTTATCAGCGGCATGATGACGCTGGTCGCCACGCCGCCAAACCTGGTTATCAACAGTGAGCTGATTCGTGAAGGGCTGGAAGGCTTTAGTTTCTTCAGCGTTACGCCGATTGGCCTTGTGGTGCTGGTGCTCGGCATCCTCTACATGCTGGTGATGCGTTTTATGCTGAAAGGCGATGATGGCAATACGTCGCGCGATGGCCGCAAACGCAGCACCTTCCGTGACCTGATCCGCGATTATCACCTTACCGGGCGCGCTCGTCGCCTGGCGATTCGCCCCGGCTCGCCGATGATTGGTCAGCGACTGGACGACATGAAGTTGCGCGAACGTTACGGGGCCAACATTATTGGCGTTGAACGCTGGCGTCGTTTCCGCCGGGTGATTGTGAACGTGAACGGGGTGTCGGAATTCCGTGCCCGCGACGTGCTGCTAATTGATATGTCGGCGGCGGAAATTGACCTGCGCCAGTTTTGCAGCGAGCAGATGCTGGAGCCGATGGTGCTGCGCGGTGAGTACTTCTCCGACCAGGCGCTGGACGTAGGGATGGCGGAGGTGTCGCTGATCCCGGAATCTGAACTGCTTGGAAAAAGCGTGCGTGAAATGGGCTTTCGTACCCGCTACGGCCTGAATGTGGTTGGCATGAAGCGCGATGGCGAGGCGCTGGACGGCTCGGTGGTTGATGAACCGCTGCAGTTGGGCGATATCGTGCTGGTGGTGGGCAACTGGAAGCTGATTAGCCAACTGGCGCAAAACGGCCGCGACTTCGTGGTGCTGAATCTGCCGGTGGAGGTGAGTGATGCCTCACCGGCGCACAGCCAGGCACCCCACGCCATCTTCTGCCTGGTGTTGATGGTTGCGCTGATGCTGACCGATGAAATTCCGAACCCGATTGCGGCGATTATTGCCTGCCTGCTGATGGGGAAATTCCGCTGTATCGACGCCCAGAGCGCCTACAAATCTATTCACTGGCCGAGTATTATTTTGATCGTCGGCATGATGCCGTTCGCGCTGGCGCTGCAAAAAACCGGCGGGGTTGACCTGGTGGTGAAAGGGCTGATGGATATCGGCGGCGGGCAGGGGCCATATCTGATGCTGGGCTGCCTGTTCGTGATGTGCGCAGCGATTGGCCTGTTTATCTCCAACACCGCCACGGCGGTGCTGATGGCGCCAATTGCGCTGGCGACGGCGAAATCGATGGGGGTATCACCCTATCCGTTTGCGATGATAGTGGCGATGGCCGCGTCCGCTGCGTTTATGACGCCGGTCTCTTCACCGGTGAATACGCTGGTGCTGGGGCCTGGGAAGTACAGCTTTAGCGACTTTGTGAAAATCGGCGTGCCGTTTACCGTGCTGGTGATGATTGTCTGCGTAGTGCTGGTGCCGATTTTGTTCCCGTTCTGATGCTTCTGGGCAGCACACGATGGTAGGCCCGATAAGCGTAGCGCCATCAGGCAGAATGGCGCACGGTGCCGGATGGCAGAATGGCGCACGGTGCCGGATGGCGACGTAAACGTCTTATCCGGCCTACAAACACAATATCGCGGGAACGACTACAGCGGCGAATCCTGGCTTATTTCATCGAGCGAAAGATGGAAGCTTGGCACAAACACCGCCATAAAATAGTCCATCTCTTCGCTGCGGCGTGAAGCCAGCGTTTTCTCCAGGCGGCCTTTCGCCAGCAGGAACTCATTGTTGCCCGCCGACAGTTCCTCCAGACACTTCAGATAGGCGCACAGCGCGTCAGCCTGTTTCACAATGGCTTTTTCTTCATCGCTGCTCTGATGCTCGTCGATAAGCGGCGCAAAAATATCGTGCAACTCTTCCGGCACCATATCGATAAGCTTCTGCTGGGCGATTTTCTCAATCGCTTTATATTCCTGCGCAATCTGCGAGTTGAAATACTTCACCGGTGTAGGTAAATCCCCGGTTAAGACTTCAGAGGCGTCGTGATACATCGCCAGCAGCGCAATACGTTCGGCGTTAACCTTACCGTTGAACTTACGGTTTTTAATGGCGGCGAGCGCGTGGGCGACCATCGCGACCTGCAGACTGTGTTCAGAGACGTTTTCGGTGCGCACGTTGCGCATCAGCGGCCAGCGGTTGATTAACTTGAGGCGGGAGAGGTGGGCAAAAAAATGACTCTGATTCATAACGACCCTTACGCGTTAACAACAGTAAAGGCATTGTGCGCAGAGATGGCCGCTGGATGCAAATACCAGCGGCCATAAGCAGCATCAGAGCTGGTGGTAACCCGACAGGAAACGACCAAAGCGGGTAATCGCCATCTCCAGATCATCTTCGCGCGGCAGGGTCACGATACGCACGTGATCCGGCCACGGCCAGTTAAAGGCGGTACCCTGAACCAACAGCACTTTCTCCTGCAGCAGGAAGTCCAGCACCATGCGCTGATCGTCATGGATGTTAAAGCGCTTAGCATCAATTTTCGGGAACATGTACAGCGCACCTTTCGGCTTCACGCAGGAGACGCCTGGGATCTCATTGATAAGCTCCCACGCGCGGTTGCGCTGTTCGTACAGGCGACCGCCCGGCGTGATGAATTCGCTGATGCTTTGATAGCCGCCCAGCGCGGTCTGAATAGCGTGCTGCGCTGGCACGTTGGCGCACAGGCGCATAGAGGCCAGCATTTCCAGCCCTTCAATATAGCCTTTGGCGTGTTTCTTCGGCCCGTTCAGCACCATCCAGCCCTGACGGAAACCGGCAACGCGATAGGTTTTGGACAGACCGTTAAAGGTAATGGTCAGCAGATCCGGTGCCAGCGCGGCGATCGAATGGTGCTGCGCTTCGTCATAGAGGATCTTGTCGTAGATTTCATCGGCGAAGATGATCAGGTTGTGCTCGCGGGCGATCTCAACAATCTCCAGCAGCAGCTCTTTGGAATAGACCGCGCCGGTCGGGTTGTTGGGGTTAATGATGACAATCCCGCGGGTGCGTGGCGTGATTTTAGCGCGAATATCGTCTAAGTCCGGGAACCAGTCGGCGGATTCGTCGCACAGGTAATGCACCGCTTTGCCGCTGGAGAGCGAAACGGCCGCGGTCCACAGGGGGTAATCCGGCGCGGGAACCAGCATTTCATCACCGCTGTTCAGCAGCGCCTGCATCGCCTGAACAATAAGCTCGGACACGCCGTTGCCGATATAAATATCTTCTACCGTCACGTCGCGCATGCCGCGCGCCTGGTAGTGCTGCATGATGGCTTTACGGGCGGAGTACAGCCCTTTGGAGTCGCAGTAGCCCTGGGCGGTAGGCAGGTTACGGATCACGTCAACCAGAATCTCATCCGGCGCGTCGAACCCGAAAGGTGCCGGGTTACCGATGTTAAGTTTAAGGACCTTATTGCCTTCTTCTTCAAGACGCTTCGCCTCTTTAAGAACTGGGCCACGAATGTCGTAACAGACGTTGTCTAACTTGCTGGATTTTTCAATGGGGGACATGAATCGTTGACCTTTTTAGCTGTTATTGCCACTCCCTGCCGTGGAAGTCAGCACGGAACAATGTACTCCGCATCCCCGGGGTTTTGAAGGGTTAACAGTAGAAGATTTTGTGCATCTTACGTTGCCGGTACATTGTTTTTTACTGCTTGATGCGGGCTATCATTGTGGGATGTTTTGTTAATTTATTGTTCAATAGTTTAAATCACTGTCTTTTGAGTGATGTATAGGTTTTACATCTGGTAAAAAGAAAGTGATTTAGCTTAGGTGCTAAGACCACTCGATATACTTTAAGCATTCTTCAACATTTTTAATTTTTAATTAAATAATGGCGAATAAGGATTAGGGATGATACTCATTTTTGTGAAGTTGATGTTAAGGATTGCTTATGATGAAAATTAATATTTTCTTATATTTTGAAAAGTAATGCCTGTGAATTGTTAGATTTCTTAAATTGTTTTGAATCTAAACCTTTTTCTTTATTGAGATAGAACTTATTTAAGGCTTATAAATCTTATGGTTTTCGGTTAATATGAGGATGAGCACCAGACTTTCATTAGCTGTTTTTGTTGATGATTATCAAAGCTGATTCCATAACTTGATGTTATTTATTGGATTTATTGGCTTCTTTTATACGTACAACCTTCATTCTGATGCATTATCGCGGTGGCACCCCTACAACTTCTTACGCGAGAGTGAACCCAGAACGAAACGGATTATTAGCCTCAGGGCAAAGGATATATTGCAAAAGGAACTGTTACTCACGTTAGTAACAGAAAATTTAATACTGACACTCATCAGGCAGTCATTCGTCAATGATTGGTGAAAGATGATTTAAAGGATTAGCCTGAACTTTTGAGTGCAGCATCAATTAGGCAGGTCGGATCACCGAACCTGTAAGTGGATTAATATGATAAATGCCAATCGTCCGATACTGAATCTCGATCTCGATCTGCTGAGAACCTTTGTTGCTGTTGCCGACCTGAGCACCTTCGCGGCGGCGGCGGCGGCAGTGTGCCGTACTCAATCCGCCGTAAGCCAACAAATGCAACGCCTCGAACAATTGGTGGGGAAGGAGCTTTTTGCCCGCCATGGGCGGAATAAACTCCTCACCGAACATGGTATCCAGCTGTTGGGCTATGCGCGGAAAATCCTGCGCTTCAATGATGAAGCATGCACGTCGCTAATGTTTAGTTCCCTGCAGGGGCAGCTAACGCTTGGCTCATCGGATGAATCCTCTGATACCATTCTCCCGTTCCTGTTGAACCGCATTAGCTCTGCCTATCCAAAGCTGGCGCTGGATGTGCGGGTTAAACGTCACTGCGTGATGGCCGAGATGCTGAAAAGCAAAGAGGTCGATCTGGCGCTGACGACGCATCCGCTGGAAGGTTTTGAGTCGACGATTTTACGTACGTCGCCTACGCTTTGGTATTGTGCGGCGGACTTTACCCTGCGCCCGGAAGAGCCGGTACCACTGGTGTTGCTCGACGATCCAAGCCCGTTCCGCGACATGATTATCCAAACGCTGGATGACGCCGGTATTGCGTGGCGTCTGGCGTACGTTGCCTCAACGCTCTCCGCTGTTCGCGCCGCGGTTAAAGCGGGTCTTGGCGTTACCGGCCGGCCGGCCGAGATGATGAGCCCGGATCTCCGCGCCCTTGGCAAAGGAGAGGGGATGCCGGATCTACCGGAGACGGAATATATGCTGAGTTACAACGTTGAGAGCGAAAACGAACTGGCGCAGATGATTTTCCAGTCCCAGGAGCAGCGTTACGATCCGTGGCCGAATGCGGGCAGCTATACCTCGGAAGGGGGAGATAATCCCCTTATTCATGAAAGGGACTTTGATTAACAACTCGCTCGAAATGTAGTAACAAAATGTAAATTCAAAAAAAGAATCGTAGACGAAGAAAAATCTGTTTGCGGTTCTTTTTTCGTACTTCCAGGTAACCAGAAAAAAAATAAATCTAATAATGTGATAATAATCATGTAATTAGAATTATTTTCCTATCCATACGCCATACCATCAAACGCAACTTCATATCACCTGCTAATGTTAAAAAAACGGATAGATTGTTGCCGTTTTGCGGGGCGAATTAACAAAAGCGTGTCTTAGATCAAGAAAATACTCCTCATTAGGGGGAGGAATCATTAGAAAATCCTGTCAAAATAGATGGGTAATTCTTGTTGTCGCTACAAAACGGACACGATTCAACAACACGTAAACCGCAGGGTCTATTGAGCTGAATCAAATCAAAGGGCACGTAATGTTAATGAAATGCTTTTGATGTAAATTAATGTGAGGAAACTTTTGTTAAAGTTGACAAAAGGTTATAGAAAGGAGTAAAAAACCTCAACATTTTGCGGTCTATGTTTCGAATTGGGCTGTTTGCAGGTTTTTTAATCCTCCCCATGAATCGATGTAGCGTCCATCTGCCGGTAAGAGCAGAGGTGGTAATGCTACCTATTTGGTAAAGCTTTGTGTATGTCAACATCCACTGAAATCATCGCTCATCACTGGGCATTCGCTATCTTTCTGATCATTGCCATTGGCCTGTGCTGCCTGATGTTAATCGGCGGCTGGTACTTGGGTGGTCGCGCACGCGCAAGAAGCAAAAACACCCCGTTTGAATCGGGTATCGACTCCGTTGGCTCCGCACGTTTGCGTCTGTCGGCGAAGTTCTATCTGGTCGCCATGTTCTTCGTCATCTTCGACGTGGAAGCGCTTTATCTCTACGCCTGGTCAACGTCTATTCGCGAAAGCGGTTGGGTTGGCTTTATCGAGGCCGCCATTTTCATATTTGTGCTGCTGGCCGGTCTGGTTTACCTCGTTCGCATTGGCGCGCTTGATTGGACGCCTGCGCGTTCTCGCCGCACGCTGGCTAACTCAGAAACCGAAAGCGTCACTAACCGTAATACGCAGTAAAAGCGAGGCAATAAGATGGATTATACGCTCACCCGCATAGATCCTAACGGTGAGAACGACCGTTACCCCCTGCAAAAACAGGAGATTGTTACCGATCCCCTGGAGCAAGAGGTGAACAAAAGCGTGTACATGGGGAAACTCGAACACGCGCTTCACGACATGGTCAACTGGGGCCGTAAGAACTCAATCTGGCCTTACAACTTCGGCCTTTCTTGCTGCTACGTTGAAATGGTGACGTCATTCACTGCGGTGCATGACGTTGCGCGTTTTGGTGCGGAAGTACTGCGTGCGTCCCCACGTCAGGCTGACCTGATGGTTGTGGCCGGTACCTGCTTCACCAAGATGGCTCCGGTTATTCAGCGCCTGTACGACCAGATGCTGGAACCGAAATGGGTTATCTCCATGGGCGCCTGCGCAAACTCCGGTGGTATGTATGACATCTACTCCGTGGTGCAGGGCGTGGATAAATTCATTCCTGTCGACGTGTACATTCCTGGCTGCCCTCCGCGCCCGGAAGCTTACATGCAGGCGCTGATGCTGCTGCAGGAATCCATTGGTAAAGAACGTCGCCCACTGTCGTGGGTTGTTGGCGATCAGGGCGTTTACCGCGCCAACATGCAATCGGAGCGCGAGCGTAAACGCGGCGAACGCATTGCGGTGACGAATCTGCGGACACCGGACGAGATTTAATTTGCGCCTGCGGGCGGTGGCATCTTTTTGACTTCGCAAATCAATATACAACAGCGCGAAGGCCACCCCGGCAGTCACCACGGACCTTTTGCAATGGTGAACAATATGACCGATTTAACCGCGCAAGACGCAGCCGCATGGCAAACCCGCGATCACCTTGATGATCCGGTCATCGGCGAACTGCGCAACCGTTTTGGGCCGGATGCTTTTACCGTTCAGGCCACCCGCACCGGGATTCCCGTTGTTTGGGTTAAGCGCGAACAGCTGCTTGAAATTGTCGACTTCCTGAAGAGATTGCCAAAGCCTTACGTCATGCTTTTCGATCTCCACGGCATGGACGAACGTCTGCGTACGCACCGCGAAGGTTTACCTGCCGCGGACTTTTCCGTTTTCTACCACCTGATCTCAATAGACCGCAATCGCGATATCATGCTCAAGGTGGCATTGTCTGAAAACGACCTGAACGTCGCGACCATCACCAAACTTTTCCCGAACGCCAACTGGTATGAGCGTGAAACCTGGGAAATGTTCGGCATCACCTTTAACGGCCACCCGAACCTGCGTCGCATCATGATGCCGCCGACCTGGGAAGGCCATCCGCTGCGTAAAGACTATCCGGCGCGCGCCACCGAATTCGATCCGTTTGAGCTGACCAAAGCCAAGCAGGATCTGGAAATGGAAGCGCTGACCTTCAAACCGGAAGAGTGGGGCATGAAGCGTGGGACCGAAAACGAGGACTTCATGTTCCTTAACCTCGGCCCGAACCACCCGTCTGCGCACGGTGCATTCCGTATTATTCTGCAGCTTGATGGCGAAGAGATTGTCGACTGCGTACCGGACATCGGCTACCACCACCGTGGCGCTGAGAAGATGGGCGAGCGTCAATCCTGGCACAGCTACATTCCGTACACCGACCGTATCGAGTACCTCGGCGGCTGCGTGAACGAAATGCCGTACGTGCTGGCGGTAGAGAAGCTGGCGGGAATCACCACGCCGGACCGCGTGAACGTGATTCGCGTGATGCTCTCCGAACTGTTCCGCATCAACAGCCACCTGCTGTACATCTCGACGTTTATTCAGGACGTCGGCGCGATGACCCCGGTCTTCTTCGCCTTTACCGACCGTCAGAAAATTTATGACCTGGTTGAAGCGATTACCGGTTTCCGTATGCACCCGGCCTGGTTCCGCATCGGCGGCGTGGCACACGACCTGCCTCGCGGCTGGGATCGTCTGCTGCGTGAATTCCTTGAGTGGATGCCAAAGCGTCTGGACTCCTACGAGAAAGCCGCGCTGCGTAACACCATTCTGAAAGGTCGCTCCGTCGGCGTTGCTGCTTATACCGCAAAAGAAGCGCTGGAGTGGGGCACCACCGGTGCCGGCCTGCGTGCCACCGGTATCGGCTTCGACGTGCGTAAATGGCGTCCATACTCTGGCTATGAAAACTTCGACTTCGAAATCCCGACCGGCGGTGGCGTTTCTGACTGCTACACCCGCGTGATGCTGAAAGTGGAAGAGCTGCGCCAGAGCCTGCGCATTCTTCAGCAGTGCCTCGACAACATGCCGGAAGGCCCGTTCAAGGCGGATCACCCGCTGACCACGCCGCCACCGAAAGAGCGCACGCTGCAGCACATCGAAACCCTGATCACCCACTTCCTGCAGGTTTCCTGGGGCCCGGTTATGCCGGCGCAGGAGTCCTTCCAGATGGTGGAAGCGACCAAGGGTATTAACAGTTACTACCTGACCAGCGACGGCAGCACCATGAGCTACCGCACCCGTATCCGTACGCCGAGCTATGCGCACCTGCAGCAGATTCCGTCGGCGATCCGTGGCAGCCTGGTATCAGACCTCATCGTCTATCTGGGTAGTATTGATTTTGTTATGTCAGACGTGGACCGCTAATTATGCACGAGAATCAACAACCACAAACCGAGGCTTTTGAGCTGAGTGCGGCAGAGCGTGAAGCTATTGAGCACGAGAAGCACCACTACGAAGACCCGCGTGCGGCGTCCATCGAAGCGCTGAAAATCGTTCAGAAACAGCGTGGCTGGGTGCCGGACGGGGCGATTTACGCGATTGCCGAAGTTCTGGATATTCCGGCAAGCGACGTAGAAGGTGTGGCGACGTTCTACAGCCAGATTTTCCGCCAGCCGGTTGGCCGTCACGTGATTCGCTACTGCGACAGCGTGGTGTGTCACATCACCGGTTATCAGGGCATTCAGGCCGCGATTGAGAAGAAGCTCGACATCAAACCGGGTCAAACCACTTTTGATGGCCGCTTCACCCTGCTGCCGACCTGCTGCCTGGGCAACTGCGACAAGGGGCCGACCATGATGATTGATGAGGACACTCACAGCCATCTGACGCCGGAAGCCATTCCTGACCTGCTGGAGCAGTATAAATAATGAAAAATATTATTCTGACTCCCGAAACCCACCCGCTGACCTGGCGTCTTCGCGACGACAAGCAGCCGGTGTGGTTGGAAGAGTATCAGGCGAAAAACGGCTATGCCGGTGCGCGTAAAGCGCTCTCCGGGATGGCCCCGGACGAAATCGTCAACCAGGTAAAAGACGCTGGCCTGAAAGGGCGCGGCGGCGCGGGCTTTTCCACCGGTCTGAAGTGGAGCCTGATGCCGAAAGACGAATCCATGAACATCCGTTACCTGCTGTGTAACGCCGATGAAATGGAGCCGGGCACCTATAAAGACCGCCTGTTGATGGAACAGCTGCCGCACCTGCTGGTGGAAGGCATGCTGATCTCCGCGTTCGCCCTGAAGGCGTACCGCGGTTACATCTTCCTGCGTGGCGAATACATTGAAGCCGCGCAGCACCTGCGTCGTGCCATTGCGGAAGCCACCGAAGCGGGCCTGCTCGGGAAAAACATTCTCGGTACCGGTTTTGACTTCGAGCTGTTCGTGCACACCGGGGCAGGGCGCTACATCTGCGGTGAAGAAACCGCGCTGATTAACTCCCTTGAAGGCCGTCGTGCTAACCCACGCTCCAAGCCGCCGTTCCCGGCGAGCTCTGGCGTCTGGGGTAAACCGACCTGCGTCAACAACGTGGAAACCCTCTGCAACGTTCCGGCGATTCTGGCCAACGGCGTTGAGTGGTATCAGAACATCTCCACCAGTAAAGATGCCGGCACCAAGCTGATGGGCTTCTCCGGGCGTGTGAAAAACCCGGGCGTCTGGGAACTGCCGTTTGGCACCACCGCACGTGAAATCCTTGAAGACTACGCTGGCGGCATGCGTGATGGCCTGAAATTTAAGGCCTGGCAGCCGGGCGGCGCAGGGACTGACTTCCTGACCGAATCGCACCTTGATCTGCCGATGGAATTTGAAAGCATCGGTAAAGCGGGCAGCCGTCTGGGTACGGCGCTGGCGATGGCCGTTGACCACGAGATTGGCATGGTGCCGCTGGTGCGTAACCTGGAAGAGTTCTTCGCCCGCGAGTCCTGCGGTTGGTGTACGCCATGCCGCGACGGCTTGCCGTGGAGCGTCAAAATTCTGCGCGCCCTTGAGCGCGGTGAAGGCCAGCCTGGCGACATCGAGACACTTGAGCAACTGTGTCGATTCTTAGGGCCGGGTAAAACCTTCTGCGCGCACGCGCCTGGTGCGGTTGAGCCGCTGCAGAGCGCCATTAAATATTTCCGCGAAGAATTCGAAGCAGGCATCAAGCAGCAGTTCAGCAACACCCATGCAATTAACGGGATTCAGCCGAACCTGCTAAAGACGCGCTGGTGATTTTTGCCCCTCACCCTAACCCTCTCCCCAAAGGGGAGAGGGAACAGTCCGGTTTTCTCCCTCGCCCCTTTGGGGAGAGGGCCGGGGTGAGGGGAACGAATTTTGATTAACGCTCGGTCTCGGCTGAGCCAACTGGAAGCACGCTAATGGCTACGATTCATGTAGACGGCAAAGAATACGAGGTCAACGGAGCGGACAACCTGCTACAGGCATGTCTCTCTATGGGCCTTGATATTCCTTACTTTTGCTGGCACCCGGCGCTTGGGAGCGTCGGTGCTTGCCGCCAGTGTGCGGTGAAGCAATATCAGAACGCGGAAGACACGCGTGGCCGCCTGGTGATGTCCTGTATGACACCGGCATCCGACGGCACCTTTATTTCTATCGATGACGCAGAAGCGAAGCAGTTCCGCGAGAGCGTGGTGGAGTGGTTGATGACTAACCACCCGCACGACTGTCCGGTCTGCGAAGAGGGCGGTAACTGCCACCTTCAGGATATGACCGTAATGACCGGCCATAGCTTCCGTCGCTATCGCTTTACTAAACGTACCCACCGCAACCAGGACCTGGGGCCGTTCATCTCTCACGAAATGAACCGCTGCATCGCCTGTTACCGCTGCGTGCGTTACTACAAAGACTACGCTGACGGCACCGATCTTGGTGTGTACGGCGCGCACGACAACGTCTACTTCGGCCGTCCAGAAGACGGTACCCTGGAAAGCGAATTCTCCGGTAACCTGGTTGAAATTTGCCCGACCGGCGTATTTACCGATAAGACGCACTCCGAGCGCTACAACCGTAAGTGGGACATGCAGTTTGCACCAAGCATCTGCCAGCAGTGCTCCATTGGCTGTAACACCAGCCCGGGCGAGCGCTATGGCGAACTGCGTCGTATCGAAAACCGCTACAACGGTACCGTGAACCACTACTTCCTCTGCGACCGCGGTCGTTTCGGCTATGGCTATGTGAACCTGAAAGACCGTCCGCGTCAGCCGGTTCAGCGCCGTGGCGATGACCTCATCACCCTCAACGCCGAACAGGCGATGCAGGGCGCGGCGGATATTCTGCGTCAGTCGAAGAAAGTGATTGGTATCGGCTCCCCACGCGCCAGCGTGGAAAGCAACTTCGCGCTGCGTGAACTGGTGGGCGCGGATAACTTCTACACCGGCATCGCTAAAGGCGAGCAGGAACGTCTGCAGCTGGCGCTGAAAGTGCTGCGCGAAGGCGGCATTCATACCCCTGCGCTGCGCGATATCGAATCTTACGATGCGGTACTGGTGCTGGGTGAAGACATTACCCAGACCGGCGCTCGCGTCGCGCTGGCGGTTCGCCAGGCGGTGAAAGGTAAAGCGCGTGAAATGGCAGCGGCCCAGAAAGTGGCTGACTGGCAGATTGCGGCCATCCTCAACATCGGCCAGCGTGCGAAACACCCGCTGTTTGTCACTAACGTCGACGACACCCGTCTGGACGATATCGCCGCGTGGACCTACCGCGCACCGGTTGAAGACCAGGCGCGTTTAGGCTTTGCCATTGCCCATGCGCTGGACAACAACGCACCGGCCGTTGACGGTATCGGCAGTGACCTGCAGGGCAAGATCGACGTGATCGTTCAGGCGCTGGCCGGGGCGAAAAAACCGCTGATTATCTCCGGCACCAACGCCGGTAGCGCGGAAGTTATCCAGGCAGCAGCGAACGTGGCGAAAGCCCTGAAAGCCCGCGGTTCTGACGTTGGCGTGACGATGATTGCCCGTGCGGTGAACAGCGTTGGCCTCGGCATGATTGGCGGCGGCTCTCTGGATGAGGCGCTGAATGAACTGGAAAGCGGCGCTGCCGATGCGGTTATCGTGCTGGAAAACGACCTGCACCGTCATGCGGCTGCCAGCCGCGTTAACGCCGCGCTGGATAAAGCACCGCTGGTCATGGTCATTGACCATCAGCGCACGGCGATTATGGACCATGCGCACCTGGTGCTGTCGGCGGCAAGCTTCGCTGAAAGCGACGGTACGGTCATCAACAACGAAGGCCGCGCACAGCGCTTCTTCCAGGTGTATGACCCAAGCTACTACGACAGCAAAACCATCATGCTGGAAAGCTGGCGCTGGCTGCACTCGCTGCACAGCACCCTGGAAAACCGTCAGGTTGACTGGACTCAGCTGGACCACGTGATTGACGCTGCCGTCGCGGCGCTGCCGCAGCTGGCAGGCATTAAAGATGCCGCGCCGGACGCAACTTTCCGTATTCGCGGCCAGAAGCTGGCGCGTGAACCGCACCGCTACAGCGGTCGTACGGCGATGCGTGCGAACATTAGCGTGCACGAGCCGCGTCAGCCGCAGGATAAAGACACCATGTTCGCCTTCTCCATGGAAGGGAACAACCAGCCGGGCGCGCCGCGCTCGCAGATCCCATTCGCTTGGGCTCCTGGCTGGAACTCCCCGCAGGCATGGAACAAGTTCCAGGCAGAAGTGGGCGGCAAACTGCGTCACGGTGACCCGGGCGTACGTCTGATTGAAGCGTCGGCAAACGGTCTGGATTACTTCACCACCGTACCGGCAGGCTTCCAGGCTGAAGCCGGGAAATGGCGCGTGGCTCCGTACTACCATCTGTTTGGTAGCGACGAGATGTCACAGCGCGCACCGGTGTTCCAGAGCCGCATGCCGCAGCCTTACCTCAAGCTCAACCCGGCCGATGCCGCGGCGCTTGGCGTAAACGAAGGCGCGAAGATGGCGTTCAGCTTTGATGGTCAGACCGTCACGCTGCCGCTGGTGATTTCCAGCGGGCTGGTGGCAGGGCAGGTTGGTTTGCCGATGGGCATGCCGGGTATTGCTCCATCACTGGCGGGCGCGCGTCTTGATAATCTGCAGGAGGCACAGCAATGAGTTGGTTAACGCCGGATCTGATTGAGATCCTCCTTAGCATCGTCAAGGCCGTGGTCATTCTGCTGGTGGTGGTCACCTGCGGGGCGTTCATGAGCTTCGGCGAACGTCGCCTTCTGGGCCTGTTCCAGAACCGCTACGGGCCAAACCGCGTAGGCTGGGGCGGTTCGCTCCAGCTGGTTGCCGACATGATCAAAATGTTCTTTAAAGAGGACTGGGTTCCGAAATTTACGGACCGCATGATCTTTACGCTGGCGCCGGTTATCGCCTTCACCTCGCTGCTGCTGGCCTTCGCCATTGTGCCGGTCAGCCCAAGCTGGGTGGTCGCCGACCTCAACATCGGGATCCTGTTCTTCCTGATGATGGCGGGTCTTGCGGTTTACGCGGTGCTGTTCGCTGGCTGGTCGAGCAACAACAAATACTCGCTGCTGGGTGCGATGCGTGCGTCTGCGCAGACCCTGAGCTACGAAGTGTTCCTGGGTCTGTCTCTGATGGGCGTGGTGGCGCAGGCCGGTTCATTCAACATGACCGACATCGTCAATAACCAGGCTCACCTGTGGAACGTCATTCCTCAGTTCTTCGGCTTCATTACCTTTGCGATTGCGGGCGTGGCGGTCTGTCACCGTCACCCGTTTGACCAACCGGAAGCGGAGCAGGAACTGGCCGATGGTTACCACATTGAATATTCCGGCATGAAGTTCGGTCTGTTCTTCGTGGGTGAATACATCGGTATCGTCACCGTGTCAGCGCTTATCGTGACGCTGTTCTTCGGTGGCTGGCAAGGCCCGTTCTTACCGCCATTCATCTGGTTCGCGCTGAAAACCGCGTTCTTTATGATGATGTTCATTTTGATTCGTGCGTCGTTACCGCGTCCTCGTTATGACCAGGTAATGTCCTTCGGCTGGAAAGTTTGCCTGCCGCTGACGCTCATCAACTTGCTGGTAACGGCGGCTGTCATTCTCTGGCAGCAGCCATAAGGGGCTATAGACCATGACCTTAAAAGAATTACTCGTAGGCTTCGGCACCCAGGTACGCAGTATCTGGATGATCGGCCTGCATGCGTTCGCCAAACGCGAAACGCAGATGTACCCGGAAGAGCCGGTCTACCTGCCGCCGCGCTATCGTGGCCGTATCGTGCTGACGCGCGACCCGGACGGCGAAGAGCGCTGCGTTGCTTGTAACCTGTGCGCGGTAGCCTGCCCGGTTGGCTGTATCTCTCTGCAAAAAGCAGAGACCAAAGACGGCCGCTGGTATCCGGAGTTTTTCCGCATTAACTTCTCACGCTGCATCTTCTGCGGCCTGTGTGAAGAAGCGTGCCCAACCACGGCGATTCAGTTGACCCCGGACTTCGAACTGGGTGAATACAAGCGTCAGGATCTGGTGTACGAAAAAGAGGATCTGCTGATTTCCGGTCCGGGCAAATACCCGGAATATAACTTCTACCGGATGGCGGGTATGGCAATCGACGGCAAAGATAAGGGCGAAGCAGAGAACGAAGCTAAGCCTATCGACGTCAAGAGCCTGTTACCGTAAGGAGAGGGGCAATGGAATTCGCTTTTTATATCTGTGGCCTGATTGCTGTCCTCGCGACACTGCGAGTGATTACGCACACTAACCCGGTACACGCGCTGCTGTATCTGATCATCTCGCTGCTGGCTATTGCCGGGGTGTTCTTCTCGCTGGGCGCTTACTTCGCTGGTGCGCTGGAGATCATCGTCTATGCGGGCGCCATCATGGTGCTGTTCGTCTTCGTGGTGATGATGCTGAACCTGGGCGGTGCTGAAATCGCTCAGGAACGTCAGTGGCTGAAGCCGCAAATCTGGATTGGCCCGGCGGTTCTCTCTGCCGTGCTGCTGGCGGTGATGGTGTACGCCATCATTGGCCTGAACGACCAGGGTATTGACGGTAACGCTATCAGCGCCAAAGAAGTGGGTATCGCCCTGTTCGGGCCGTACGTGCTGGCGGTTGAACTGGCATCGATGCTGCTGCTGGCAGGCCTGGTTGTGGCCTTCCATATCGGTCGTGAAGACCGCGTGGGCGAAGTGCTGAGCAACCGCACTGGCGATAGCGCGAAAAGGAAAACGGAGGAACACGCATGATTCCTTTACAACATGGGCTGATCCTCGCGGCGATTTTATTCGTGCTGGGTTTAACCGGTCTGGTTATCCGCCGCAACCTGCTGTTTATGCTGATTGGGCTGGAAATTATGATTAACGCCGCCGCGCTGGCCTTCGTGGTCGCCGGCAGCTACTGGGGCCAGACCGACGGTCAGGTGATGTATATCCTCGCCATTACCCTCGCGGCTGCGGAAGCGAGTATTGGCCTGGCGCTGTTGCTGCAGCTCCATCGTCGCCGCCAGAACCTGAACATCGATTCAGTAAGTGAGTTGCGCGGATGAACATGCTTGCCTTAACCATTATTCTGCCATTTATTGGCTTTGTCCTGCTGGCCTTCTCCCGCGGGCGCTGGTCGGAGAACCTCTCCGCCACCGTTGGTGTCGGGTCAATTGGCCTCGCAGCGCTGGTCACGGCGTATGCTGGCATGGATTTCTTCGCCAACGGCAAACAGGCATTTAGCCTGCCGCTGTGGACGTGGATGTCCGTGGGTGACTTCAACATCGGCTTTAGCCTGGTGCTGGACGGCCTGTCCCTGACCATGCTCTCCGTGGTTACCGGCGTCGGCTTCCTGATCCACATGTTCGCCTCCTGGTACATGCGTGGGGAAGAGGGGTACTCCCGCTTCTTCGCCTACACCAACCTGTTTATCGCGAGCATGGTGGTGCTGGTGCTGGCTGATAACCTGCTGCTGATGTACCTCGGCTGGGAAGGCGTGGGCCTGTGCTCCTATCTGCTGATCGGTTTCTACTACACCGATCCGAAGAACGGCGCCGCGGCAATGAAAGCCTTTGTGGTGACCCGTGTCGGTGATGTATTCCTGGCGTTCGCGCTGTTCATTCTCTACAACGAGCTGGGCACGCTGAACTTCCGCGAAATGGTTGAACTGGCTCCTGCGCACTTCGCGGCGGGCAACAACATGCTGATGTGGGCAACCCTGATGCTGCTGGGCGGTGCGGTGGGTAAATCCGCGCAGCTGCCGTTGCAGACCTGGCTTGCGGACGCGATGGCTGGTCCAACACCTGTTTCCGCACTGATCCACGCGGCGACCATGGTTACCGCCGGTGTGTACCTGATTGCCCGTACCCACGGCCTGTTCCTGCTGACGCCGGAAGTGCTGCATCTGGTTGGTATTATTGGGGCGGTAACGCTGGTGCTGGCAGGCTTTGCCGCGCTGGTACAGACCGACATCAAACGTGTACTCGCTTACTCCACCATGAGCCAGATTGGCTATATGTTCCTGGCGCTTGGCGTACAGGCATGGGATGCGGCGATTTTCCACCTGATGACCCACGCGTTCTTCAAAGCGCTGCTGTTCCTGGCGTCCGGCTCGGTGATCCTTGCCTGCCATCACGAACAGAACATCTTCAAGATGGGTGGCCTGCGTAAGTCGATTCCGCTGGTGTATGCCTGCTTCCTGGTCGGTGGTGCCGCGCTCTCCGCGCTGCCGCTGATTACCGCGGGCTTCTTCAGTAAGGACGAAATCTTAGCCGGTGCGATGGCCAACGGTCATATCAACCTGATGGTAGCGGGCCTGGTCGGTGCATTCATGACCTCGCTGTATACCTTCCGTATGATCTTCATCGTCTTCCACGGTAAAGAGCAGATCCACGCCCACGCAGGGAAGGGGATTACCCACCACCTGCCGCTGATCGTGCTGATGGTGCTGTCGACCTTTATCGGTGCGCTGATCGTGCCACCGCTGCACGGCGTACTGCCGGCAACGACCGAGTTGGAACACGGCCGTGTGCTGACGCTGGAAATCACCTCGGGCATCGTGGCGATTGCCGGTATCCTGATTGCCGCATGGCTGTGGCTGGGCAAACGCACGCTGGTGACCTCCATCGCCAACAGCGCGCCTGGCCGCCTGCTGGGGACCTGGTGGTATAACGCCTGGGGCTTTGACTGGCTGTACGACAAGGTGTTCGTGAAGCCGTTCCTTGGCATCGCCTGGCTGCTGAAGCGCGACCCGCTCAATGCTTTGATGAACATTCCGGCTATCCTCTCCCGCTTCGCAGGCAAAGGCCTGGTACTGAGCGAGAACGGGTATCTGCGCTGGTATGTGGCGTCAATGAGCATCGGTGCCGTGGTGGTGCTGGCGTTGTTGATGGTATTGCGTTAATTCGTTGGGGAGGAGCTTCCTCCCCATGAAAATGTCGTGCTGTTTTCCTGTTCTGGCAGGCTTGTCGCCTCCGGATAGATTAATAAGGAAATGAATTGCCATGTTATTACCCTGGCTAATACTGATTCCCTTTATCGGCGGTTTCCTCTGCTGGCAGACCGAACGCTTTGGCGTGAAGATGCCGCGCTGGATTGCGCTTATCACCATGGGACTGACCCTGGCGCTTGGCCTGCAGCTGTGGCTGCAGGGCGGCTACTCACTCACCCAATCCACCGGCCTGCCGCAGTGGCAGTCTGAGTTCATCCTGCCGTGGATTCCACGCTTTGGGATTACTATCCACCTCGCGCTCGACGGCCTGTCGCTGCTGATGGTGGTGTTGACCGGTCTGCTGGGTGTGCTGGCGGTGCTCTGTTCCTGGAATGAAATCCAGAAATACCAGGGCTTCTTCCACCTCAACCTGATGTGGATCCTGGGCGGCGTTATCGGCGTGTTCCTGGCCATCGACATGTTCCTGTTCTTCTTCTTCTGGGAGATGATGCTGGTACCGATGTACTTCCTGATAGCGCTCTGGGGCCACAAAGCCTCTGACGGTAAAACGCGTATCACGGCGGCCACCAAGTTCTTCATCTATACCCAGGCGAGCGGTCTGGTGATGCTGATTGCCATCCTGGCGCTGGTGTTCGTGCACCACAATGCGACCGGCGTATGGACCTTCAACTATCAGGACCTGCTGAAGACGCCAATGTCCCACGGCGTGGAATACCTGCTGATGCTGGGCTTCTTCATCGCCTTTGCGGTGAAAATGCCGGTGGTGCCGCTGCACGGCTGGCTGCCAGATGCGCACTCGCAGGCACCGACTGCGGGTTCCGTTGACCTTGCGGGTATCTTGCTGAAAACCGCGGCCTACGGTCTGCTGCGCTTCGCGCTGCCGCTGTTCCCGAACGCCTCTGCAGAGTTCGCGCCTATCGCCATGTGGCTGGGTGTGATTGGTATCTTCTACGGCGCATGGATGGCGTTCACCCAGTACGACATCAAACGTCTGATTGCCTACACCTCCGTTTCCCACATGGGCTTCGTGCTGATTGCTATCTACACCGGCAGCCAGCTGGCGTACCAGGGCGCGGTTATCCAGATGATTGCGCACGGTCTGTCCGCCGCCGGCCTGTTCATCCTGTGTGGTCAGCTTTACGAACGTCTGCACACCCGCGACATGCGTCAGATGGGCGGCCTGTGGAGCAAAATTAAATGGCTGCCTGCGCTGTCGCTGTTCTTCGCGGTCTGTACGCTGGGGATGCCGGGTACCGGTAACTTCGTCGGCGAATTCATGATCCTGTTCGGCAGCTACCATGTGGTTCCGGTGATTACGGTGATTTCGACCTTCGGTCTGGTGTTCGCTTCCGTCTACTCGCTGGCGATGCTGCACCGTGCGTACTTTGGTAAAGCGAAGAGTGAAATCGCGGCAAAAGAACTGCCAGGGATGTCGCTGCGCGAGCTGTTTATCGTCCTGTTGCTGGTCGTGCTTCTGGTTCTGCTGGGCTTCTATCCGCAGCCGATTCTGGACACGTCACATTCTGCGATGAGTAACATCCAGCAGTGGTTTGTTAATTCTGTTTCAACTACAAGGCCGTAATTCGCCATGACAATAACTCCACAACAACTGATCGCGCTATTACCGCTGCTGATCGTCGGCTTGACGGTGGTGGTTGTGATGCTCTCCATTGCGTGGCGACGCAATCACTTCCTCAATGCCACGCTGTCGGTGCTGGGGCTTAACGCCGCGCTGGTCTCGCTCTGGTTTGTTGGCCAGGCGGGGGCCATGGACGTCACGCCGCTGATGCGCGTTGATGCCTATGCGATGCTCTACACCGGCCTGGTGCTGCTGGCGAGCCTTGCAACCTGTACCTTTGCCTACCCGTGGCTTGAGGGCTATACCGACAACAAGGAAGAGTTCTACCTGCTGGTGCTGATTGCTGCGATGGGCGGCATTCTGCTGGCGAACGCCAACCATCTGGCGGCGCTGTTCCTTGGTATTGAACTGATTTCCCTGCCGCTGTTCGGCCTGATTGGTTACGCCTATCGGCAGAAGCGTTCACTGGAAGCGAGCATCAAGTACACCATCCTGTCCGCCGCCGCGTCGTCGTTCCTGCTGTTCGGTATGGCGCTGCTGTACGCTGAATCCGGTAGCCTCTCCTTCGTGGCGCTCGGTAAGAGCCTCAGCGACAACATGCTGCACGAACCGCTGCTGCTGGCAGGCCTGGGGATGATGATCGTCGGCCTCGGCTTTAAACTGTCTCTGGTGCCGTTCCATCTGTGGACGCCGGACGTTTATCAGGGGGCGCCTGCGCCGGTATCTACCTTCCTGGCGACCGCCAGCAAGATTGCTATCTTCGGCGTGGTGATGCGTCTGTTCCTGTACGCCCCGGTTGGCGACAGCGAAGCGGTACGCGTGGTGCTGGGCCTTATCGCCTTCGCCTCCATCATCTTCGGTAACCTGATGGCGCTGAGCCAGACCAACATTAAACGTCTGCTCGGTTACTCTTCTATCTCTCACCTCGGTTACCTGCTGGTGGCGCTGATTGCGTTGCACAGCGGCGAGATGTCGATGGAAACCGTTGGCGTGTATCTGGCAGGCTACCTGTTCAGCAGCCTCGGCGCGTTCGGCGTTGTTAGCCTGATGTCCAGCCCATACCGTGGCCCGGATGCAGAATCTCTGTACGCCTACCGTGGTCTGTTCTGGCACCGCCCGATTCTGGCGGCAGTGATGACCGTGATGATGCTGTCTCTGGCCGGTATCCCAATGACCCTTGGCTTTATCGGTAAGTTCTACGTGCTGGCCGTCGGCGTCCAGGCGCACCTGTGGTGGCTGGTTGGCGCAGTGGTTGTCGGTTCCGCGATTGGTCTCTACTACTATCTGCGTGTGGCGGTGAGCCTGTACCTGAGCGCGCCGGAAAAACCAAACCGCGATGCGCCGTCTAACTGGCAGTACAGCGCGGGCGGTATCGTGGTGCTGATCTCCGCACTGCTGGTGCTGGTGCTGGGTATCTACCCGCAGCCGCTGATCAGCATTGTGCGACTGGCCCTGCCGATGATGTAATCCATCGTCACTGATGTGAAAAAACCCCGCGATGCGGGGTTTTTTATTGTGCACAGAAAACCCCCAGCTAGGCTGGGGGTTCCGGAAAGCTTTCAGCTTTAAGCCAGTTATTAAAACCCCTTTTGATTTGTTAA
>NZ_JBKHUI010000008.1:0-207401 GCF_046569695.1 Kluyvera sp. 142486
CGGCCACATCTGGCCCTGAAGTACAAAACGCCCGATGACGTTCATCAGGCGTTTTATCGACAGAAAACTGTCAACCTATATCAGGACTAGTCAATTTTTAACCGTTATCCACCACGCTCGTGCTCTTACGCAGCAGTGGGCAACTGGAACGCCCCACCACGCCGTTGTCGCTGTGAAGATAAAATGCGGTGCTATAGCCCTGTGCGGTCAGATACTTACATTGCAAGCCCAGGCCGCCAGCCGTCTTCTGACTTCCGGCCAGAACGCCGTACCCACTCAGAAGCACCCCAATCGCGACGATAACCAGAAAAACGATAGTTCTGATAAACAGGCGCATAAAAATTCCTCTTCTATTATATCTTTCATGAATACTACGTTACTGCGATAACGGATTGACACAAGTCTATGATTCCTAAAAGCGTGAGATGCCGTTACAGTTAGCCGCGGTTTAAGGTTAGCATGCTAATCTCGCTACATCTGAATAAGAATTCATGCGGAGAGTTGAGTGAAAAAGTTTCGGTGGGTATTACTGATACTCGTGATTGCCGCCTGCCTGCTACTCTGGACCCAGATGATTAACGTAATGTGCGATCAGGACGTTCAGTTTTTCAGCGGCATATGCAGCATTAACCGGTTTATACCCTGGTAAAACATTTTTGCCGGCAGCGATTTCCTTCCGTAATGTGAGTGGTAGAATGGATCGTTCTTTTTGAGGTGGTAAAATGAGTGATCTTGTAAGTTCTGGGGCATTAAATCTGGTATCTCTGGCATTTTCCTTCCTGCTGCTGTTGGTCGGCCTGGTGTTGTGGTTCTTTGTGAATCGCGCCAGTTCCCGTGCTAACGAGCAAATCGAACTCCTTGAATCGCTGCTCGACCTGCAAAAGCGCCAGAATGCGCTGCTGCGCCGTTTATGCGAGGCCAATGAGCCAGACGCGAAGGAAGAAGAGGTATCAAAAGCAAAAGCAGAAGACGTTAAAGAAGAAGATAAAGAGGATTTTATCCGTCTGGTGGCGGAACGATAACCTCTTTGTATGCTAACGCCGGGCAGCCTGTTTTGGGCTGCCGGACACCGCACGATGCACTTTTCTGGTGCTCATATTCCCTGAAAGCCTAATTGATATGCGTAACGCGACGAGATATTCACTTTGCGCAACTGACGCATTGTGTAGCGATATTCGCGTTCATGTATCGGCATAATCTATAACGTTATGTTATTGTTTTTCATAAACCGTACCAAGTTCTATTTATCGCTCTTTAATATTATTGGTCGTATTAACATCGTACGAACTGGACAATTAATAGCCCATTTGGCGGTACATAATCCAGAGAGCAATAGCGAAACGTTTTTATTGCGCTATGATGAAGCAGTGTCACGAAAGTTTCATTTTTTTGGTGCAATATATCCCGCGATGTTAATCGCCTGCGCCTTGTTGGATAACCGCACTCAGGTGAAGTTCTTATAACCGGTTAGCCGAACGGCATGCGAAAATGTTATAGCGAAAATAATCTAACGATATAAAAATTTTTGAGGCGATGAGGATATTCTGGACGCCGAAAAAATGTTGGTCTATGTTAAAAATGTCTTACGTTACCGTAAGCTAGGTCACATTTTAGATCTGCTAACATTCATTCAACGAAACGTTTTGTTGGGGAAAATTCACCCCGTGTAGAAGGATTTGTTGGGATTTGTGCGGCCGATCGAGACACCTTTAAAAATGGCTTGCCATTATTATCGTTGTATGTGATAACACGTTTTGGGTTAAACGAGGTACAGTTCTGTTTATGTATGGCATTATCAGTAAAGAAGTTCTGAGTAAACACGTTGACGTTGAATACCGCTTCTCTGCCGAACCTTATATTAGTGCCTCATGCAGTCATGTCTCAGTTTTATCTATGAAAACGCCTGCGGGCGCAGAAAACACTCTAAGGAATTTTGCAAATGGCAAAGATTAAAGGTCAAGTTAAGTGGTTCAACGAGTCTAAAGGTTTTGGCTTCATTACTCCTGCTGACGGCAGCAAAGATGTATTCGTACATTTCTCTGCAATCCAGGGTAACGGCTTCAAAACTCTGGCTGAAGGCCAGAACGTTGAGTTCGAAATTCAGGACGGCCAGAAAGGCCCAGCGGCTGTTAACGTAACCGCTATCTGATTCGACAATCACTGATCTTGCGGCGCGTCAGCGTAACATTATCAGACATAAAGCCTCGCTTATGCGGGGCTTTATCATTTCTATGCCTGCCGCTTTTAACCGCCGCTTCGCCTTTCTCCCTCGCTCGAATAGCGGTACACTTTCGCCCTTTGAAATAGAGCCGGAGTTGCTATGTCCTACAATTGTCCGCTTTGCCACGCGCCGTTAACGCGCAGCGGCAATAGTTATCTTTGCCCACAGCGTCACCAGTTTGATCGGGCGAAAGAGGGCTACGTCAATCTCCTGCCGGTACAGCACAAACGATCTCGTGACCCAGGCGATAGCGCAGAGATGATGCAGGCGCGGCGCGCGTTTCTCGATGCCGGACACTATCAGCCGCTGCGCGACGCCGTGAGTGCGAAGCTGCACGCTATTACGCCTGAACATTTGTTGGATATCGGCTGTGGGGAAGGGTACTACACCCACGCTTTTGCCGCTGAGGCGCAGGTGACATGGGGGCTGGACGTATCGAAAACAGCCATTCGCTATGGCGCAAAGCGTTATCCGCAGGTGGATTTCTGCGTGGCCTCCAGCCAGCGTTTGCCGTTTGCAGACGCCAGCATGGACGCCGTCGTGCGGATCTACGCGCCGTGTAATCCACAAGAGCTGAAGCGCGTGGTAAGGCCAGGCGGTTGGGTGATAACCGTCACCCCGGGGCCGCGTCATCTGGTTGAGCTGAAAGGGCTTATCTATAGCGAGGTGCAGCTGCATGCGCCGCATTCCGAAGTGCTGGACGGGTTTAGCCTGCAAAGCCACGATGCGTTAGCCTATCCGATGCAGTTGACCGGTCAGGAAGCGGTGACGTTATTGCAGATGACGCCGTTTGCGTGGCGGGCTAAGCCGGAGGTATGGGAGACGTTAGCGCAGCAGGCGCAGTTTGCTTGCCAGACGGATTTCGCGATTCACGCCTGGCAAAGGGATGCCGATTAACCCATATAGTGGGCGTAGAGGATTTGTGCGCCGATAGCGATAAGCACGATCCCGCCCAGAATTTCAGCCCGTTTGCCGAGCAGCGGGCCGATAAAGCGGCCGACCATCATGCCAAGAGTGGACATCACAAAAGTGGCGCAGCCGATAGCAAATGCGGTGGCCAGAATATTGACCTGCAGGAAGGCCAGGCCAACGCCCACGGCCATCGCATCCAGGCTGGTGGCAATTGCGGTGGTGACCAGCAGCCAGAAGCCGTGACGACGCGGCGTTTCTGCTTCTTCATCATCATCCGTACCGCGGATCCCTTCCAGTACCATACGTCCACCGAGGAACACCAGCAGGACGAATGCTACCCAGTGGCTCCACTCCATGACGAACTGGCTTGCCAGCATGCCGAGACCCCAGCCGATAAGCGGGGTAAGCATCTCAATGACGCCAAAAATCAGGCCAGTGCGCAGGGCTTCGGAGAATTTCGGTTTGTGCAGCGTTGCACCCTTACCAATCGATGCAGCGAAGGCATCCATTGACATACCAAGGGCGAGAAGAATAGTGGCGGTTAAGTTCATGCGAAGGTCCAGACCGGGAGGTTTCCATACGACACATTCCTGCCCCCAGTAATCAGCAGTAAATGCGTCTATGGTCTCGCTTGACTACGATGTAATCCGTACGCACCACGTTTTTCAACGAGTATGTTGACACGTACATTTCCATTTAATGGAAATTAGCTACTCCCCAACGACGGGCGCAACCTTAACATATTTTTAGAATATAAAACAACTCTGCGCTTGCTTATTTCATTGTTTAATGATAACGATTTTCATTTAGATTTATTGCGTAATCAGGAGGTTAACAAATATGGGGAGGTATCGCGGAATAAACATAGCCAACGCTATAATTGAACTGTCTGAAAATAGCACAGTTATAGCGAAGGCTATATTTTAACTCATTGAGAATTAACGAGAAGTTTGTATATCTTTTCCAGGTCATCAATATTCTTAACGCGGACAAGAAGACGACGCTGTTCTAATTGCATCACCAGTACACCATCTTCCGATAAATTCATTTTTTGGATTCTACTGTATTTAATCCAGGCATTTGCAAAGAAGAAGCCTTCGGTTTTAAAGATAATTTTCGGGCTACGGATCCAGAACAGATAGAATCCAGTCAGCGCCAGTGCACATAATAACCATGTGGTGATTAATTCGCCGTGGTTGTTCACATTGTTGTAAACCAGGATAACGATCAGTACGACGAAGATAACGCTATCGACACGGCCAGCGCGTAGCAGCGGAACGGATAACAGGGTGGTGCCATGACGGCGGGGCATGATGAACTGGTCGTAGATGGCAAATGCCAGCATTGCAATAATAAAGAGAACCAGTACCAGATCCGTGATTGTCATTAAGCCTCCAGATAAAAAAAAACCGGGGGCAGGGCCCCCGGCATACTTCCAATATTACAGACCCAGCAGGCCGACAGCGTAACCTGCGATACCAATGACGAAGAAGCCAATGATGATCCACAGGGCGTTAACTTTCTTACGCAGCAGCCACATACAGGCGAAGGTCAGCAGCAGCGGTACCAGGCCCGGCATCAGCTGGTCGAGGATAGTCTGCACGGTGGTAACACGAGTCTGACCATCCTGGCCGGTGATGGTCGAAACCACCAACGGGATGTTCACGTGCGTCCACTTGTTAACCAAGGCCCCCATAACAAACAGGCCGAGGATAGACGCCCCCTCAGTCAGTTTCTGCAGGAAGCCGCCGCCCATATCCTTAACGATATCGATCCCTTTCTGGTAGCCGTAAGCCACACCGTAGTAACGGGTCAGCAGACGAACTGCGTTGAACAGGATGAAGAACAGCAGTGGCCCAAGCAGGCTGCCGCTCATCGCAATACCAGCACCCAGCGCCGCGAATACCGGACGTACGGTACCCCAGAAGATTGGGTCACCCACGCCTGCCAGCGGGCCCATCAGACCAACTTTGATACCGTTGATAGCACCATCGTCAATCTCTGCGCCGTTTGCACGCTGCTCTTCCATCGCCAGCGTTACGCCGAGTACCGGCGCTGCTACGTATGGATGGGTGTTAAAGAATTCCAGATGACGCTTGATAGCTTGTTTACGCGCATCGTTGTTCTCTGGGTACAGGCGACGAATCGCTGGAACCATAGAGAAGCAGAAACCCAGCGCCTGCATACGTTCGAAGTTCCATGAACCCTGGAACAGGTTAGAACGAATGAACACGCCACGAATATCACTCGGTGTGAGTTTTTTCTCGGTGGTGGTAGTTTTAGTCATATCAACCATTTCGCTCACCTGTTAGTCCAGTTCGTTATCAAGATCGTTATTACCAGCTGCCTGAACTGGCGCACCGGCTACGCGGTTATATTTCGGGCTCAGCTGAATGTAGAGGATGGCCATAACTGCGCCAATCACACCCAGAGCAACCAGGTTGAAGTTAGTAAACGCCGCGGTAACGAAGCCGAGATAGAAGAACGGCATCAGGTAGCCTGCGCGCATCATGTTGATGACCATCGCATAACCAACTACCACAATCATACCACCGGCGATGTTCAGACCGCTGGTGACCACTTCTGGCAGGGCGTTCAACAGACCCTGAACTTCGCTGGTGCCTACAGATACCGCAACGATAACCGCTGGGATAGCGATACGCATTGCCTGCAGGAACAGGGAAGAGACGTGCAGCCACGAGATGGCCGTCAGGTTGCCGTTTTCAGCCGCTTTATCCGCCGCGTGCTGGAAAGCAACGGTGATAGTACGAACGATGATGGTCAGAACCTGGCCTGCTGCTGCCAGTGGGATCGCCAGAGCGATACCTGCACCAATGCTTTGGTGACCGGCAATAACCAGAACGGTAGAAATAATTGAGGCCAGTGCGGCATCCGGTGCTACTGCTGCACCGATGTTCATCCAGCCCAGCGCGATCATTTCAAGGGTACCACCGATGATAATACCGGTTTTCATGTCCCCGAGAACGGCACCGATCAGCGTACAGGCCACCAATGGACGGTGGAACTGAAATTCATCAAGTACCGACTCCATACCCGCGATACATGCGACGATGAACACCAGCACAATCTGAAGAGTGGTAATCTCCATTGTACTTCTCCTATTGCTTATACAGACTTAAGTGTGAAGGCTAAAAACGTTGCCCAAGCGGTTATTTATCCGCCTTGGCAATCAGATCCATCATTTTCAGTTTCTGATCGGTGGAGACCTTACGGGCTTCCAGCTCAATACCGCGTGCGTTCAGTTTCTTGAAGGCTTCGATATCTTTTTCATCAACGGAAATCGCGTTGTTGACCTGGGTTTTACCCTGACGGAATGCCATGCCACCGATGTTTACGCTGGTCAGTTTCACGCCGCCTTCGACGATACGTTCAACGTCGGTTGGGTTAGTGAACAGCAGCATCACACGATCGCCCGCATATTTCGGGTTGTTGTAAACGCGGATCATTTTGGCGACATCGACAACGTGTGCCGTTACGCCTGGAGGAGCAACCTGAGTCAGCAGGGTTTTACGCACGGTATCGGCAGCAACTTCATCGCTGACCACAATGATGCGGGTGACGTTGGTCTCTTTGGTCCAACGGGTCGCAACCTGGCCGTGAATCAGACGGTCATCGATACGCGCCAGACCGATAGTCATGTAGTCGTTCGGGCCCATTGGTTTTGCCGGAACGGCAGCTTTCGGTGCCGCAGGTGCAGCGACCGGAGCCGCTTTTTCGACGGGTTTGGCTTTCAGCGCTTTCACGCCTTCGCTACCGGTTTCTACTGCCAGCGCCACCAGCTCGTCAAAGCTTGGGTTATCGTCACGCGCCATGAAGGTTTCGACCAGCATCGGTACGTTGACGCCCGCGATCACTTCATAGTTTTCTTTATCGACAACAATGCGGCTTGCAGCGTTGAATGGGCTGCCGCCCCAGGTGTCAACAAGGAACAACACGCCTTTGCTGGTATCAAGTTTTGCCAGCTGCGCGTTGTATTTTTCGATTAACGTGTCTGCATTCTCGCCAGGCACGAAGTCGATCCAGCCAACATTGTCCTGCTCGCCCAACAGCATTTCTGCCGTTTTCAGCAGTTGTTCTGCTGCCCAACCATGTGTGCCTATTACAATAGCAATCGTCACTTGCTACCTCCTTTATTATCGTGTGTATCAGTAGGGCTGATACATTCTCTTGAGTCGAAGCGGTAACCGAATCGATTCAGACAAGGGTTAGAAACAAAAAATAAATAACTACCGAGAATTATTTTAGACAGTGAAAGAATAATTAATGTGATGAAGATCCGTAATTTAGTTATAGGACCGCAATTATTTTGTGGTGCAAAAAATTACCTTACATTTTGCAAAGACTCGTAAATCTCTGCCAAAATGTCATTTGTTTTTGCTATGTTAATGCTTCGTTTAATCACACAGGAGTATAGGGCATCAGCCCGTAGTATGGATCGTCACCGACGCCTTTTCGCACGCGTTCGCTTTTGCGACGCATCTCCCGGCCTTTTGCGCCACGCTTTTCTATCGTCTGGTATCGTCTCGCTTAAACATGACATAGCGATGACTCGTCTCGTCTCTCGTTGGAGTGGTTTATGGAATTGCTAATGGACCCGTCAATCTGGGCCGGATTATTGACGCTTGTGGTTCTGGAGATCGTTCTCGGTATTGATAACCTGGTGTTTATCGCCATACTTGCCGATAAATTACCGCCAAAACAACGAGATAAAGCGCGACTGATCGGCCTTTCACTGGCGCTGATTATGCGTCTGGGCCTGCTTTCCGTGATCTCGTGGATGGTAACGCTGACCGCGCCGCTGTTCAGCGTGTGGGGGCAAACCTTCTCCGGACGAGACCTGATTATGCTAGTCGGTGGTCTATTCCTGCTGTTTAAAGCAACGACCGAGCTGCACGAACGGTTGGAAAACCGCCAGCACGATTCCGGGCACGGGAAAGGCTATTCCAGCTTCTGGGTAGTCGTGGCGCAAATTGTTGTGCTGGACGCCGTCTTCTCGCTTGACGCGGTGATCACAGCGGTCGGGATGGTGAACCATCTGCCGGTCATGATGGCGGCGGTGGTGATTGCCATGGGCGTGATGCTGCTGGCCTCGAAGCCGTTGACGAACTTCGTCAACCAGCACCCAACGGTGGTGGTACTGTGTCTGAGCTTCCTGCTGATGATCGGCCTGAGCCTGGTCGCAGAAGGCTTTGGCTTCCATATTCCGAAAGGCTATCTGTACGCGGCGATTGGCTTCTCGATAATCATCGAGCTGTTCAACCAGATTGCCCGTCGTAACTTTATTCGCCACCAGTCGACGCTACCGCTGCGCGCACGCACGGCGGATGCCATTCTGCGCCTGATGGGTAACCGCAAGCAGGTGAACGCGGCGCACGACGAAGGCCATCAGTCGGCAATGCCGGTGCCGGAAGGGGCGTTCGTGGAAGAAGAACGCTATATGATCAACGGTGTTCTGACGCTGGCTTCACGCTCGCTGCGCAGCATTATGACCCCGCGTGGGGAGATCAGCTGGGTGGATGCGGACCTGAGTACAGAAGAGATTCGCCAGCAGTTGCTGTCGTCGCCGCACAGCCTGTTCCCGGTGTGTCGGGGTGAGCTGGATGAAATCGTCGGTATCGTGCGTGCCAAAGAGCTGCTGGTGGCGCTGGAGGCCGGTGAAGACGTGCTGGCGATAGCCTCGGCCAACCCGGCGATTATCGTTCCAGACACGCTCGACCCGATCAACCTGTTGGGCGTGTTGCGCAGGGCCCGCGGTAGCTTCGTTATCGTCACCAACGAGTTTGGTGTGGTGCAGGGGCTGGTGACGCCGCTGGACGTGCTGGAAGCGATTGCCGGTGAATTCCCGGATGCCGATGAAACCCCGGAAATTGTCGTCGATGGTGACGGTTGGTTAGTGAAGGGGACGACTGACCTGCATGCGTTTCAGCATACGCTGGGGCTGGATAACCTGGTGGATGATGATATCGCCACCGTGGCCGGTCTGGTGATTGCCGTTAATGGGCAAATCCCACGCACGGGTGATGTCATTGAACTGCCGCCGCTGCACATCACGATCACCGACGCCAATAACTATCGCGTCGATCAGATTCGCGTGGTGAAGCTGGCTTCACCGCATGATGAAGACGAATAAGAGATAGGTGTAATTCCCGGCGGCGCTGCGCTTGGCCGGGCTACAATGAATGATTGACCCGTAGCCCGGACGAGGCGCGCCAGCGCCGACTCCGGGGAACGACACTACGGGTTCAATTGCCCATTCTTCTTCAGCCACTGCGGAAACTCCTCCAGCGGCATCGGCTGCGCATAAAGATATCCCTGCAAGAAATGTACGCCGTGCTGCTGCAAATAGCGCGCCTCTTCCTGCGTCTCAACCCCTTCCGCGACCAGCTCAACGTTCAGCCGCTGTCCCAGCGCAATAATAATATCCGTCACCGTGGAGTTAACGGCATCGGTACCAATCGCGCCGGTAAAAGCCTTGTCGATTTTCAGCACGTCCGGATGCAGCATCTCAAGCCAGGAGAGCGAGCTATTGCCAGTGCCAAAATCATCTATCGCCAGCTTAATTTGATGGTTGCCAAGCTCGCTGCGCAGCTGATAGTTCACATCGTTCAGCGCGTCGCGTTCGGTTAGCTCTATCGTGAGTTGCTGTAGCGGCTTGCGGCTGAACCAGAGTTGCTTTAAATCTTTCAGCAACTGTCCGTTCTTAAAGTGCGGGGCGGCGACGTTGATGCCAATCTGGAAATCACGTTCCTGAGGGAACAGATGCAGCCGCTGCGCCGTTTCACCGATGACGTAGCGGGTCAGCGGAATAATCAGGTTCTGCGTTTCAGCAATGGGAATAAACACATCTGGCGCAACCGAGCCTACGCGCGGGTTGTTCCAGCGCAGCAGGATCTCTGCGCCAACGCAGCGCTGCGTCCGCGCGTCCATCTGCGGTTGGCAGTAAAGGGCAAACTCCTTGCCAGCGATGCCCATATTAATTTCACGCGAAAAGCTGAGCCGCCCGGCGGTGGCAAGCCAGGCAATCCACGTAAACAGAATGCTCATAATGGCGGCAAGCGGCAAATCGGTGACCAGATTATTCAGCGCGAGGCGAGCAGGGCCGGGGCTGAGCGCCGCAACGCTAAACGGAAAGTCCGTCGACGAGCGGATGAAAACGCGGTTACCGTCATCATCCATCTCCCCGGTAATGCCAATATTGTGCTGATAATGGCGTTCACCGACGTTCAGGCTGATATGCGTGATGAGCGGCGGGGAGGGTTCGAGAATAATATTGCTGAGTAAATCGATGTTGATGGAGACCATCACACCGTCTTTACCGTCAGCCGATGCGGGAAACCACTGAACCAGAATTGGGGTGCCGACCAGTAGCGAATGATCGGTGCCCAGCAGCAACAGCGGCGTGGTATTAGGCAGCTGCGGCTGCAGCGTGTTGACCGCGATGTTGCGCGAGCCGAGTGCGCTGGAGCAGTAGAGTTGCCCGCCTTTCACCAGCGCAATTGAGCGCACGGTTTGCAGCATCACCGCCAGCTTGCGCAACGGCAGATGAATGGTTTCACAGGGCTGGCCGACCAGGGCAAGCATGGCGTTACGTTGGGTTTTCAGCGGCTGCAGGATTCTATCGAGGCGATCGACCGAGTGGGCGGTGAGGGCACTTATCTGGTTCTGATTTATGCTGCGCTGCGAAATAAATCGTATCCCTAAGGTCAGCGCAAAAGCACACACCGCGACGATCGCACAGACGGCGATTCGCTTGCGTAGATACTTTCTGATAATCCATTGTGCTGATTGCATTTCCGCTGCTCGGCGCGCATTGAGTGGTAATGAAAATAGCAGTGACGACAGAGCAAGTGAAGCAGGACGCGAAAATAGTGGGAATAAATCACCCACCTGAATTAGGGGTGGGTGATAAGGCGTATTAGTCGCACTGAACCTTAATGGCCAGACCGCCGCGCGAGGTTTCGCGATATTTGGCGTTCATGTCTTTGCCGGTTTCGTACATGGTCTCAATGACCTTATCGAGGGAAACGCGCGGCTCGCTGGTACGGCGCATCGCCATACGGGCGGCGTTAATCGCTTTGACCGAAGCAATGGCGTTACGCTCGATGCACGGCACCTGAACCTGACCGGCAACCGGGTCGCAGGTCAGACCGAGGTTATGCTCCATACCGATTTCCGCCGCGACGCATACCTGTTCCGGGCTTGCGCCAAGCAGTTCAGCCAGACCAGCCGCTGCCATTGAGCAGGCTACGCCCACTTCACCCTGGCAGCCCACTTCAGCACCGGAGATAGAGGCATTCATCTTGTACAGCGCACCAATGGCACCGGAGGCCAGGAAGTAGCGAATGTAGATATCCGGGCTGACGGACTCGATAAAGTGATCGTAATAGGCCAGAACCGCAGGGACGATACCGCAGGCGCCGTTCGTCGGTGCTGTGACTACGCGGCCACCGGCAGCATTCTCTTCGTTCACCGCCAGCGCAAACATGTTCACCCAGTCAATGACGTTCATCGGATCGCTGGAGAGCTTGTCGCTGGAAACCAGCATACGACGCAGGGCGGAAGCACGACGCGGTACGCGCAGCGGCCCCGGCAGCACGCCTTCTGTATTCATGCCGCGGTCAATACAGGCGCGCATGGTCTGCCAGACGTTCTCGAAGTACTCTTCAATCTCTTTCTTGCTGTGCAGCGCCAGTTCGTTCTGCATCACCATGCCTGAAAGCGACAGGCCGGTCTCTTTGCAGTAGTTGAGCATTTCGGTCGCCGAAGCGAACGGGTAAGGGACCTGTACTTCGCCGTTGTCCGCTTTGCCAAAATGCTCTTCGTCGACGATAAAACCGCCGCCGATAGAGTAGTAGGTTTTGCTGTAGAGCTCGGTATCACCCGCCCAGGCGGTAATCTGCATGCCGTTTTCGTGCAGCGGCAGGTTGCCGTTGTGAAAACGCATGCCGCTATCGGCCGGGAAATCAACTTCGACGCGGCCAAGCGCCAGCAGCAGACGTCCGCGCGCTTCTACGTCACGAATAAATGCCGGGATGGCATCAATATCGACGGTGTCCGGCTGGTTGCCCGCCAGACCCATAATAATCGCGATATCGGTATGGTGGCCCTTACCGGTGAGGGACAGTGAACCGTAGACGTCAACGGCAACGCGCGTCACGTCATCAATCAGTCCCTTTTCGACCAGGTCATCGACGAACTGTTTGCCAGCCTTCATCGGCCCTACAGTATGGGAAGATGAGGGACCAATCCCCACCTTAAACATGTCGAATATACTAATCACTTTAACACTCCTGACAGGGTTACCGCGTTGTTGCGGCAACGATGTAATAACTGCGCATAGTGTATGAGGGAACCTGAAATCCAGCTTAACTATTCACATGAATTTAATTAATGCGTAGCGTTGATTTTACTAATGCTGAACCTCTGGTCATCAAGGTAAGTATAGTCAGGGTTTAAGGCCGACCTGTAGTGCCAGCTCTCGAATAATACCGGCGGTCATGCCCCAGACAAAATAGTGCTGATACCAGGAGAGCCAGACGCGATGCGCGTTGCCGCGGCGATGAATATCAAGCGGGTGATAGCGCCCCAGACGCAGGGCTTCGGCAAGTGGCATTTCAAACACGGACGCGACTTCATCTTCACTGGCGTGATAGTGCAGATCCGGCGGAATAACGCCGAGCACCGGCGTGACCTGAAAGCCCGTTACGCTATCGACCGGCGGCAACACGCCGATAATATCCACGCACTCCGGAGGAATGGCGACCTCTTCCTGCGCCTCGCGCAGCGCCGCGGCAATCAGCGATGCGTCGCTGCTGTCTACCGCACCGCCGGGAAAGGCGACCTGACCGGGATGTTTGCGCAAGCGCGCGGAACGCTGCGTCAGCAGCAGCCCTGGTTCAGGACGGCGCACGATGGGTATCAATACCGCCGCCTGTCGGGCGTTTAACGCCGTACGCGTCGTCTGCGGACGAAGCAGCTGAAAGCGGGAGAGAAAGTCATCCAGGTTCAGCGCGCGCTCTTGCATGGTCAGGACTCCAGTTGTTGTAGGATTCTATTCACTTTATCAAATGTTTCCTGATATTCCGCATCTTCGTCGCTGTCGGCCACCAGGCCACCGCCCGCCGAGCAGTAAAGCGAGCCATCTGTCGCCGTGACCGTACGAATGGTAATGCTGGTGTCCATATTACCGCAGACGCTGATATAACCAATGCTGCCGCACCACGCGTTGCGGCGATGAGGCTCCAGTTCGTCGATAATCTCCATCGCCCGCACCTTTGGTGCGCCGGTAATGGAGCCGCCGGGAAACGCCGCGCGCAGCAAATCGGTAGCGTGCAGCGTTGGCGGAAGCCGCGCGGTGATGGTGCTGACCAGATGATGCACCGCCGGGAACGGCTCAACGACGAACAATTCCGGCACCCGAACGCTGCCCGGCACCGCCACGCGGCCAATGTCGTTGCGCATCAGGTCAACAATCATAAGATTTTCTGCACGATCCTTCGGTGAATTCGCCAGCCGCCTTGCCTGTTCGGCATCTGCCAGCGGGGAATCGAGGCGCGGCAGGGTGCCTTTAATCGGGCGGGTCTGAATCTGCCCCTGCTCGAGCTGGATAAAACGCTCCGGCGAGAGGCTCAGAATGGCGCTCTCTTCAAATCGTAGAAACGCACTGAACGGCGCCCGATTGGCGCGGTTCAGCCGCACAAATGCCGCCCATTCATCGCCCTCGTAACGCGCCTGAAAGCGCTGTGCGAGGTTAACCTGGTAGCAGTCGCCGCTTTGCAGGTAGGCCTGCACCTGGCGGAACTTCTCGCCGTACTGTGCACGGCTCATATTGGACTGCCAGTTGGATGTCAGGGCGAACGGCGCCGGTGTCGGGCAGGTTTGCTCCTGCAGCCAGCGCAGGCGGGCGTCAATATCGCCGTGGCAAAGCAGGGTAACGGCCTGACGCTGATGGTCAACGATCAGCGCCCAGTCATAAATGCCCACCGCCATGTCCGGGACGGTAATATCGCGCAGCGCCCGCTCGGGCAGCTTTTCGAATCGGCGACCCAGGTCGTAACCAAAGAGCCCGACCGCGCCGCCGGTAAAGGGTAAATCGGCCAGCGGCTTGTCGCTGATGTTCAGTCCCTCTATCGCCTGTTGTAACAGCGCTAAGGGATCGTCATGGGAGACGACGGCAGTACCGTTATGACTCACAGTAGTAACGTCGCCGCGCGTCACCAGCGTCTGGCGAGGGTCGGCGACCACGATATCGTAGCGGCTGTGCGGATGCTCCGCGTAGCCGGAGTGCAGCATCATCGCCCAGGGCGAGGCGTTTAACGGGGCAAAGTAGTGTTCGGCGGCATCCTGTCGCCAGGGAAGCGTCATCGTTGAAGGGGGTAACATGGTGTCTCTGTCCAGCCTTGTTGCACTGCCTCTGGCGAATGTTCGGGCAGCATGAAATAATACGCGCCCACAATGTAGCAGGAGTCAATGATGTTTGCAGGATTACCTTCACTAAGCCATGAACAGCAGCAGAAAGCCGTCGAGCGTATTCAGGAACTGATGTCGCAGGGGATGGCAAGCGGTCAGGCGATCGCGCTGGTGGCCGAAGAGCTGCGTGCTACTCACACCGGCGAACGTATTGTCGCTCGCTTTGAGGATGAAGACGAAGACGAATAACGTCATGTTCATCCGTTCAATACCGCTGCTGCTGGCGCTGATGGCAGCGCCCTTAATGGCAGCAGCGGCACGCCCGTGCCAGCTTACCGACCCAAACCTCACGCTGCAAAGCTATACCGCCGATCCCCAGCATGAGCGCCTCGCCATGTACTGGCAAAAAGCCAATGGTAAAGAGTACGGTTCGCTGCGCGCGCTGTTGTCTGAAATCAACGGCGACGGGCGCGTTTGCATGGCGATGAACGGCGGCATCTACGATAAAGCCTACGCCCCTCTTGGGCTGTACATTGAAAACGGTCAGCAAAGGGTGGCGGTGAATCGCGCATCCGGCGGTGGGAACTTCTTTATCAAGCCCGGCGGCGTTTTCTACCTTCGCGGCGATCGCGCGGGGATAGTCAGCCTCGACAAGCTGAAATCGACCAAAGGTATGGACTACGCGGTGCAGTCCGGCCCGATGCTGATCGAAAATGGCGTGATTAACTGGCGGCTGAAGCCGTCGGCAAGTTCGCGCAAGCTGCGCAACGGCGTCGGGATTACCGCGCAGGGCAAAGTCGTGTTTATGCTGAGCGAGCGGGAAACCAACTTCTATGATTTCGCCTGCTATGCGAAATCGCGCCTCAACGTGCGGCAGATGCTCTATCTCGACGGCACCATTTCAAAGATGTACCAGCAGGGGAGCAGTGTCCCCTGGCAGTACCACCCTTTCGTCACCATGATAACCGTGGAAAAACGCTAAGTTCTGCGGATTTGGTAGGCCGGATAAGCGAAGCGCCATCCGGCAGTGTGCCATATCGTGCCGGCTGGCGCTTCGCTTATCCGGCCTGCATGACAAATATCAGCCGTGCCCCACGAACTCAGGCCGCAGCGCGGGATCGTCATACAGCGTCACATGCGCCACCCGCTCCCCACGCCAGAAGGTCAGCTGTGTACCGGCTGCGGTGTGATGCACGCTCACCTCCGTCAGCGGGGACTGCTTCGCCAAATCCCACAGACAGACAAAACGCGCCTGCGGAAGGTGGTTGCGCAACACCAGATAGCTCAAATCGCTGACCGCTGGGTTGTCGGGGGCGAGCCCTTGCCACAGCTCACCGTCGCCCGACAGCCACAGGGCAAAGGTGTCGCCCTGATGCGTGAAGTGTCGCGGCTGGCAGCCGTACAGCGGCGTGACGGTCGCGTTGCGCATTTCGCGCAGCGGGCCGCTGAGCGAGAAGGGCTGCGGCTCCCCGCTCTGGTCCAGCGCATCGGCCGCCAGATGCAGCGTCCAGTCCAGCTGCTGGCGGTGCGGGTTTTCCACCGTCGACAAGTCAATCAGCACGTCATCCAGCCACAGCAGACGGCGGCGAAAACGCACGTCGTGCCAGGCTTCGACGTCCCACTCCACACGGGTGTGGCTGTTCAACTGCGGCGGTGGTTTCCCCCAATCGGTTTCGGTGTCCAGCCACAGGTACTCTTCGCCCATATGCCAGCCGAGTACGTCGGAGTTGGCGGGGGGCTGGTTGCTCTGGTTAACCGTCAGCGTATTGTGGGTGGCGCTGTTTTTGTAATAGTCGTAGTGCATCCTGGCGCCGTAACCGGTGGTACCGAGGTCCGGCAGCAACCAGCCGTCGCCCTGCCACAGCATCAGGCTCTGGCGGTCGTAATGGTCGTGCTCGCCGCCCCACGGGCTGTGTTTAATCAACACGGCCTGCTGCTGTTGCGGGCGTCGCCACAGCGTGATCCCAGCACCGGGCGCGTACAGCGACTGTTGCGGGATCAGATTCAGGCACGCTTCGGGTAGCGGCTGATGACGCCAGAGCAGCGTTTCGCGCTCGTCAGGTTCCCCGGCGGTAAACTGCAGCACCGCGGCGTAGAGGGGGTCATGCCAGACAAACCAGGCGAATTCGTACAGATCCCGATGATGCAACTTCTCCTGCCCGGCGAGGCAGTCGTTGAGGCGAGGGAAGGTGCCATCCGGCAGCAGCAGTTCAAGCGGGAAGCGCAGCATCTGCGGGTACCACGGCCCGTCAATCAGACTCCAGCGGGTGCCGTGCGCCAGCTTCTCAAAGGCAAAGAACCCTTGCAGCGCGTAGTAGTGATAGTGGATGGAACCTTCAAACCACAGCCCCTCTGCCAGCAGGCCGTGCTCTAGCTGCCAGCGCAGGCCGTAAGGCGCGTTGACTGCAAACTCCAGCAGGCTGTCGTCCTCCAGCACAAAGCCGAGCACTCCCAGCGCGGCGCTGATTTTAACCTCGTGGTTGTGGATCTGCGGACTGCGGTGTTCGCATAAAAATGTCGCCGCGCAGCGCAGCAGGTTGTCGCTGATATGCTGACGCTCCTCCGCCGTCAGGCTCTCGGCAATAAAGTCATAGCCCAGCGCCATATCCAGAATGCAGTTGGCTTCGCACAGAGTCTGGGCGTTCATCTTGCCGGGACCATTGTGCGGAATATCGCCGTGCACCGCGTAGTCAGGGTAGACATCCGCATAGCCCATCAGCAGCGTACGTACTTTATTGCGATACGCAGCGTTGTCGGTCAACCGCCAAAGCAGGCCTAGCTGCTGGCAGGCGCTGGCGTTACGGCCATTCATTTCCCGCCACCAGGCGCCGTCCCACGGTTCGCCGCTGAACACCTCACCGTCAACCGGGCAAGTATGGTGATGAGGCGAGTCTGGCAGCCAGGTCAGCCGCACCCCGTGGTGCGGGCAGAAATAGTAGAGATTCCAGCTGGCGATCCCGGTTTGCGGGATGCACACAGCAGCGTCAAGCATCGGTTGTGCATCCTTCACGAGCTGTTCAATCAGGCCCCGTTCGCCGACAGCACGCGCGGCGATCTCCGGCCATAGCCCAGAAAATTGTCTCATTTTTGGTTTTCCCTGACCTCTGAAGACGCGGTAAGCGGTGCAGTGAGCGTGGTGATATCATCGGGATATTTTGCCCGCAGCCAGCGCGCTTTCTCGCGGAACAGCGCGTCGTCCGGCCAGGCGTGGGCGGCGGTGGCGATGTTGCGCAGCGCCTTCTTGTCATCCATTTTGTCGAGGTCTTTCCATGGCCACGGCGTGTCGCTGTCAACAAATCCGGCGATGTACTGATAGCCCTTGCGCAGGCTGTGATCGTCGAGGGTAAAGTTCCAGATATCGACCCCGGCTTTTTCACCCAGACGACCCAGGCGGCTGTAAGCGTCGAGGTTAAAGTTGCTGTAGTGCCACGGGCGAGTGCGCTCCAGTTCGGCCATCTGGCGGCCTTCAACGTCAAACTGCCCGGCAATACGGCGCAGTTGGGTGACATACAGGCGCTTTTTGGCCTCTTCCGGCTTGCCGCTGAACAGCGCAAAGGTCGTCGCCTGCATATCGAAGTAGGTGCCGTGGTTGTTGTGCCAGTTCTCTTCTTCAAAGCCGTTCTGGCTGGTGGTCATCCAGTGATAGAAATCGCCAAACCACTTTTTCAGCTCGGTCACGTCGGCATCGCTCAACTTACCGGATGCTTGCAGCAGGGCAATGGCATCCACCACGTCAACCAGCGCGCGGCTGTCGATAATGCCGATGCCGCGGCCGGTGTTGATTCCTGGAATGGCCTGAGCATGCTGCAGATTTGGTGTCATGCGGGTTTCAGGGGCCAGGAACCAGCTTTTGAGTTGTTCGGCGGCTTTCTGCGCGTAGCGGTCGTCCTGCGAGAAGTACCATGCCAGCGCCAGCGTGGAGACGTCGTTGCTCATCTTCACCAGACGATTTTTATCGGTGGCATCGCTGTTGGCGTCCGGGTTGGTTTGACCATCTTTGCGGATGTACGGCAGGCCATCTTTGGTCTCCGGGTTCGGCCACCAGTAAGGCGGGAAGCTGTAGTAGTCGTGCTTATTGCCGCTGGCGGCAACCAGCGTTTTATCCATCACCGAATAGAGCGGGTGTTTCAGCGCAGCGTCCGCTTTTTTTAGCAGCGCGCTTTCCGCCTGTAAGAACAGCGGGTCTTTGGCCGCAATCTGTTCACGGCTGAACGCCAGATCGTTGCCATCAAGCGTATAAGGCTCTGCCGCATACAGTGAAGCGCTGAACCCAGAACAGAGTAGCGCAATGCCTAATATTCCACGGCGATGTATTGAACTCATAGTGATAACCCTTCTGCAAATAGAGAAAAGATAACAAGAGAATTTTGCCTTTAGCGTATTTTAACAACACTAAAAGCAGGCGATTTAATTAAAAAATAATGCATTCGTAAATAGGTTGGCGTGCAGTGTAAAAGACAAAGTGATTTTTTTTGTGATGCTCATCATGGTTATCGAGTTGAATAAAAAATGACGTTTTTATTGTGGCTTGACTCACATTTTTAGCCGTTTTTCTTATTTTGTTGAGTTTATCAAAAAAACAAATAAAATGTTAATGCATTGAATTAAAACAATAAAAAAATAATGTCACTTTTTGTGTCACTTCTTGGTGTGATCGCGTTCAACTTTTCTGTTTCTGAAATACGATTTCTTTTTTGTGTGGTTGTATTAGAAAATATATTTCTATTTAATGTTCGGAAATAATTTTTTTAGCATGTTGTATTCACCTCCAGATGTTAATCCGGATCACGGAAATGCATGTGGTGAGAATTTAATTATCTTTGTGCCCTACACAATAAAGGATATGCAATCATGTCTGCGAATAAATTACGTTCATTATTACTGCTTTCTGCTCTAGGACTGGGTATTGGGCAAAGCTATGCCGCCACCACCCTGAACGTCTGGATCCGTGCGAGCAACGACTCCAAAAATATCTACAAGCAAGAAGCCGAGAAGTTTGAAGAGAAGACCGGCATTAAAATTGAGTACTTCAATGCCACCACCGATTTCGAACAGCGGCTCGCGCGCGCCACGGCGGGCAATGCTTTACCGGATCTGATCTTCAACGATGCCGCTTCGCTCGGTCAGTTTATTCAGCTCGGTATTGCCGATGAGATAGACCCGAAAGCGATTGGTGGCGGCGACCAGCTGTACCAGACCGCCTGGAACAGTACTCGCTATATCGACGGCAAATACTACGGCGTGCCAACCTCTGCGCAAACATTCGCGCTGTTTGTACGTAAAGACTGGCGCGAGAAGCTGGGCCTGCCGCAGCCGAAAAGCTGGGATGATATCCAGAAACTCGCCAAAGCCTTCACCACCCAGGACCCGGACGGCAACGGTAAAAATGACACCTACGGCTTTATCGTGCCTGCTTCAACCACCCGCGGCTACGCCAGCTGGTTTATGAGTAGCTTTATCTGGCAGGCAGGCGGTGATTTCGTCAAAGAGAACGGCGATAAATTCAGCGCCTCGCTCGATACCCCGGAAGTGGCTCAGGCGATGACCTTTATGCGCACCATGATGTGCGAAAAAGTGACCCAGCCCGGAGCGATTAACGCCACCACCGCCGACGTTATCCCATCGTTCCGTTCCGGCCAGAGCGGCATGTTCTTCAGCGGCCCGTACCACATTGCGCTGTTTGATAAAGACCCTGGCAAAGACAACTTCGAAGTCGTGCCGGTTGTTGGGCCGAAAGGGGAGGCCACCCTCGCCGAAGGGACCACCGTCTTTATGATGAAGAGCAGTAAGCAGAAAGAGGCGGCGCAGAAATTTATCGAATTTATGATTTCACAGGAAGGCCAGGAGATCGGCATGGGTAAAGGTAGCCAGCATATTCCAGTGGTGCGTCTGCCGGTGAACAAAAACGTCGATGTGAAAGCCGTTTACCAGGACGCCCGCTGGGAGACCTTCGCCAGACTGTACAACGAGCAGGGCCGCTACGTGCCGCAAATTCCAAACTGGACGCCGGTGCGTCAAGTGGCAGCCGACGGCTTCAACCGTATTTTCGCCGACTGTAATAGCAATATCAGCGCTGAGCTGAAGGCGGTCGACGTGAAGGTGAACGCCGAGCTGGAAAAACAAAACGTGTTGGCTAAGTGAGAGGGAGTAAGTGATGACGCTGCATGAGACGAAGTCCGCGCCGCTAAAGCAAGCCGCTTCGCCTGACGCGACCGGCTGGCTGACGGCAAAACGCAAGCGGGCGCTGATTCCGTGGCTTTTCCTGGCACCCGCGCTGATTATTTTTAGCTGGTTCAAGTTCATCCCGATGATTCAGGGTCTGGTGATGAGCTTTTATAAGGTCAACTTTAATCAGCCGGATGAGTGGGTCGGGTTTGATAACTTTACCCGCGCCTTTGCCGACGTGGAACTGCACGCGGCGGTGGTAAATACGCTGCTGTACGTAGTGGTGACGATGTTCGCCGCCGCAATACTCGCATTCTTCCTCGCTATGCTGCTGGAAGGCCCGGCACGCCACCTGCGCTTTATTCGTACCGCTATTTTCCTACCGGCGGTAACCAGTGCGGCGATCGTCGCCGAGATGTGGCGCATTCTGTTCAACCCAACGCCGAACGGCGTGGTGAACCACATTCTCAGCTGGTTTGGCGTGGCGGACCAGGGGTTCCTTGCCAGCTCCGATCAGGCGCTGGGGGTCATCATGCTGCTGCATATCTGGAAAGCGGTGCCCTACAACATGGTGATTTTTATCGCCGGTCTGGCGGGCATCAGCCGTGACCTGTACGACGCCTCGAACGTCGACGGCGCGAACTGGTGGAACCGTCTGCGCTACGTGACGCTGCCTGGGATGATCCCGGCGCTGTCGGTGGTGCTGATGCTCTCCTTTATCCGCGGCTTCCGCGTGTTTGCCGAGGTGTATGCCACCACCGGCGGCGGGCCGTCTAACGCTACGGAAATGGTCATGACCCATATCTATAAGCTGGGCTTTGAACAGTTTGACTACGGCTACGCCTCGGCGGTGTCGTTCCTGCTGTTCACCTTCACCGTTATCTTAACCATTTGTCATTTGACGCTGAAAAAACGTATCGCACGTTACTAAGGAGCCGTGATGTTGAGTAAACGTTGGGATACCGTTGGGCGCTGGTGCATCTACGCGCTGCTGTTGATTGTCTTTGTCGGGCCGTTCTGGGGCATTGTGGCTACCGCCTTTAGCGGCGCGCCGGTCAAACCGGGCGAACTGCTGGCCTGGCCGAATCAGTTCTCGTTGGAAAACTTCATCTTCGCGTGGAGTGATATCGGCGTCTGGCAGTATCTGCTGAACTCCATTCTGGTGGTGTTCTTCGGCACCATTCTGCAGGTGTCGGTCAGCGCGCTGGCGGCCTATGCGCTGGCCCGTAAGAAGTTTCGCGGCGTCGCGCTGGTGAGCCTGGTGATTTTATCCACCATGATGCTGCCGGAAGAGGTTATCGCCATTCCGCTGTACATGATAATCAACTGGCGGCTGCCGTTTATCGATGCGTCGCTGTACAACAGCTACCTCGGGATGATTCTGCCGGTAGTGGGCTGGGCGTTCTCTATCTTCGTGCTGACCGAGTTTATGTCGGCCATTCCGAAAGAGCTGGAAGAAGCGGCGCGCATCGACGGCGCGAACGAGTGGCAGATTTTCTTCCACGTCATTCTGCCGCTGGTGAAACCGGCGCTCGGTACGGTAGTGACCTTCGGCTTCATTATGATTTGGGACCAGTACCTGCTGCCGCTGATTGTGGTGAACCAGGACAGCCTGAACACCATTCCGGTGATCCTCGGCACGCTGCGTACCGATGAGAGCATCACGCCGAACATTTTTATCGCCATTACGCTACTGGCGATGCTGCCAAGCATCATCGTCTATCTGGGTCTGCAAAAACATTTCAACCGCGGGATCATGTCCGGCGCGGTCAAAGGATAAGGGGTTACCGATGGGATCTGTTGTATTAAATAGCGTGCGCAAATCATACGGTGATGCTCACGTCATTAAAGATGTGTCGCTGACTATCCCTGACGGCGAGTTCTGCGTGCTGGTGGGGCCGAGCGGCTGCGGGAAATCGACGCTGCTGCGGATGATTGCCGGGCTGGAGGAAATTTCCGCCGGGGAAGTGCACATCAACGAACGTGATGTCACCGAGGTTGAACCGAAGCTGCGTGATATCGCAATGGTGTTCCAGAGCTATGCGCTCTATCCGCAGATGACGGTGCGCGAAAACATGGGCTTTGCGCTGAAGATGGCGCGGCTACCGAAAACGGAAATCAAACAGAAGGTCGATGAAGCGGCGGCGCTGCTGGGGCTGGAACCGCTGCTGGAGCGTCTGCCAAAAGATCTCTCCGGCGGCCAACGTCAGCGTGTGGCGATGGGGCGTGCCATCGTTCGTAAGCCGCAGGTGTTTTTGTTTGATGAACCGCTGTCGAACCTCGACGCCAAGCTGCGTACCCAGGTGCGCGGTGAAATTCGCGAGCTGCACCGTCGACTGAAAACCACCTCCGTCTACGTGACCCACGATCAGATTGAAGCGATGACCATGGGGCAGATGATCGTGGTACTGCGCGACGGGCGCATTGAGCAGGCGGGCACGCCGCTGGAGCTGTATGACCAGCCGGCCAACCTGTTTGTTGCCGGGTTTATCGGTTCGCCGGAAATTAACCAGTTGAAGGGAGAAGTGGTGCTCAGCGGCAATAGCACCAGCCTGCGCCTGAAAGATGGATCGCTGCTGGCGCTGCCGGTAGGGCTGCAGGTGACTGACGGCCAGCAGGTGGTGTACGCCATTCGCCCGGAGCAGGTCAACGTGGTACACGAAGCTCGCGATGATGCGCTGGCGGCGAAGGTCACGGCGGTAGAGAACACCGGTTCCGATATGCAGCTGTTCTGCGATACCGGCGGCGGGGCGTTTACCTCAGTGTTTAAGCAGCGTCTGGCGGTGAAAGAGGGCGACACTATCTGGCTGCAACCGAAGCTCTCCGGCGTGCATCTGTTCGATGCGCAAAGCGGTCTGCGCATAGCGTGTCAGGAGGGCCAATAAGGTGGCGATGAAGCTGTACACCCTTGATGAAACCTGTCTGGAAAATGCCCGCGCGGGCCTGAAGCAGCCGTTCTCGCCGCTACAGTTGGCCCTGAGTAAGCTGGTGGCCGAAGCGGATTTGCTTAAGCGTGAGCCGCCGGAAAGCGTGGTGCATAAAAAGCTGCGCCCGGCGAGCGGCGACGCGCACGACTACTACAGCCTGGGCACCTACTGGTGGCCAAACCCACGGCGGCCCAACGGGCTGCCCTACATTCGCCGCGACGGGCATATCAACCCGCAGTGTGAAAATAACGATACCGATACCTCGCGCATTATCCGCATGTGCGAGCGCTGCCTGACCCTGGGGCTGGCGTGGTACTTCACCGGCCAGCGTCAGTACGCGCAGGCCGCAGCAGTGCAGATCCGCTGCTGGTTCCTCGACGGCGACACCCGCATGAATCCGCACCTTAACTACGGCCAGGCGATCCCCGGCGTGGTTTCCGGGCGCGGAACCGGGCTTATCGATACCCGCCTGCTGTGGATGGTGGTCGATACCATCGGGCTGATTAACGCGGCCAGCGTGCTGGATACCGACGATATCATCGGTCTGCACCAGTGGTTCCGCGACTTTAACCACTGGATGTACTACAGCGATATCGGCCACTCCGAATACGTCTGGCACAATAACCACGGCACCTGGTACGACGCCCAGCGTGCAGTCAATGCGCTGTTCTACGGCGATAAAGGGCTGGTGGCGCGGATTATTGAGCAGGGGATCACCCAGCGTATGGCGGCGCAGATTGACCAGGACGGCAAGCAGACGATGGAACTGGAGCGTACCATTCCGTTCCACTACTCGCTGTTCAACCTCGAGGCGCATTTGCTGCTCAACCGTTACGCCGAGCACGTCGAGTTCGATCGCTGGAACCATATTCGCGACGGACGCGGAGTGAAGCAGGGGATTGATTACCTGGTGCCGTTTATCCGCGAACCGGATCTGTGGCCGTACAGCGATTTGCAGGGCATTGTCTGGGATAGCGCGCTGCGGGTGCTGCTGCAGACGCAGCGTGGGTATCCGAAACAGTCGCCGAGCTATCGTGACGTGCTGAAGTGCTTGCCGCAGGAGACGTTGCAGTTGAAAGAGCAGCTTATGTGGTGCCCAGGATTGTAGGCCTGATAAGCGCAGCGCCATCAGGCATTAGACGCACGTTGCCGGATGGCGGCGTGCCGCCTTATCCGGCCTACAGATACCGTGTCTCGCCGACCCCGCGGAGGCACGGAATACCGATTTATACCGCGGCGATAATCTTAATCTCAACCTTGTATTTCGGGTTCATCAGCTTCGCCTGCACGGTGCAGCGTACCGGCGCGTGACCAGCGACTACCCACGCATCCCACGCTTTGTTCATGGCTGCGAAATCGTCGCCGTCCGGCAGGAAAATGGTGGCGTCGAGAATGCGCGACTTATTGCTGCCCTGTTTTTCCAGCACCGCATCAATTTGCGCCAGCGTATTTGCCGTCTGCTCAAACGCATCGGCGTCCAGGTTTGCCGGTACGCCGGTGTAGTACAGCGTATTGTTATGGATGACGACATCAGACCAACGGGCTTCGGCATCAATACGTACAATTGTCATTTCATTTTCCTTTTAACATCACGTAAACGCGCTAAGACTGCCACATTGTCGACGCCGCGTCACGACTTCGGCTGGCATAAGCGGGGTTCGCCTGACATAATCACTGGGAATTTTTCCAGGGGGTAACGTGACGGACGATTTTGCAGAAGATGGCCAGCTTGCGCAGGCGATAACCGGCTTTAAACCGCGTGAACCGCAGCGTCAGATGGCGCACGCCGTCGCGAAGGCGATTGATAACGGCCAGCCGCTGGTGGTTGAAGCGGGTACCGGCACCGGGAAAACCTATGCCTATCTGGCCCCTGCGCTGCGTTCAGGTAAAAAAGCCATTATCTCCACCGGCTCGAAGGCATTGCAGGATCAGCTCTACAGCCGCGACCTGCCGACCGTCGCCACCGCGCTTTCCTTCGCCGGCAAGCTGGCGCTGCTGAAAGGGCGTTCAAACTACCTCTGCCTCGAACGGTTAGAGCAGCAGGCGATGGCGGGTGGCGACCTGCCGGTGCAAACCCTCAGCGACGTTATTTTACTGCGCAGCTGGGCTAACCAGACAGTGGATGGCGACATCAGCACCTGCGTTAGCGTGGCGGAAGATTCCCAGGCCTGGCCGCTGGTCACCAGCACCAACGATAACTGCCTGGGCAGCGACTGCCCGCAGTATCAGGATTGCTTTGTGGTCAAAGCGCGTAAAAAGGCGATGGATGCCGACGTGGTGGTGGTCAACCATCATCTGTTCCTCGCCGATATGGTGGTGAAAGAGAGCGGCTTCGGCGAGCTTATCCCCGAGGCCGACGTGATGATCTTCGATGAAGCCCATCAGCTGCCGGATATTGCCAGCCAGTACTTTGGTCAGTCGCTCTCCAGTCGCCAGTTGCTGGACCTCGCTAAAGATGTGGTCATTGCCTACCGCACCGAACTGAAAGATACCCAGCAGCTGCAAAAGTGCGCCGATCGCCTGGCACAGGCCACCCAGGATTTCCGCCTGCAGGTGGGCGACCCCGGTTACCGTGGCAACCTGCGCGAGCTGCTGGCGGAAACCGCCGTGCAGCGCTCGCTGCTGCTGCTCGATGATGCCCTCGAACTGTGCTACGACGTGGCGAAACTCTCTCTCGGCCGCTCAGCCTTGCTCGATGCCGCCTTTGAACGTGCAACCCTGTATCGCGCGCGCTTAAAGCGCCTCAAAGAGATAAACAAGCCCGGCTACAGCTACTGGTACGAATGCAACTCTCGCCACTTTACCCTGGCACTGACGCCGCTCACCGTGGCGGATAAATTCAAAGAGGTGATGGCAGCCAAACCGGGCAGCTGGATCTTTACCTCCGCGACGCTGTCGGTGAACGATGACCTGCACCACTTTACCGAACGCCTCGGCATTGAAGCGGCGGAATCGCTGCTGCTGCCAAGCCCGTTTGACTACGCCACTCAGGCGCTGTTGTGCGTGCCGCGTAATCTGCCGCTGCCGAACCAGCCGGGGGCCGCGCGCCACCTGGCGGCGATGCTGAAACCACTGATTGAGGCCAACGACGGGCGCTGCTTTATGCTCTGCACCTCACACGCCATGATGCGCGACCTCGCCGAACAGTTCCGCGCCACCATGACGCTGCCGGTGCTGCTCCAGGGGGAGACCAGCAAAGGCCAGCTGCTTCAGCAGTTCGTCAGCGCCGGTAACGCCCTGCTGGTGGCGACCAGCAGCTTCTGGGAAGGGGTCGACGTGCGCGGCGATGCGCTGTCGCTGGTGATCATCGACAAACTGCCGTTCACCTCACCGGACGACCCGCTGTTGAAAGCGCGCATGGAAGACTGCCGTCTGCGAGGCGGCGACCCGTTTGAAGAGGTCCAACTGCCGGATGCGGTCATTACCCTCAAGCAGGGCGTTGGGCGACTGATTCGTGACGTGGACGATCGCGGGGTACTGGTGATTTGCGACAACCGCCTGGTGATGCGCCCGTACGGCGCCACCTTCCTCGCCAGCCTGCCGCCCGCGCCGCGCACCCGCGATATTCGGCGGGCGACGCGTTTCCTGGCGCTGTCATCGACGCGGTAATACAGAGCAAAGTGTGATAAGATGCGCGCCATTTTGTTGATCGAGAGCGCGACTAACCATGCGAATTCTGGCTATCGATACCGCCACGGAAGCCTGCTCGGCTGCTCTGTGGAATGATGGCAACACCTGTGCCCACTTCGAGCTTTGTCCTCGGGAACACACCCAACGTATCCTGCCTATCGTGCAGGATATCCTCACTCAAGGCGGCGTAAGCCTGACCGACCTCGACGCGCTGGCGTTCGGCCGTGGGCCGGGCAGTTTCACCGGCGTGCGTATCGGCATTGGTATCGCACAAGGTCTGGCGCTGGGCGCAGAGCTGCCGATGATCGGCGTATCGACCCTCGTTACCATGGCGCAGGGCGCCTGGCGTAAGCAGGGCGCTACCCGCGTGCTGGCGGCTATCGACGCCCGTATGGGTGAAGTTTACTGGGCTGAATACCAGCGTGATGAAAACGGTATCTGGCATGGCGAAGAGAGCGAAGCGGTGCTGAAACCGGAAGCGGTGCAACAGCGTCTGGCTGAACTCAGCGGCGAATGGGCGACCGTCGGCACCGGTTGGGCCGCCTGGCCTGATATGGCGCAGGGCGCGAACGCGACGCTGGTTGACGGTAACGTGACGTTACCGGAAGCCGAAGACATGCTGCCTATCGCCTGTGCCATGCTGGAGCAGGGCAAAACCGTCGCCGTGGATAAAGCGGAACCGGTTTATTTGCGTAACAATGTTGCGTGGAAGAAACTTCCTGGCCGTGAATGAATCTCAGTAGGTAGAGAGCGTAAAAATCAGGAGCAGCATCATGGCAGGTAAAAGTTTTCTTATTCGTGGAGCCGCAGTGGGGCTTATCGCCTTCGCGTTAGGCGGTTGCGTCAGCGTGCCGGATGCCATTCAGGGCAGCAGCCCAACGCCGCAGCAGGATCTGGTACGGGTCATGGCGGCACCGCAGCTGTATGTCGGCCAGGAAGCTCGCTTTGGCGGCACCGTCGTCGGCATCGAAAACCAGCAGGGCAATACCCGTCTGGAGATAGCCACCGTCCCGCTAGACGGCGGTGCTCGTCCGATTCTGGGTGAGGCCTCGCGCGGGCGTATCTATGCCGAGGTGAATGGCTTCCTCGACCCGGTTGACTTCCGTGGCCAGCTCGTCACGGTGGTGGGGCCAATTGTTGGCGCGGTTGAAGGCAAAGTCGGCACCACCAAATATAACTTCCTGCAGATGAAAGTGACGGGTTACAAACGCTGGCATGTGGCCCAGCAGGTGGTGATGCCGCCTCAGCCTATCGACCCGTGGATGTTTGGTCCGCGCCCCTGGAGTTACGGTTACGGCGGCTGGGGATGGTATAACAGCGGCCCCGCTGAAGTTCGGAACGTCGTAACTGAATAAGATCTGATGTAAAGCAGACAAAAAAGAAACAGCGGCTAGCCCGCTGTTTCTTCGTTGTAATGGATATAAAAAAAATAAAGAGTGACGCGCTTCGCAACCTTAATTCTGATTAATTCTTAAACTGGTACGCTGAGTTAATATAATGTTAATGAAAGTTTATCATTTGGGGTTGCGATGACGACGAATACGTATTTTAGAGGTGATGCTTTGAAAAAGGTTTGGCTCAACCGTTATCCTGCTGATGTCCCGGCAGAGATCAATCCTGACCGTTATCAATCCCTGGTGGAACTGTTCGAACACTCGGCAACGCGCTTTGCCGACCAGCCTGGCTTCGTCAACATGGGCGAAGTCATGACCTTCCGTAAGCTCGAAGAACGCAGTCGCGCCTTCGCCGCTTATCTCCAGCATGGTCTGGGGTTGAAGCAGGGCGACCGCGTCGCGCTGATGATGCCTAACCTGCTGCAATACCCGGTTGCCCTGTTTGGCATTCTGCGTGCCGGGATGATCGTGGTGAACGTTAACCCGCTGTACACCCCGCGCGAGCTGGAGCATCAACTGAACGACAGCGGCGCGCAGGCGATTGTTATTGTCTCCAATTTTGCCCATACCCTGGAAAAAGTGGTCGATAAAACCTCGGTTAAACACGTGATCCTGACCCGCATGGGCGACCAGCTCTCCACGGCGAAAGGCACGCTGGTTAACTTCGTGGTCAAATACATCAAGCGACTGGTGCCGAAATATCATCTGCCGGACGCCATTTCGTTCCGCAGCGCGCTGCATAATGGCTATCGCCTGCAGTACGTGAAGCCGGAAGTGAAGGCCGACGATATCGCCTTCCTGCAATATACCGGCGGGACGACGGGCGTGGCGAAAGGGGCGATGCTGACCCACCGCAATATGCTGGCAAACCTTGAGCAGGTGAAAGCGACCTACGGGCCGCTGCTGCACGAAGGCAAAGAGGTGGTTATCACCGCGCTGCCGCTGTACCACATCTTTGCGCTGACCATGAACTGCCTGCTGTTTATCGAACTGGGCGGTAAAAACATTCTCATCACTAACCCGCGCGATATTCCGGGGCTGGTGAAGGAGCTGGCGAAATACCCGTTCACCGCCATGACCGGGGTGAATACGTTGTTTAACGCGCTGCTGAACAATAAAGAGTTCCAGCAACTGGATTTCTCAACCCTGCATCTCTCTGCAGGCGGTGGGATGCCGGTGAACCACGCGGTGGCGGAACGCTGGGTGAAGCTGACTGGGCAGTATTTGCTGGAAGGCTATGGCCTGACCGAATGCGCGCCGCTGGTGAGCGTGAACCCGCACGATATCGACTATCACAGCGGCAGCATTGGCCTGCCGGTGCCATCTACCGATGTGAAGCTGGTAGATGACGACGATAATGAAGTGCCAGTCGGTCAGCCGGGCGAGCTGTGCGTGAAAGGGCCGCAGGTGATGGAAGGCTACTGGCAGCGTCCTGATGCCACCGATGAAATCCTCAAAGGCGGCTGGCTGCACACCGGCGATATCGCGGTGATGGACGAAGAGGGCTTCCTGCGCATCGTCGACCGTAAAAAAGATATGATTCTGGTTTCCGGCTTCAACGTGTATCCGAACGAAATTGAAGACGTGGTGATGCAGCACACCGGTGTGCTGGAAGTGGCCGCCGTGGGCGTGCCGTCCGGCAACAGCGGTGAAGCGGTGAAGATTTTTGTGGTCAAGAAAGACGAAAGCCTGACCGAAGAGGCGCTGATTACCTTCTGTCGCCGTCAGCTTACCGGCTATAAAGTGCCGAAACTGGTTGAATTCCGTAAGGAATTACCGAAGTCGAACGTCGGTAAAATTTTAAGACGAGAATTACGTGACGAAGCCCGCGCCAAAGTGGACAATAAGGGATAAGTCACGAGTCATGATGCCAAACGCCAGCTCTGCTGGCGTTTTTTTTTGGCACAATCTAAGAGAGTACGATTTGAACTATCAGATGATCACCACCAACGACGAGCTCACCACCCTGTGTGACGCGGTTCGTCAGACCACCGCCGTGGCGCTGGACACCGAATTTGTCCGTACCCGCACCTATTATCCGCAGCTAGGGCTGATTCAGCTTTTCGACGGCGAGCGTACGGCGCTGATTGATCCTCTGAATATTACCGACTGGTCGCCGCTGCAGGCGATTCTGCAAGATCGCAACATCACCAAGTTCTTGCACGCGGGGAGTGAAGATCTGGAAGTGTTTATGAACACCTTCGGTTCCATGCCGCAGCCATTGATCGATACTCAGGTGCTGGCGGCGTTTTGCGGTCGCCCAATGTCCTGGGGCTTTGCCGCGATGGTGGCCGAGTATTCTGGCGTTGAGCTGGATAAGAGCGAGTCGCGCACCGACTGGCTGGCTCGTCCGCTGACCTCGCGTCAATGCGACTATGCGGCGGCGGATGTCTGGTACCTGCTGCCTATCGCCCACAAGCTGATGGCGGAAACCGAACAGGCCGGGCGACTGGACTGGGCGCTCAATGAGTGTCAGTTGATGCAGCAGCGACGTCAGGAAGTGACTGACCCAGCCGACGCCTGGCGCGATATCACCAACGCCTGGCAGCTGCGTACGCGCCAGCTGGCGTGTCTGCAACTGCTGGCGGACTGGCGTCTGCGTAAAGCACGCGAGCGTGACCTGGCGGTGAACTTTGTGGTGCGTGAAGAGCATCTGTGGAGCGTGGCGCGCTACATGCCGGGCAGCCTTGGCGAACTGGACAGCCTGGGGCTTTCCGGCAGCGAAATTCGCTTCCACGGCAAAACGCTGATTAGCCTTGTGGAAAAAGCCCAGGCGCTGCCGGATGACGCGTTGCCGGAACCGCTGCTGAACCTGATGGATATGCCGGGCTACCGCAAAGCGTTCAAAGAGATTAAGGCGTTGGTGCAGGAAGTGGGGCAGGCGAATGACGTCAGTCCTGAAATGCTGGCATCCCGCCGCCAGATCAACCAGTTGCTGAACTGGCACTGGCAGCTGAAGCCTCGCACCACGATGCCGGAGATGATCTCTGGCTGGCGCGGTGAGCTGCTCTGCGGCGCGCTGGACAAGCTGTTAACGGCGTACCCGCGTTAAGCTACGGGTATCCGAACATGTAGGCCGGAAGGCAACGCTGCCATCCGGCAATTACGCACCGGAGCTGCCTGATGGCGCTGCGCTTATCAGGCCTACAGGTCTCAAATAGCGGGCACAAAAAAAGCGCTATCACTAGCGCCTTTTTTTACCCCACCGAAAGTCAGGATTTTGACTCTTCTGCTTCCGGTAGCGTGACGTTGAGTTCCAGAATCGAAATATCCCCGTCTTTTTGCTCTAACTGCACCGTGACCATTTCTGGGTCAATCTGCACGTACCTGCAAATCACTTCCAGAATATCCTTCCTTAACTGCGGCAGATAGTGCGGTTCTGCATCGCTGCGGCGGCGTTCCGCGACAATGATCTGCAGGCGTTCTTTAGCAATGTTGGCGGTATTCTTTTTCCGTGAGAGAAAAAAGTCGAGTAATGCCATGATTTATCCTCCGAACAGGCGTTTGAGGAAACCTTTCTTCTCTTCTTCAATGAAGCGGAAAGGACGTTCTTCTCCCAACAGACGATCGACGGTGTCGGCGTAGGCTTTGCCTGCGTCAGACACGGTATCCAGAATCACCGGCTCGCCCTGGTTAGAGGCGCGCAGCACTGACTGATCTTCTGGAATCACACCGACCAGTTTGATGCGCAGGATCTCCAGCACATCTTCCATGCTCAGCATATCGCCTTTGCTCACGCGGCCTGGGTTATAGCGCGTCAGCAGCAGGTGTTCTTTAATCGGTTCTTCACCATTTTCGGCGCGGCGGGATTTCGACGCCAGAATGCCCAGAATGCGGTCGGAGTCACGAACGGACGACACTTCCGGGTTAGTGGTGATGATCGCTTCATCAGCGAAATAGAGCGCCATCAGCGCGCCGGTTTCAATACCAGCAGGGGAGTCGCAGACCACGAAGTCGAATTCCATCTTCTTCAGTTCGTCGAGCACTTTCTCGACGCCTTCGCGGGTCAGCGCATCTTTATCACGGGTCTGAGATGCAGGCAGGATAAAGAGATTCTCGGTACGCTTATCTTTGATTAACGCCTGGTTCAGCGTAGCGTCGCCCTGAATAACGTTAACAAAATCATATACTACACGACGTTCGCAGCCCATGATCAGGTCAAGGTTACGCAGGCCGATATCAAAATCGATAACGACCGTTTTCTTTCCCTTCTGCGCCAAACCAGTTGCGATGGCCGCGCTGGAGGTGGTCTTGCCCACGCCCCCTTTACCTGAAGTCACAACAATAATGCGTGCCATAGAAATTCCTTGTTAAAAAGGGATTAATTTAACGGTTGAATAGTCAAAGCGCTGTTGTCTAAACGCAGACGCGCCGCTTTGCCATAAAATTCGGCTGGGATCTGATCGCTCAGCCAATATTCCCCGGCAATGGAGACCAGCTCCGCCGCCAGGTGGGTACAAAATACTTGTGCTTCCCGGTCTCCGCCGGCACCGGCGAGAACGCGTCCACGCATCATGCCGTAAACGTGAATATTCCCATCGGCAATCAGCTCTGCGCCCGCGCTAACGTGGCTTGTCACAATCAGATCACAGTTTGGTGCATAAATGCGCTGACCGGAACGTACTGGCGTATCAATCATTCGCGTTTTTGTGATCGGACTAACAATTGGTTCAGGTTCTACGGGCTTGGGCTGTTCTACGGGGACCGGGCGGGAAACTTTTTCTTTACCTTCAGTCAGTAAAGGAAGGCCGGATTGGTCGATGGCCGCCTTAAACTGCGGGTTTTTACAGCCGCTGACGCCAACAATGCGTAAACCCACAGACATAATGGCCTGCTGAATGGCGCGCCATTGGGTGAATTCTTCAAGGTTACCGACGTTGACTACCACCGGGGCATGACGGAAAAAGGCCGGAGCCTGGGCGACTTTGTCTTCCAACGCCTGACGAATAACCTCGGGCTTTGCATCATGCAAATGAACCACAGATAGGGTGAAGCTGCTGCCTTTTAGTTCGATTGGCGTGTTTGACATCCTGGCCTTACTCAATTTGCTATTTATCGCAGCGCTTTGCGCAGTGATATTCCGAAGACTATCAGTCATGTTATAGTCACATATATATTCAAGCAAGTAACCACTGTCCTAATTCCGAGTATAAAGTATGTTTTGTGTGATTTATCGTAGTTCTAAACGTGATCAAACCTATTTGTATGTCGAAAAAAAAGACGATTTCTCCCGTGTGCCTCAGGAACTGATGCAGGGCTTCGGTCAGCCGCAGTTAGCCATGCTGCTGCCGCTTGATGGACGTAAGAAAACCGTCAATGCCGATCTGGAAAAAGTAAAACAGGCGCTAAAAGAGCAGGGTTATTATTTACAGATCCCGCCACCGCCTGAAAATCTGTTAAAGCAGCATTTGGCTGAGTCGCAAAATAAGAGCGAGTAACCGCTTCGCTTCCGGCCTAAATGCCTCCATGGTTGAACAACGAGTAAGGGAAAAGCATGTATCAGCATCATAACTGGCAGGGTGCTCTGCTGGATTACCCGGTAAGCAAAGTTGTCTGTGTTGGCAGTAATTATGCAAAACATATCCAGGAAATGGGCAGCGCAACGCCGGAAGAACCTGTGCTCTTTATCAAACCGGAAACGGCGCTATGCGACCTGCGCCAGCCGCTGATTCTTCCGCAGGGCCTTGGCTCCGTGCATCATGAAGTCGAACTGGCGGTACTCATTGGCAGCACGTTGCGTCAGGCAACCGAAGATCACGTACTGCAAGCGATTGCCGGCTACGGCGTGGCGCTGGACCTCACTCTGCGCGACATTCAGGGGAAGATGAAGAAGGCCGGTCAGCCGTGGGAAAAAGCCAAAGGTTTTGATAATTCCTGCCCGATCTCCGGCTTTATTCCCGTTTCCGCCTTTGAGGGCGACCCGCAGAATATTTCGCTGGGCCTGACCATTAACGGCGAAGTGCGCCAGCAGGGCAGTACGTCTGACATGATCCACAAGATTGTGCCGCTGATTGCCTATATGAGCCGCTTCTTTACCCTGAAACCGGGTGACGTTGTGCTGACCGGTACGCCGGAAGGCGTTGGCCCGCTGCACGCAGGTGATGAGCTTGAGGTGCAGTTTAACGGCCTGTCTCTGACCACCCGCGTACTGTAAGCCCACCTTGCCGCCCCATTCGGGCGGCAAAACTTGCATCCCTGTGCCAGACTGGTTATAAGAAGCACCCTGATTTTTGATGTGGACATCCTGATGAGCGAATTACCTTTCTGGCAGAGCAAAACCCTTGATGAAATGACAGATGCACAATGGGAGTCGCTGTGCGATGGCTGTGGGCAATGCTGCCTGCACAAGCTGATGGATGAAGATACCGACGAAATCTACTTCACCAACGTGGCCTGTCGCCAGCTCAACATCAAAACCTGCCAGTGCCGTAACTATGAACGCCGCTTCGAGTACGAGCCGGACTGCATCAAGCTGACCCGCGACAATCTGCCCACCTTCGAATGGCTTCCGCATACCTGCGCCTATCGTCTGCTGGCGGAAGGGCAGCCGCTGCCCCAGTGGCACCCGCTCATCACTGGTTCTAAAGCGGCGATGCACGGTGAGCGTATTTCCGTGCGCCATATTGCGGTAAAAGAATCAGAAGTGCATGACTGGCAGGACCATATCTTAAATAAGCCTGATTGGGCTAAATAAACCGCAATTTGCGGAACCATTCGCTGTTTTTATATTTCCCGCCTTAAATCCCTACGAAATTCTTATACCGGGCCGATAGAGAATAAAAGCGATTCGGTATAAGGATGCGTATGCGTAATCCAATAAAGCTGTTAATGCTGGCGTTGATTATCAATCTAAGCGGCTGGAGCCTGCTGTTTGCGGTGGGGTATGGGATATGGTCGTTGGTAGGATAGCTTGCCAGCAGCCTGAGCAAGGCCGCCGGCAAGATCGTGATTAGCGGCCGAACAGGTCGCGTCTTTTCGGTTTGAACGGTTGGGCAATCAGCACCAGCAGCGCCACAATCAGATAGGCGGCAAAAATGCCGACCAGCCACTGCGGCATCTCCAGTGATAAGAATTCCCACTGACGAACAGAGCAATCACCTGATGCGACAAACACCTGCGGCAGCCACTTATCAAGCGGCAGCCAGCTTGGGAAGCGCGCCATAAAATCACAGGTCATAAACGGCGACGGGTGCAGCTGAATCATGGTATGTTCCCAGGCTAACTGCAGGCCGCGGAAGGCGCTGTACAGCCAGATAAGCAGGGCCACATAGCGCAGCGGACTCTTTGGCGCGATAGCGCCGACCAAGCCTGCACCCATAATCCCGAATAACGCACAGCGCTCATAAATACAGAGTACGCACGGCTTTAATAGCATCACGTGCTGGAACCATAATGCCACTAACTCAAGCGCAAAAGCGGTTAACGCCATTAATAACCAGGCACTGCGGCCACGTGAGCTCTGGTTTAAATATCGCAACATAAACATTTCCCTGGAACGTGCTTTGAAAGCGCAGTGTAAACGAAAACGATAGCCGTGCCATCGGGTGATACGCAATTATTCGTAAATAGCGATTCAACGCTCGAACAAAAGTTGTCGGCATTGAATCGCTGAGTCGTTATTAATAGCTATTGAGGTAAAACTAAAAGCCCATTACTCATCATCCAGTCTACCGCCGGTTGCAGCGTAAACTCGACGCACAGCAGGCCAATAAGCGTCAGGACTAACGTATAAGGCAGCGCCATCCACACCATTCTCCCGTAGGAGAGGCGAATCAGCGGCGCCAGCGCCGAGGTGAGCAGGAACAGGAAGGCCGCCTGGCCGTTTGGCGTCGCCACCGACGGCAGGTTGGTGCCGGTGTTGATGGCCACCGCCAGCAGTTCAAACTGCGGCAGGCTGATAGCCCCGTTATCCAGCGCGGCTTTCGCCTCGTTGATATAAACGGTGCCGACAAACACGTTATCGGAGATGGACGACAGCACACCGTTAAAGATGTAGAACAGCGAACGTTGAGCGTGCGGCGACGCTTGCAGTACGAAGTCGATAATGGGCGCAAAGAGATGCTGGTCGATAATCACCGCCACCACGGCAAAAAAGACCGTAAGCAGGGCGGTAAACGGCAGCGCTTCGGTAAAGGCTTTGCCAATGGCATGTTCATCGGTGATGCCGGTAAATGCGGTAGCGAAGATAATCACCGACAGGCCAATCAGCCCCACCTCAGCCAGATGCAGCGCCAGCGCCAGCACCAGCCAGACGCCGATGATGCCCTGGACAATCAGCCGCATTTTCTCCTGTGGCGTGCGTTGCTGGCGACTGCGCTCGTCGAAATCATGCAGAATTTTACGTACCGGGTCGGGCAACTCAGCGCCATAGCCGAAGACTTTGTACTTCTCGAGCAGCCAGCAGGTCAGCAGGCCACAGATAAACACCGGTAGGGTGACCGGCGACATGCGCAGGAAGAACTCGCCGAAATGCCAGCCGGCGACTTTAGCAATAATCAGATTTTGTGGCTCGCCGACCATCGTCATCACGCCGCCGAGCGCGGTTCCGACGCCGGCGTGCATCATCAGGCTGCGCAGGAAGGCGCGGAACTGCTCCAGCACCACGCGATTGTGTTTGTCGATATGACTATCGTCGAGCAGATCGTCATCGTCAGGGCGCGACGACACCACCCGATGGTAGATGCTGTAAAAGCCCACCGCCACGCTGATAATCACGGCTACGACCGTTAGCGCATCAAGGAACGCCGAGAGGAAGGCGGCGGCCACGCAGAATGCTATTGATAAAAGCCGTTTGCTGCGGATAGTGAGCAAAAGACGAGTGAAGATAAACAGCAATAGCTGCTTCATAAAGTAGATGCCGGCGACCATAAAGATCAGCAGCAGCAGCACTTCAAGGTTGGCGGCTATCTCATCGCGCACGTGCGCGGGTGAGGTCATGCCTATCAAAACCGACTCAATCGCCAGCAGCCCGCCGGGAATCAGCGGATAGCACTTCAGCGCCATTGCCAAGGTGAAGATAAACTCCACGACCAGCAACCACCCGGCGACAAAGGGATGAATTAAAAAAACCAGCGGATTGATGATTAAGAAAATAATCAGCAGCAGCTTGTACCAGTCCGGTGACTGACCAAGAAAGTTTCGCCACAACGCGCGACCGTAAGAGATTTCCATGACAACCGTCTTCCTCCTGAAAAGATGTCATTTTTTACCATTAAATCAACGTCACTGCCAGACATAGCCTGTTAGGCGGGATTTTATGAGCCAAAAGAAATGTGAAAAATGAAACGGCGATCCCTTTTTAATTCGTTGGCCATGCTATCTGCTCTATGTCGCCTCTGGTATGATGAGTCTAATTGCAACGCTGTGTAATGGAATTATTACTATGGTCATTAAGGCGCAAAGCCCGGCGGGTTTCGCTGAAGAGTATATTGTTGAAAGTATCTGGAATAATCGCTTCCCTCCTGGGTCTATTCTTCCCGCTGAACGTGAACTCTCGGAATTAATTGGTGTGACCCGCACGACCTTACGTGAAGTGTTGCAACGTCTGGCGCGTGATGGATGGTTAACTATCCAGCACGGTAAGCCGACGAAAGTGAATAACTTCTGGGAAACGTCCGGCCTCAATATTCTGGAAACGCTGGCGCGTCTTGATCACGATAGCGTACCGCAGCTGATTGATAATCTGCTGTCCGTGCGCACCAATATCGCGACCATCTACATCCGCACCGCTTTCCGTCAGCACCCTGAAAAATCGCTGGAAGTGCTCGCGAAAACGCGCGAAGTGGAAGATTATGCCGATGCATTTGCCGAACTGGACTACGGCGTGTTCCGTGGCCTGGCGTTTGCTTCCGGTAACCCTATCTATGGGCTGATCCTCAACGGCATGAAAGGTCTGTATACCCGTCTGGGCCGTCATTACTTCTCAAGCCCGGAAGCACGTAGCCTGGCGCTTGGCTTCTATCATGAGCTGGCGAAGCTGTGTGAAGAGGGGGCGCACGATAAGGTGTATGAGACGGTGCGTCGCTACGGTCACGATAGCGGTGAGATCTGGCATCGGATGCAGAAGACATTGCCTGGGGATTTGGCGATCCATAGCCGCTAGTCAGTGCGCTAGTTTCGTTCCCTGTAGGCCGGATAAGCGAAGCGCCATCCGGCACTCTGTGGCACATTGCCGGATGGCGCTTCGCTTATCCGGCCTACAATATCCAACAATATAAAGAGAAAACCCGGAGTCGGCGCTTTGCACCTCGTCCGGGCTACAATACCAGGTTACAGCGCATTTGGCCGCGGTGGGCAGCGCTCCAGCAGCTCCACGCTGCCGTCCGCATTCTGCTGCTCCAGATGCACATCAAACCCCCACAAACGATGCACATGCTTAAGCACCTCACGACGCCCTTTATCGAGCGGCGCGCGGTTATGCGGCACATAGCGCAGCGTTAGCGAACGGTCGCCGCGCAGATCCACGTTCCACACCTGAATATTCGGCTCCAGATTGCTGAGGTTGTACTGGGACGAAAGCTGCGAACGAATCTCCCGATACCCCTCCTCATTATGAATCGCCGAAATCTCCAGATAGTTATTACGATCGTCATCCAGCACCGTAAACAGGCGGAAATCACGCATAATTTTCGGTGACAGGAACTGGCTGATAAAGCTCTCGTCTTTAAAATCACGCATCGCGAAGTGCAGGGTGGTCAGCCAATCTGAGCCTGCGATATCCGGGAACCAATATTTATCCTCTTCCGTCGGATTCTGGCAGATGCGCTTAATATCCTGGAACATGGCAAAGCCCAATGCATACGGGTTAATTCCGCTGTACCACGGGCTGTTGTACGGCGGCTGATACACCACGTTGGTGTGGCTGTGCAGGAACTCGAGCATAAAGCGCTCGGTCACTTTCCCCTCATCATAAAGATGGTTGAGGATGGTGTAGTGCCAGAAGGTGGCCCAGCCTTCGTTCATCACCTGGGTCTGCTTCTGCGGATAAAAATACTGGCTGACCTTGCGCACGATGCGCAGGATCTCACGCTGCCACGGTTCCAGCAGCGGGGCATTTTTCTCCATAAAATAGAGCAGGTTTTCCTGCGGTTCGGACGGATAGCGGTGGGCCGACTCGATGGCTTTCTCTTCATCGCGCTTCGGCAGGGTGCGCCACAGCATATTCACCTGGCTTTGCAGATACTCTTCACGGCTCTTCTGCCGCGCTTTCTCTTCCTGCATGGAGATTTTGGATGGCCGTTTGTAGCGGTCCACCCCGTAGTTCATCAGCGCGTGACAGGAGTCGAGCAGGCGCTCTACCTCGTCCACGCCATAGCGCTCTTCGCAGTCGGTAATGTATTTGCGGGCGAACAGCAGATAGTCGACGATGGAGCTGGCATCGGTCCAGCTACGGAACAGATAGTTGTTTTTAAAGAAGGAGTTGTGGCCGTAGCAGGCGTGCGCCATCACCAGCGCCTGCATGGTGACGGTATTCTCTTCCATCAGATAGGCGATACACGGGTTTGAGTTGATGACAATCTCGTAGGCCAGCCCCTGCTGCCCGTGCTTGTAGCCGCGCTCGGTCTCAATAAATTTTTTGCCAAACGACCAGTGGGTGTAGTTAATCGGCATCCCGACGCTGGAGTACGCGTCCATCATCTGCTCGGAGGTGATCACTTCAATCTGGTGCGGGTAGGTGTCTAAACGGTACAGCTTCGCCACCCGGTCGATCTCCGCCAGGTAGGTTTCGAGCAGCGGAAACGTCCAATCGGGTCCATCGCTCAGACGAGTGGTGTCCTTATTCATCGAGTCAATCGTAGCCATTAGCGCGCCCTCATTGTTGGCGACTCTCTCTGTCTGGAGAGCCTCTCTTCAAGAATAGAACACCGCAGAAATTCTGTAACAAGCGCCATTTCTTTTCTTCATGATTTATTCATTTTGATAGCGATTATTTTTCATTTTTGCAGAGTTTTATGCTGACAAAAAATAGCGGGTAGCAGGAGATGTCAAATTCGCCGCTACCCCGCGCGGTGGGCACTCTGTGAGGTAAGTCACCATAAAAAAAGCATATGTTGAATAATATTTTCATCTGGGTTATCAATTTGTAATTAGATGATTGTTCTTTTACTCATTCTGGAGTGGCTATGCACATTGTCATACTGGGAAGTGGCGTGGTTGGCGTAACCAGCGCCTGGTATTTAAGTCAGGCGGGGCATCAGGTTACGGTGATCGACAGGGAAGCCGGTCCGGCGCTGGAAACCAGTGCGGCTAACGCGGGGCAAATTTCACCGGGCTACGCTGCGCCGTGGGCGGCACCCGGCGTGCCGCTGAAGGCGATTAAATGGATGTTCCAGCGCCATGCACCGCTGGCGATCCGTCTGGACGGCACCGGCTTCCAGCTGAAGTGGATGTGGCAGATGCTGCGCAACTGCGACACCCGCCACTACATGGAAAACAAAGGGCGGATGGTCCGCCTCGCCGAGTACAGCCGCGACTGCCTGAAAACGCTGCGTGAAACCACCGGCATCGCCTATGAAGGGCGACAGGGCGGCACGCTGCAGCTATTCCGTACCGAACAACAGTATGAAAATGCCACCCGCGATATCGCGGTGCTGGAAGATGCGGGCGTTCCGTATCAACTGCTGGAGGCCTCGCGCCTGGCGGAGGTTGAACCGGCGCTGGCGGAAGTGGCCCACAAGCTGACCGGCGGCCTGCGTCTCCCTAACGATGAAACCGGCGACTGCCAGCTCTTCACCCAGCGACTGGCGAAAATGGCCGAACAGGCGGGCGTGACGTTCCGCTTTAATACCCCGGTCGACAGCCTGATTCAGGAAGGCGATCGCATTGTCGGCGTGAAGTGTGGTGACGAACTGGTGAAAGCCGATGCCTACGTGATGGCCTTCGGCTCCTACTCAACCGCAATGCTGAAAGGGCTGGTGGATATCCCGGTTTACCCGCTGAAGGGCTACTCGCTGACCATTCCTATCGTCGAGGAGAGCGGTGCGCCGGTGTCGACCATTCTCGACGAAACCTACAAAATCGCCATTACTCGCTTTGATAACCGCATCCGCGTCGGCGGTATGGCGGAAATTGTCGGCTTTAATACCGAACTGCTACAGCCGCGCCGCGAGACGCTGGAGATGGTGGTGGGCGATCTCTTCCCGCGCGGCGGTAAAATTGAAGAGGCCACCTTCTGGACCGGCCTGCGTCCAATGACCCCAGACGGCACACCGGTGGTGGGCAAAACTGCGTTCAAAAATCTGTGGCTCAATACCGGTCACGGCACGCTCGGCTGGACCATGTCCTGCGGTTCCGGTCAGTTGCTGAGTGATTTAATGTCTGGCCGAATGCCGGCTATCCCCTATGATGATCTTAGCGTTGCACGCTATTCGCCGGGCTTTACCCCGGCACATCCTCAGCATTTGCATGGCGCACACCAATAAGGAGAACGCATGTCACGTCCCGTGCTCGCCACGATTGATTTGCAGGCGCTGAAGCAGAATTTGAGCATTGTCCGCCGGGCGGCGGGCGGTGCTCGTGTCTGGTCGGTGGTGAAAGCTAACGCCTACGGCCACGGATTGGAGAGGATCTGGAATGCGCTGCGGGAAACCGACGGCTTTGCGATGCTCAACCTTGAAGAGGCCATTTTGCTGCGTGAGCGTGGCTGGAAAGGGCCGATTCTGCTGCTGGAAGGCTTCTTCCATGCCGATGAGCTGGAGCTGTTTGATAAGTACCGCCTGACCACCAGCGTACACAGCAACTGGCAGATTAAGGCGCTGCAGAACGCGCGCCTGCACGCGCCGATTGATGTCTACCTCAAGGTGAACAGCGGCATGAACCGCCTCGGTTTTGCGCCGGAACGCATCCATACCGTATGGCAACAGCTACGGGGTATCAGCAACGTTAGCACCATGACGCTGATGTCTCACTTTGCCCAGTCGGAACTGACCGACGGTGTAGCGGAGCCAATGCAGCGTATCGAACAGGCTGCTGAAGGGCTGGAGTGCCCGCGCTCGCTTGCCAACTCGGCGGCGACGCTCTGGCACCCGGAGACCCACTTCGACTGGGTGCGGCCAGGGATTGTGCTCTACGGCGCTTCGCCATCCGGGCAGTGGCAGGACATTGCCAATACCGGGCTCAAGCCAGTAATGAGCCTCAGCAGCCAGATCATCGGTATTCAGACCCTGAAGCCGGGTGATGCCGTCGGTTACGGCAGCCGCTATCGCGCCAAAGAGGAGCAGCGTATCGGGATTGTGGCCTGTGGCTATGCCGACGGCTATCCGCGCATTGCCGCCAACGGCACGCCGGTACTGGTGGACGGTATCCGTACCGGCACCGTCGGGGCGATTTCGATGGATATGCTGGCGGTAGATTTAACGCCGTGTCCGCATGCTGGCATTGGTACCGCCGTTGAGCTGTGGGGGCAGGAGATTAAAATTGATGAAGTGGCCGCCAGCGCGGGCACCGTCGGTTACGAGCTGATGTGCGCGCTGGCGCCGCGCGTGCCGGTTGTGACAGTGTAACTTTTATGGCATTGCCCGGTGGCGCTGCGCTTACCGGGCCTACAGGTTCGGCATCGTGATTGTAGGCCGGATAAGCGCAGCGCCATCCGGCACAACACATTACTCCGATTCTTCCTCAGCCACCCGCACGCCGACCTTCAGCACCTGATTTTCCTCTTTCTCCGCTACCGTCCACACCATACCGGCAAACTCCACCTGGTCACCCACGACCGGCGCTGCCCCCAGCAGATGCTCAACGATATCCCCCAGCGACTGCTGGTTATCGCGGAACTCTTCACCGCCGTCGAGGCCATAAATCATTGCCACGTCAGCGAACTTCGCCCCGGCTTCCAGAATAAAGTCACCGAAGAAGCTTTGATCCAGCGCGACCGGCGGCGACTGGCTGAACATTTTACCCAGTGACGGCAGGTCACGTTCGCGGCCAATCACGCACAGAATATCGTTTTCCCGCAGGCGGGTGCTGCCGGTTGGGTGCAGCAGCACGTTATCGCGAAACAGCGCGGCGATCCGCGTTTCCGGCGGCATATGCAGGTCGCGCAGCGCGGCGCCGACGCACCATTTCTCAGCGCTTAGCTGATAAACAAACTGCTCCCACGGATTTTCCGGGTGAATATCCAGCCCGACGCGCGAGATAGGCCAGCCGACCGGTGGCACCACCACTTTGGCTTTTTTCGCCGCCCAGGAGAGCGAAGTGCCCTGTAGCAGCAACGACACCAGCACCACAAAGAAGGCGACGTTAAAGAACAGACGCGCGTTCTCAAGCCCCGCCATCATCGGGAAGACCGCCAGAATGATCGGCACCGCGCCGCGCAGGCCAACCCAGCTGATAAACGTGCGCTCGCGCAGGTTAAAGCCGCGGAACGGCAGCAGCCCGGCGAACACCGACAGCGGACGGGCGATAAAAATCATCCAGATGGAGAGCAGCAGCGCCGGAATGGCGATCGGCAGCAGGTCGGACGGCGTCACCAGCAGCCCCAGCACCAGGAACATGGCGATTTGCGCTAGCCATGCCAGGCCATCGAAGTTTTGCAGAATGCCGAAGCGGTTGCGAATTGGCCGGTTACCGAGCAGGAAGCCGCACAGGTAGACCGCCAGAATACCGCTGCCGTCAAGCGAAGTGGTGACGGCGAAAATCATGATCCCGCCGCTTAGCGCCAGCAGCGGATAAAGCCCGGCGGGCAGGGCGATACGATTGATCATCTGCAGCAGCAGATAGCCGCCAGCGCCGCCAATCAGAATACCCAGACCGAACTGTTGAATAATGTGCACCAGGAACATCCAGCTCAGTCCGCTTTCATGCTGCTGGATCATCTCGATAAGGGTGATGGTCAGAAACACCGCCATCGGGTCGTTACTGCCGGACTCGATCTCAAGGGTTGAACCTACGCGTTCGTTCAGCCCTTTGCCGCCGAGCAGTGAAAACACCGCCGCCGCATCGGTTGAGCCGACAATCGCGCCAATCAGCATCCCTTCCATAAGGTCGAGTTTAAACAGCCACGCCGCCATCATCCCGGTCAACCCGGAGGTAATCAGCACCCCGACGGTCGCCAGCGATAGCGCCGGGCCTAAGGCCACGCGAAAGGAGCTGGCCTGGGTGCGCATCCCGCCGTCAAGCAGGATCACCGCCAGCGCCAGGTTGCTGACCATATAGGCGAAAGGGTAGTTATCGAAGGGGATGCCGCCGATGCCGTCAACGCCCGCCAGCATGCCAATGGCTAAGAAGATAACCAGAATAGGAATACCGAGACGGGAAGAAAATGAGCTTAAGAGAATACTGCAGGTTACTAAGACTGAACCCAAAATAAAGAGACTAATGACTGCCGTGGCGTCCAATGTTCACGCACTCCCCGATAACGTACAAGCTAGTTACAAAACGTTACCATAATTGCGGCGCGAACAGTGGATTAATAAACGGTGATTATTGTTTTTTATTCAACTAATACCGGATGCCCGGTGATGGTGAGCCGTGATTGTCCCGCGGTGTGGCAAAGTTTCGCCTGCGCGCCGAGCGCCAGCGTCACCGTCCGCTGTTCGTGACCAAAGTCGAGGCCGCTGATGACCGGAATCGACAGCCGTGAACGCAGATAGTCGTACATCGATTCAAGCGAGTACCCGGCGTCGTAATCGTTCGGGTTAGCACCGGTAAAACTGCCCAGCACAATCGCGCGCTGACGCGGCAAGATCCCGGCATACAGCAGCTGCAGCAGCATACGTTCAACGCGGAACGGGTGTTCATTAATATCCTCAAGCACCAGAATGCCATCGCGGATCTCCGGCATCCACGGCGTGCCGATAAGCGAGGCAATCATCGCCAGATTGCCGCCCCACAGCGTGCCCGCGGTTTCGCAGTCGGGGCCATCTCCCTGCCATTCCACGCTATAGGTCGGCTGGCGCAGCGCTTTCCAGAAGTGCTGCTCGGTAAAGTCGTTCAGCGTTTGTGCGCCGAAGTTCCCCGCCAGCATCGGGCCGCTAAAGGTGATGACGTTGCCAGCGGCCAGCAGGCCAAACTGAATGGCGGTGAAATCGCTGTGGCCGCAGATCAGCAGCGGATCCTGCTGCTGGCGGGCAACCAGCGCCTGCCAGTCAATGCTGTCCAGCAGACGGCTGGCGCCATAACCGCCGCGCACCGGCATGACGATACGGTTCTTGCCCTTAAGGGTCGCCAGCGCGTTGATATCGTGCAGGCGCTCGGCCTCCACCCCGGCAAAGCGGCGGTCGCGGCGGGTGATAACCTGCTGATTTTCCACCTGATGCCCGGCCTCTTCTAATCGCTTAACCCCGCACTGTGCGGCAGACTGATTGATGCAATAACCGGAAGGGGCGACGAGATGAAACTGAGACATGGCATTTCCTTGCTGATAGTGAAACGAGTATCATGCCGCCTGAGCCCATGGTTGTCATTAACGGCGGCACAGTTCAGCTAAAAGGATAGATGCGTGAAATTGAGATGGTTTGCTTTTTTAATTGTATTACTTGCAGGGTGCAGTTCTAAATCGGATTACCGTAACCCGCCCTGGAATCCCGAAGTGCCGGTGAAACGAGCAATGCAGTGGATGCCTATCAGCGAAAAAGCCGGTGCGGCCTGGGGCGTAAGCCCACGCCTGATAACCGCGATTATCGCCGTGGAGTCTGGCGGTAACCCGTCGCTTGTCAGTAAATCGAACGCAGTGGGTCTGATGCAGCTGAAAGCCTCCACCTCGGGTCTGGACGTATACCGCTACATGGGCTGGAGCGGGCAACCGTCAACCAGCGAGCTGAAAAACCCGGAACGCAATATCTCAATGGGTGCCGCTTATCTGAGCATTCTGGAACATGGTTCGCTGGCTGGGATCACCGACCCGGAAGTGATGCAGTACGCGCTGGTGGTATCCTATGCCAACGGTGCAGGTGCGCTGCTGCGCACCTTCTCATCGGATCGTAAAAAGGCCATTGCGAAAATTAACGACCTGGATAAGGACGAGTTCTTCGACCACGTAGTGAAGAATCACCCGGCACCGCAGGCACCGCGCTATATCTGGAAGGTGCAGAAAGCGATGGATGCGATGTAATCAGCGGACGTTATTCGCCCGTTCGCGCGCTTCACGCTCCAGCGAAAAGATAATGCGCTGGAGCGAGCGCTCAAGCACCGGATTCATATGCAGAAAACGGAAGCTTAAGCGCGGCGTGACGATAGTTTCATTCTTGCTGTCCACCACCTTGCGTTCGCTGATTGCCAGCAGCTGCGCATCAAAACGAAAACGCCCCCACTGCGCCATATCCAGCTCGATCTCTTTAAGCTCCATGCCTGGAATCAGGTCGCCAGGTGGTGGTGCATCCAGTAGTGCCCCCATGCCGCCAAGCGACAGATCGAACAGCCGGAAGCGAAGCGTGCTTTTATCCGGCAGCGTGGCTTTGCCGAAATAGGGCGGGTGCAGCGGTGCGGGAATACGGAAAAACTCGCGACGCTGAATAAACCAGACCGTCGGCGGGGTAGGCATGACGAAGGCAGGCAGACCTTGATAATCCTCCACCTGCATTTGCGGCACCGTAAACTCTATTTTTGCGCCGTTGGTCTCCGCGACCATGGTCATGTTTTTGGCCGAACGAGCCGCCACGTTGTCCTCATCACGGCTACCGAAATCGATAACCAGACGCTGCTGGCTGACATCAAGAATACGACTAATAAACTGGCGGGACGCCCAGCTAACGCGCAGCGCGGCGTTAGCCTGCTGAAGATCGCGCAGCACGCTTAAAACGGCTAAAGGGTTTTGCTTTAAAAACTGTGTGTTGTGCTCACTCACCTGGAATGGCTCCTGAATGGCAGAGGCTTTATGTTTTATCGGCTTACGAAAATATAACTTCAGCTCCCAAATGAAAAAAATTAACATCTTCGCAGCTTTTGGCTGCCCAAAGCACTTTCGCAGCTTTTGGCTGCCCAAAGCACTTAAGACAGTGCTTACGTCAATATCCGCATTCGTACGTATAAAATATCATCGCCTTGCCAGGTTTTTTAAGAACAATTACCTATACTTGAAGTATTAGCGGCGCAGAATGTCGGCGCTTTTATGGCTGTTTAATGGAACTGAAGAGGTGGGAAAAATGGGTATTATTACCTGGATTATTTTTGGTCTGATTGCCGGTGTTATTGCCAAACTGATTATGCCGGGGCGTGATGGGGGCGGATTTATCCTCACCTGCATCCTGGGGATAGTTGGTGCGGTGGTGGGCGGCTGGTTAGCGACCACGTTTGGCCTTGGCGGTAGCGTCACCGGTTTTAACCTGCACAGCTTCCTGGTTGCCGTCGTCGGTGCCATCGTTGTGCTGGTGGTTTTCCGCCTGATTCGCCGCGAATAATGTCTGTCAACGGCCCCGCAAGGGGCCGTTCTTCGTTTTACCCCCTGCGTCTTTTCCCCCACTTTCCGTCGTTGCCTGCATTTTTATGTTGAACTAAAAACACAAATGATAATAATTATCGTTCTTTATTCGTTTTGAGTTCACCTATAAATGAAAAAAACCGTTTTTCGTCGTTGTACGCTTTCAGGGATGATTGCCGTTGCGCTTTCCACCTCAGCCTGGGCTGATAAAAATGAAACCACGATGATCGTTACCGGGTCGGGCGAGAGTAGTGAACTCCCGGCCTGGACCAACAGCGCCACCAAATCTGCGGTGGCAGAGAGTAAAACGCCGCAGGTGATTAACACCATCAGCCAGCGTGAAATCAGCGAACGTCACGCGACGTCGGTTAACGAAATTCTGCGCTATGCGCCGGGCGTTTCAACGGAATCTCGCGGTAGCACCTCCTACATGAGCGAATACAAAATTCGCGGTTTTACCGTTGATAACGAGTTCTATAACGGCCTGCAGCTGCCTTATAACGTCACCGGCAATACCAAAGCGCGTATTGACCCGCTGCTGATTGAGAGTGTGGATATTCTTAAAGGGCCATCCTCTGTGCTGTATGGCAACGGTTCGCCGGGCGGGCTGGTGAATATTCAGGGCAAAAAGCCGCAGACCACGCCTCGCACTGAGGTGGGTTTTAATACCGGCACTCGCAACCTGAAAGAGGGCTACCTCGACTCTACCGGGCGTATTGCCGATAGCGACTGGAGCTACCGCCTGCTGGGTAAAGCGACGGAGGGCGACGATCAGCCGCACACCACCCGCACCGAGGATTATCTGGTCGCACCGAGCGTCACCTGGCAACCGAGTGATAAAACCCGACTGACCATTGATGCGCTGGCGCAAAATACCCCAAGCCTGACGCCGTCCAACCCGCTGCCGCTCTCTTATCTGCGCTCAAGCTATGCCGATAAGCGCGATTATGCTGGCGACAAATGGAATGGTTTTAAACAGCGTCAGTGGATGGTGGGCTATAGCTTCGAGCACGAATTTGATAGCGGTTGGGGCATTGCCCAGAAGGCGCGTTATTTTGATATCGATACCCACCAGAATAGCATCTACTCGACGGGGAACGCGGACCATCCTGTTTACGAATTGGAGCGTTTTGCCTACACCACCGATGAAGACCTGCATAGCTTCAACATCGATAACCAGCTGACGCGCACCTTCGCCTTCGGTGATTGGCAGCACCACCTGTTGGCCGGGTTCGACTATCAGAAGCTGAACTCGCACTATCACTATCGCTATGCGCCTGCGGCTACGACGCCGGGTATTGATATGCGCAATCCGGATTTCGGACTGGTCAATGAAGATGCGCTGGGGCTTTATACGACACAGAAAAACCGTCTCTCCTACAACCAGAAAGGGTATTACCTTCAGGATCAGGTTGAGTTTGGCGGCCTGAATCTGCTCGCCAGCCTGCGTTACGATGAGTACCAGTCTGCCACCACCGATTATATGAACGACGACCAGAAGACGTGGATTTCTCAGGATAGGGTAACGAAACGACTGGGCGCGCTGTACGCCTTTGATAACGGTATTTCGCCGTTCATCAGTTATTCTGAAGGGTTTAAGCCGGTATCACCGGCGCGTAATCTGACGGCCGATCAGGTGAAACCGACCACCAGTAAACAGGTGGAGGGCGGTGTGAAGTATCTGCTGGCCGACTATGCCACCACCTTTACCGCCTCGGTGTTTAACATCAAGCAGAAAAACGTGCTGAGCCTGGACCCGAGCTGGAACTACCATCAGACGGGGGAGATTGAATCGAACGGTGCGGAGCTGTCGGCCATTAGTCGACCAACCGATAACATCAACCTGATAGCCAACTACGCCTATACGCACGCTATTAATACCGAAGATGAAACCTATCAGGGCAAACGTCCGACGCAGGTTCCGGAGAACGCGTTTAACCTGTGGGGAGATTACACTTTCGATCAAAGTCTGGTGCGCGGGCTGACGGTAGGGGCCGGGGTGCGCTATATCGGGCCAATGGAAATTGCACCGGATAACACCGCAGGCAAACTCGGCGGCACCACCCAGTATGATATGTCGGTGTCTTACGATATGTCGGCGGTGGACAGCAGCCTGGCAGGGCTGATGCTGAAAGCCAGCGCGCAGAACCTGACCAACAAAGAGACGTTGACCTGCTATGACAGCACCAACTGCTGGATTGGCCGTGACAGGACGGTGCAGGTCGGGGCGAGCTACACCTTCTGAGGGTAGGCCGGAAAAGCGTAGCGCCATCCGGCACCGTGCGGTATGGTGCCGGATGGCGGTGAAACGCCTTATCCGGCCTACAAATACCGACTTCCGGGCCTTCCCGGCGTCGCTTCGCTCGTCCGGGCTACGGGATGGTTTCCTGTAGCCCGGACGAGGCGTTTACGCCGACTCCGGGGCGGCACCGACCGTATCGGACTGTCGCTGTGCCGCTTTCATCGGAATAAACGCGATAATCACCGCGCCCAGCACCAGGAACCCGGCGACCATATAGATCCCCGCGTTAAAGCTGCCGGTTACATCCTTCATCAACCCCATCAGCAACGGCCCCAGCGCCGCGCCGGTCATCCCGGTGCCGTTAATCACCGCAATACCCAGCGCGCGGGCGCGCAGAGAAAGCGCACGGTCCGGGGTGGTCCAGAAAATTACCATCGCGGCAAACGCGCCCATTGAGGCCATCACGATCCCGGTAAACTGCAGCTGCGGATAAGGGCTGGTGGCGGTTAGCACCCAGCCTGCGGCGGCGAACAGATACGGCAATAGGGTATGCAGTTTACGTTCATTATGGCGGTCAGAGCGCTTGCTCCACCAGATCATCCCGACAATGGTACAGACCTGAGGAATGGCGCTAAGCAGGCCGATGGTGACGTTGCTGCTTTCGGCGTTAAAGCTGCGCAGAATCAGCGGCGTCCAGACGCTCAGCGCGCTGAGGGTATTGGTCAGGCAGAAGTAGGCCAGCGTGTAGAGCATGATGGTCGGCGTCATCAGCTCGCGCATGACGCTTTTTTGCCCCACCGACGCCGCCTGAATCGCGCTTTGGGTTTGCAGCGCGCTCTGGCGGTCGGCCTCCATCATCTCTTCCAGACAGGCTTTATCGTCATCGGTCAGCCATTTCGCCTTCGACGGGCTGTCATCAAGCCAGAACCAGACCACCAGACCGAGCAGCACGGATGGGAAACCTTCCAGCAGGAACAGCCACTGCCAGCCCTTGAGGTTCAACATGCCGTCCATGTTGAGGATATAACCGGAGGCCAGCGACCCCAGCGCCATGGTGACCGGCATCGCAATCATAAACAGGGCGTTGGCGCGGGCGCGATAGTGCGCCGGGAACCAGTAGGTTAAGTAGTAAAGCAGGCCGGGCAGGAAGCCCGCTTCGGCAATCCCCACTAGCATGCGCAGCGCGTACAGGCTATTTGGCCCGGTAGCGAATAGGGTCGCGGTCGAGGCGATGCCCCAGACAATCATCAGAATGGCAATCCAGCGACGGGCGCCGACGATGGTTAGCATCACGTTGCTGGGAATGCCGCACACCACGTACATCACGTAGAACAGGGTTGTGGCGAGGCCGAACATCGTACTGGTGAGCCCCAGGTCTTTGCCCATGGTCAGGCCGGCAAAGCCGATGTTAATACGGTCGAGGTAAGAAAAGACAAACAGCACGAATAAAAACACGATTAAGCGACGGAAAAGCTTGTTGATGACCGCCTGCTGACGCGGGTTCAGCGGCTGCTGCGCCGGGGGCGGAGTGGCAAGCTCCCCGTCGCGTTTGTGTCCCAGAGAAGGGCTATCGTTCATGAAAAGCTCCACATTGTGTTTATTAGTATGGGTGCCGTGCAGGCTGCTAACGTATAGAAAATAGCCGCTGAAGATGTCAATTTTCCGTAGATAAAATGATACGTAATTGTTATGTGTGTGGCATTTGTGAATCATAATGAGATCTGCGTCGCTTTCATTGAGGCGTCATTATGGTTTGCGGCAAAAAGGGGTCAGGACGGGCGGAAAGACAAAGCGTATAATCATAAAATCTGAAGTTTTTTTGGGTAAGGAAACGCATGGGTCATATAAAAAAAGTATCGGAAGACGCTGTCTTTCATCGCGAAGAGTTTCCGTTCTACTGGATTGTTAACGTCTATGCGCGTTACACCCAAACCGTAGAGGTCGCCCTGAAAAAGATTGGCCTGGATGTCTCCCGTTTTCGCGTGCTGATGATCACCCATCAGTACGGCGAAGCGAGTATTTCGCAAATCTCCGAATACGCGCTGGCGAAAATGCCGACGGTAACCAAAATCGTTGGTCGCCTACGCGACGATGGGCTGGTCACGACCGCCAACAGCGTCCATGACGCCCGCGTGACGGTGGTGATGCTCACCGAAGCCGGCCAGCAGAAAGTGGCGGAAGCCATGCCGCTGGTGGGCAAGATTTTCGACAAAGGCTTTAAGGGAATCAGCGCCAGCCAGGTGGAGAAAATGAACCTGACGCTGTCAAAAGTGCTGGATAATCTTAACGACCTGTAGCCCGCCACACGGCACAATGACAAAATTGTGACTGGTGTAGAAAAATATTATAACTCGCTGTAAATAAACCCTTTTATGACAACCACCGCTGGAGGCCACTCCAGCGGTCATCTCCTCGCTTACGCCGAAATTTGCTATGTAATTCATCAGGCTGTATTAGTAACCCTGCTAATAAAAAGGTTAATGAGTTGTTATATCATCGTAAATTTAACGTGAAAATTTACTTGAATTTTCATCTAAATATTCCATAGTGATTACACGATGGTCAGGGCAAAAAAGCAGCAACGACTGCGCGCCTGAATATGATTCATTTTTTCTGGTTAAGGTGTTAATCATGCAGCCAGTTTGTGAGAGCAATGGGTTTATCGAACGGTTCACCCTCGGTGAGGGCGACCTGAGTTTTGCCGTCAAAGACACGCTGGACGTGGCGGGCTTCCGCACCCAGGCGGGTTGTCCGGCGCTGGCTGATACGCCGGTTGCCGCCCAGCATGCCAGCGTCGTCGCCACGTTATTAGCGAACGCCTGCGTCCTGTCGGGGAAAACCACCCTGCACGAACTGGCGTTTGGCGTTACTGGCATCAACCCCTGGAGCGGCACGCCGGTCAATCCGCGCTTTCCGTCGCTGATTCCCGGCGGTTCCTCCAGCGGCTCGGCTGCCGTAGTGGCGGCGGGCAAGGTCGATTTTGCCCTCGGCACCGACACCGGTGGTTCGGTACGCATGCCGGCGGCCTGCTGCGGTATTCTCGGCCTGAAACCGGGCTACGGCGTATTGAGCCGCCAGGGCGTAATGCCCGCCGCCAGCTCGCTGGACAGCGTGGGCCTGTTTACCCGCGATGCTCATACCCTTCGTCAGGCGCTGAACCGCCTGCACATTGCCGTCGAATCCCCGCTGGATGTGCTGCCAGCCGTCACCTTTATCCCGGCGGCGCTGCCGGAAATCGACGCCGCACTGCTGCGCTTTCTTGCCGAAGCGGGCGTGGAACCCACTCAGGGCGAACTGCCAACGCTTGTTGATGCCCATCTCGCAGGCGTCGCCATTATCAGCCATGAAAACTGGCAGGCCTTTAGCCCGTTGCTGATGGAGGAGTCCGTCTCCCAGGACGTTGCCACCCGCATTCGCGCCGGAGGTTCGGTCACCGCCGAAGCGCTGTCCCAGGCCGAACAGGTGCGCCGCCGCTTTAGCGAGGATGTGGATGCGCTGCTTGCCGACACGCCGCTGCTGGCGCTGGCGACTTTGCCGGAGCTGCCGCCAACCCTTATCGAGGCGAAAGACCCGCTTAGCGTGGTTAACCTGACCCGGTTGGTGAGGCCGTTTAACCTCAGCGGACACCCGGCGCTGACGCTACCTGCAGGCACGCTTGATGGCCGACCGATTGCGCTGCAATTGGTGGCCCGCAAAGGTGCTGAAGGGCTGCTGGTGCAGGCCGCCGAGTGGCTCACGGCCCGAACACGCCGCTAACCACACTCGCTTTACCTTTTCCCTGATGACTCAGTGAGTTCGACTCATTGCGGCCTCGTTCGCGCCGCGAACGGCTGCCTATCAATTTCTGGAGAAAGCTATGTCTACCGTCCAGGTCCGTGAATCGCTGGTTCCGCTGCTGAGCGAAGTGAGCGCACGCAGCACCGATTTTGAGCATCAACGCCATATTTCTGACGACATCATTACCGGTTTTAAACAGGCGGGCGTCTATCGCGCGCTGGTGCCAAAAATCTACGGCGGCGACGAGTGTACACCGGCGCAGTTCTGCGAGCTGATTGAGCAGATTGCTACGGCGGACGGTTCCGCAGGCTGGGTGGCGAGCTTCGGTATGAGCCCGTTCTATCTCGGTGCGCTGCCGGTGGACACCTTAAAAGAGCTGTATCGCGATGGCCCGGACGTGGTCTTTGCGGGCGGGATCTTCCCAACGCAAAAAGCGCGTCAGGCCGACGGCGGTTATCGGGTTAGCGGGCGCTGGAGCTTTGCCAGCGGCAGCATGGGGGCGTCGGTATTGGGCGTCGGCATTCAGCCCGATGGCGATCAGGCGCTGCCGCGCATGGCGGTACTGCCGCGCGCCAGCGTGCAGATTGACCCGGTATGGGACACCGTAGGCCTCGCCGGAACCGGCAGCCACGACCTGCTGGTAGACGACGTGTTTGTGCCACAGGAGTGGACCTTTATTCGCGGCGGCGCGCTGAACCTCGAAGGCCCACTGTACCGCTATCCGGTGCTCTCTCTGGCAACCCAGGTGCTCTCGGTGGTGGCGCTTGGCGTGGCCCGCGCGGCGCTCAACGAAATCTACGCCATCGCCCATCGCCAGCAGTCGGTCACCGGCGCGCCGCGTCTGGCGGATCGCCCGCAGGCGCAGATGCAAATTGCCCGCTGCGAGGCTGACCTGCGTTCCGCCCGCGCCTGGTTCTATGACGCCATTGACGACGTCTGGCAGCAACTGCTCAGGGGTGATGACGCGGAGTGCGCGCAGATCAACGCCTTACGACTTTCCTCAACCCACGTGACCCGCGTCGCCGCCGAAGTGGCACGCCAGGCGCTGGCGCTGAACGGTATGGGCGGCGTCACCATGACCAGCCCGCTGCAGCGCTACGTCCGAGACACGATGGTGATTACCCAACATGCCTTTATGGGCGACCTCTCGTACCTCAATGCCGGTACGGTCTTTTTCGGCGGTAAACCGATGCCCGGTTACCTGTGATTTTTAACCTAAGGAGCAACCAATGAGCCAATCAACCACACTGCGCGTGCTGTTTTGCATCGGCGTGAACCAGAACTTTTTTGATGCCAGCGCGGCTGAAGCCAAACAGGTATGGGACGCCTTTGGCGTGATGATGAAAGGGATGGAAGAGACCCCGGGGATCACGGTTATCGGCAATATGGACGACGACCAACTGATGGTCGGCCCGTCGACCACCGCACCCTGGACCACCTACGTACTGGCGGACGCTCAGGCGCTGGAAAACGTGGCGGCGGTCTGCAACCTGTTCCGTACCACTCCGGTCGGCGACAGCGGCAGCAAGCTGTGGAAGTACTGCAAAATCGAAGCCCGCGTCGGTCGCGAGCTGATTATTCAGGGCTAAGGGAGCAGATGATGACCTCTCAGGATGCGCTGCGCCTCCAGCAGCTCGAAGACCAGCAGGCCGCGCGAGTATGCATCAGCAACTATATGCACCTGTGCGACCGGCTGGATTCATTCGACACGGTACAGGCCATTGGCGCGCTGTTCTCCGTCGATGCCTGCTGGCAAGGGGTGGGGGAACCCTACGCCACGCGCCTGGGGCGTCATCAAGGACGCGCGGCGATTATCGCGATGATGGCGGGCTACGTTCGCCAGCCCGCGCACTTTGCCATGAACGCGCACTTTCTCTGCTCAGAGGCGCTAACGATGGCCGCTGGCGGAGAGGTTGAAGGCCGCTGGCTGATGCTGCAAACCTCCGCCTTTAACGCGGGCGGCGCGCACCTCAACGCCGCCGAATTAAACGTCACCTTCCGGCGCGAAGCGGGTGAAATGGTGATGCACCATTTCACCACCCGCAACCTGTTTAGCCGACCCGTAAGCCACTGGCACGCTGAGGATACCCTCCCGGTGCCGGACCAAAATCAGACCGTCGAAGACGTGCAGGAGAATGGACATGCAGTGTGACCACCTGATTAATGTGAAGAATATCGATACCACGACGCCAAACGCGCCGAGCCGCGAAGAGATTGCCTCGCTGGTACAGCACGACCGTGTACATACCTCGCTGTACACCTCCGAAGAGCTGTTCAATCTGGAGCTGGATCGCGTATTCGGCAAAACCTGGGTTTGGGTGGCGCACGCCAGCGAAATCCCGGAGACCGGCAGCTTCAAAACGACTGAAATCGGCACCCAGCCGGTGATCGTGGTGCGTGGCCGTAAAGGTACCGTCCACACGCTGCTGAACCGCTGCCGCCACCGCGCGGCCACCGTCTGCGAACATCGCAGCGGCAAAACCAACAGTTTCGTGTGCCCCTACCACGGCTGGGGCTACGCGCTCGACGGCAGCCTGCGCGGCGTGCCGCACCCGGAAAGCTATGCCGACCAGTTAGACAAGGGCGAACTGGGGCTGGTATCCCTGCGCACCGAACAGTACGCGGGCATGATCTTCGCCACCTTTAACGATCGTATTGAACCGCTTGAAGATTTCCTCGGCGCGGCGAAAAAGTGGATGGATCTGTTTATGAAACAGGGCGCGGGCTACCCGATCAAAACCGGCCCGGCGCACCGTTTCCGCTTCCCGGGCAACTGGAAAATCCAGCTCGAAAACACCACCGACGGCTACCACTTCCCGGTGGTGCACCGTTCGTTTTTAAGCTCGGTCGATAAGCAGACCGAAGAGATGCTCAACTTTGTCGACGGCAGCGGCTACGTCGAAGACCTCGGCAACGGCCATAGCGTGATGGTGATGATCCCGGAACTGGTGGATCTGGAAGCCAATCTTGATGCGCCGATCCCGGAGCGTTTCACCGAACTGGCCGACGCGCTGCGCGCCGATCACGACGAAGATCAGGTGCGCCGTATCGTCCGTGCGGTCGGTGGGTCCGGCTTCAACCTCAATATCTTCCCGAATATTGCCTGCTCGATGGCCTTCTTCCGCGTCTTGCAGCCGGTGTCGGTAAACGAAACCGAAATTCACCATGCGGTGATCACCATGGACGGCGGCCCGGAAATCGCTAACCAGGCGCGTCTGCGTCTGCATGAGCACTTCCAGGGGCCGATGGGCTTTGGTACGCCGGACGACTCGGAAGCGTGGGAGCGCGTACAGCGCGGGGCCACCGCCGGGGACGACCTGTGGATCATGCTCAACCGTGGTCTGGCCGGGGAATACCGCACCGACGATGGCCTGCGTAGCGACGTGAGCGCCGAAACCGGCATGCGCGCGGCCTACCAGCAGTGGAAAAAACTGATGACGGAGATGGAATAAATGACGACCGCTGAATCTGTACTGTTTAACGCCATCGCGGTTATCAACCTCGAAGGCGACCTGCTGGACCAGGGCGAGTTCGATGCCTGGCTGGATCTCTGGCAGCACGATGGCCTGTACGTGGTGCCGATCGACCCGACCGAGACCGACTTTAAAAACACGCTCAACTACGCCTGTGACGATCACGAAATGCGCGCCAAGCGGGTGAAGCGCCTTTATAGCGGCGAGTCTATCTCCACCACCCCGCGCGCCAGAACGCTGCGCACGCTGTCGCGCTTCCGCCTGCTGGAAGCCAGTGAAAGCGAAGTGGTGGTGCGTGGCGCGCAGTCGCTGTGGGAGCACCGCAAGGGCCACAGCCGCCACTACGCCGCCGACATCACCTGGCGCCTGCGCCCACAGGAAAGCGGCTGGCGCATCACGCAGAAGGTGATCCGCCTGGTCAACAGTGACGATGTGCTGCACAGCATCGGCTACATCCTGTAAGGAGCCGTTTATGACGCAAACCGTATTAGTGACCGGGGCCGCCTCCGGCCTCGGCAACGTGATTGCCGCCCACCTGCTGGCCGAAGGTTTTCAGGTGGTACTGACCGACGTTGACGCTGCCCGTGCCGCCGATGCCGCCGCAAAACTGGATAACGGCGACGGCAAAGTGCTGGCGCTGGGGCTGGATATTCGCCAGCCGGAAGCCTTCGACCAGGCGTTGGCGGCGACTATTGAGCGCTTTGGCAGCCTGCAGGTGCTGGTGAATAACGCCGCGCTGACGCTCGCTACCCCGGTAATGGACATTACCGCCGAGGAATTTGACCAGGTGATTTCCACCAACCTGCGCGGCACGTTCGTCGGCTGCCAGACGATGGGGCGCTACTTCGCCCGCCGTGGCTACGGCCGCATTATCAACCTGGCGTCGCTCGCCGGGCAGAACGGCGGCACCGCCTCCGAGGCGCACTACGCGGCGTCAAAAGGCGGCATTCTGACGCTGACCAAAGTCTTTGCCCGCGAACTGGCGAAATCCGGCGTGACGGTCAATGCCATCGCGCCGGGGCCGATGGATCTGCCAACGGTGCATGCGCTGGTGCCAGAAGAGAAGATGCCCGGCCTGTTACAGATGATCCCAGTCGGTGAACTTGGCGATGCGGCGTTTGTCGCCCAGGCCGTTGCGCTGCTGGCCTCTCAATCCTCGTCGTTTGTCACCGGGGCCACCTGGGACATTAACGGCGGGCTGTTTATGCGTTAAGGGGCCAGCGATGCTGACATTAAAGGTTATCCGCCGCGAGTTGCAGGGTGAGGTGGTGCTGCTAACGCTGGCTCAGGCCGACAGTGCCGTGCTGCCTGCGTTCACCGCCGGGGCGCATATCGACTTGCATCTGGGCGAGGATCTGGTGCGCCCGTACTCGCTGTGCGGCGATCCGTGCGAGCGCCATCACTACCAGCTTGGGGTGCTGAAAGACAGCCAGTCAAAAGGCGGTTCGCTCGCCGTTCACCGGCTACTGGAAGGCGATGAGATTCAGGTGAGCGAACCGCGCAACCTGTTTGCGCTCGATGAAAAAGCCAGTCACAGCCTGCTTATCGGCGGCGGTATCGGCATTACGCCCATGCTGGCGATGGCGGCGGAACTGCGGGCGGCAGGGCGCTCTTTCAGCCTGCACTACTGCGCGCGAAGCCGCGCCCAAGCGGCGTTTGTCGCCCAGCTTACCGCCTCGGCCTACGCCCCGCAGGTGCATCTGCACTTTAGCGATGAACAGCGTATCAACCTTAATGCGGTGCTGTGCGACGTACCTGCCGGTACCCACGTTTACGTCTGCGGCCCGACGCGGCTGATGGATGCGGTCAGCGAGCAGGCCACCGCGCAGGGCTATGCGCCGGAGCAGATCCACCAGGAGTGCTTTAGCGCCGAGGTGGAAACCGGCGGCCAGCCGTTTGAAGTGGTAGCCGCCGCCAGCGGCATCACCGTTCAGGTGGCGGCAAACCAGACCATCGTTGAAGCGCTGGCGCTGGCGGGGCTGAAGGTCTGTGTCTCCTGCAAGCAGGGGATCTGCGGCAGTTGTCTGACCGACGTGCTGGAAGGTGAGCCGGATCATCGTGACCACTATCTGACCGACGAAGAGAAGGCCGATGGCGATCAGATCCTGCTGTGTTGCTCCCGGGCGAAAAGCGCCCGCCTGATAATCGATCTTTGAGGATCTTCTCTATGACTCTGCAAACCGAATTTCGTAACGCCATGGCGCAGTTGGGCAGTGCGGTGTCGGTAATCACCACCGACGGCCCGGCGGGCAAATTTGGCTTTACCGCCTCTGCCGTCTGTAGCGTGACCGACCAGCCGCCGACGCTGTTGGTGTGCATGAACCGCAACTCTTTTGCCCACGCGCACTTCAAGCACAACGGCGCGCTGTGCGTCAACGTGCTGTCGAGCGACCACCAGGCGCTGTCCGGCATTTTTGCCAACGCCAGCCTGCGCTCCGAAGAGCGGTTCTGCCACGACAGCTGGCAGGTGATGGCCAGCGGTGCGCCGGTGCTGAGCTCCGCGGTGGCGAGCTTCGACTGTGTGATTGACGACTGCCACGAAGTGGGCAGCCACTCGGTCTTTTACTGCCGGGTGCAGGCGATTCGCATCAGCGAGCAGCCGCGCGGGCTGGTCTATTTCAACCGCCGCTACCACACGGTTGGCTGCGACGTGGAAGCCTAAAGACAAAAGGGGAATGCCGGATGAGCAATGTCGTTTCTGAAACTGCCGTCACATCAACGACCGTCCGCCAGGACGCGCAGCAAATGCGCAAGCTGGTGGTCGCCTCGGTACTGGGTAATGCGCTGGAATGGTATGACTTCTTTCTCTACGGTACCGCCGCGGCGCTGGTGTTCGGCCCGCTGTTCTTCCCGGTAGGCGGTGACCCGCTGCAGGGCACGCTGCTGGCGTTCTCCGGCTTTGCAGTCGGCTTTCTGGCACGCCCGCTTGGCGGCATTTTGTTCGGCCATATCGGCGACCGCTATAGCCGCAAGATGACGCTAATCATGACGTTGACGCTGATGGGGGCGACGACCTTTATTATCGGCCTGCTGCCGACCTACGCGCAGATAGGCATCTGGGCGCCGCTGTCGCTCATCATCCTGCGCTTCTTACAGGGCGTGGCTTCCGGCGGCGAGTGGGGCGGCGGCGTGCTGATGCTGAGCGAAAACGCCCCGGCGTCGCGTCGCGGCTTCTATACCGCATGGAGCCAGATGGGTGTCTCCGGCGGCTTTGTGCTCTCGGCGTTCGCCTTTTACCTCGTCCAGCAGTTGCCGGAAAGCGATTTCCTGAGCTGGGGTTGGCGCGTGCCGTTCTTGCTGAGCATCGTCATCTTCCTGGTCGGCGTCTATATCCGCAAAAACATTCGCGAGAGCAAAGCCTTCACTCAGGCGAAACCGGAAGACAAGCACGAGAAGATCCCGCTGTTGGTACTGGTGCGTGAACACCCGAAAGCGCTGCTGCAGGCCATTGCTCTGCGGCTGCCGGAAAACGGCGCGTCCTACATTTTCTTCACCTTCTCGGTGGTTTACGCCAGGCACATTGGCATCGGCACCGGGGAGATCATCAGCGCGGTGACGCTGGCGATGCTGATTGAATTCTTCTCGATCCTCTTCTGGGGCGCGCTGTCGGACAAGATTGGCCTGAAACCCGTTTACTACATCGGCGTGATTGGCCTGCTGGTGATGGCGTTCCCGTTCTTCTGGCTGCTCTCCACCGGCAACTACGGCGCGGTGATGCTGGCGATGTTCCTCGGTCTGCCGGTGTGCCACGGCGCGATGATCGGCACCCAGCCGTGCATCATGAGCGATCTCTTTCCGGTGCGGGTGCGCTACTCCGGGCTGGCGCTGGGCCATGAAGTGGGGTCGATCTTCTCCGGCGGCCTCGGCCCGATGCTGGCGGTGGCGCTACTGATGGCGTTCGACGCCTCCTGGCCGGTTTCCTTACTGCTGATCGGCTATGCGCTGCTGGCGTGGATTGCCCTGCGAAGCCTGCCGTCAACCCCAACACATTCTACAAAGGCTGGAGCAACAGATGTTAACGATTGAATCACTGACCTGCTGGCTGGTGGATATTCCCACCATTCGCCCGCACAAGCTGTCGATGGCCACCATGGGCTGTCAGACCCTGACCATTGTGCGCATGCAGTGTGCCGAGGGCGTGGTCGGCTGGGGTGAAGCCACCACCATCGGCGGGCTGAGCTACGGCGCGGAAAGCCCGGAGGCCATTCGCTCGGCTATTGAAACCTATCTGTCGCCGCTGCTGTGCGGCCAGACCTTCAGCGGCGTGGCGGCACTGGCGGAGAAGATGAACGCCAGCGTCAAGGGCAACACCTTTGCCAAATCGGCGCTGGAAACCGCGTTTCTCGATGCTCAGGGCAAGCTGCTGGGGCTGCCGGTGAGCGCGCTGCTCGGCGGAGCGATAACCGATCGTCTGCCGGTGCTGTGGACGCTGGCGAGCGGCGACACCGACAAAGACATTGAAGAGGGCAAACGGCTGCTGGCGGAAGGGCGGCACGACACCTTCAAGCTGAAAATTGGTGCCCGGGATCTGAAAACCGATATTCGCCACGCGCTGGCGATTAAGGCGGCGCTCGGTGACGAGGTCAGCGTTCGCGTTGACGTGAACCAGGCGTGGGATTTCACCACCGCGGTGAAAGGCATGAGTCAGCTACAGGACGGCGGTATCGACCTCGTTGAACAGCCAACCCCGCTGTGGGACCGACAGGGGCTGATTACCCTGAGCCAGCGTTTTGAGGTCCCGATTCTTGCCGATGAAGCGGTGGCAACCAGCCACGATGGTTTTGCTCTGGCGCACGGCGGGTTTAGCGGTGCCTATGCGCTGAAGATTGCCAAAGCCGGCGGCCCGGCGCAGGCGCTGAAGCTGGCGCACGTCGCGCAGGCGGCGGGCGTGGCGCTGTACGGCGGCACCATGCTGGAAGGGACGCTCGGTACGGTGGCTTCGCTGCACGCCTGGTCCACCGTGAAGATGCAGTGGGGCACCGAGATGTTCGGCCCGCTGCTGCTGAAAGACGACATCGTGGTCACGCCGCTCGACTTCCGCCAGGGGCAGGTTTCGCTGCCGCAGGGGCCGGGGCTGGGCGTGGAGATTGACCTCGACAAACTGCGTCATTACGCGCGCGACTAAAAGGAGCACCCATGCTGTTCAAAGTTGAAATGACCGTCAATATCCCGCCGACGCTGCCGAAAGCCGAAGCCGACGAGATCAAGGCCAAAGAGAAAGCCTACTCCCAGCAGCTTCAGCGCGAGGGGAAATGGCTGCATATCTGGCGCGTCGCCGGGCTGTACGCCAACGTCAGCATTTTTGACGTCGCCGATAACCAGGAACTCCATGACCTCTTAACCGCGCTGCCGCTCTATCCGTATATGGACATCTGCGTGCAGCCGTTATGCCGACACCCGTCGGCCATTGATTAAAACAACAACCCTTACCCTACGAAGAGGAATACGCAATGTCCGTTAATCCCGCAAAACAGACCGAACTGGAATCCTTACTGGCCATCAGCAGCGGCCTGAACGCCGAGCAGGGCAATGAGCGCTTTAAGGCTATCATGCATCAGCTGCTGAGCGACCTGTGCCAGACCATCCGCAAATTTGATATCACCGACGAAGAGTTCTGGCTGGCGGTGAACTACCTGAACGAGCTGGGCGAGCGCAAAGAAGCGGCGCTGCTGGCGGCAGGGCTGGGGCTGGAGCACTATCTGGATATGCGCGCCGATGAAAAAGAGGCCGCAGCCGGTCATGACGTGGGCACGCCGCGCACTATCGAAGGGCCGCTGTATGTGGCGGGCGCACCGCTGAGCAAGCAGTTTGCGCGCATGGACGACGGCAGCGAGCAGGGCGAGCCGATGTGGCTGCATGGGCAGGTAACCGATCTTGAAGGTAACCCGGTAGCGGGCGCAATTGTCGATATCTGGCATGCCAACACCCTGGGCGGTTACTCGTTCTTCGACCAGTCGCAGAGTGAATACCACCTGCGCCGTCGCGTGGAGACCGGCGCTGATGGGCGCTACGCGGTACAGAGCATTGTGCCTTGCGGCTACGGCTGCCCGCCGGATGGCCCAACCCAGAAGCTGCTGAACCAGCTTGGCCGTCACGGGAACCGTCCGGCGCATATTCATTTCTTCGTGTCGGCTCCGGGCTATAAGCACCTGACCACCCAGATCAATCTGAACGGCGATGCTTATCTGTGGGACGATTTTGCTTTTGCCACCCGTGAAGAGTTGATTGCCGATCCGGTGAAAATCACCGATAAAGCGCTTTCTCAGGAACGCAACATCAACCAGCCGCATACCGAAGTGAGCTTTAGCTTTGCGCTGGTGGAATCGGCTGAAAGCAGTGAAGAGAGCCGCATTAAGCGTGCGCGTGTGATGGAGTAATCGCCCCTCCACGGTAGCGAATAGTGCACCCTTGTAGCCCGGCCAGGCGAAGCGCCGCCGGGTTTACAAGGGCGAGGCGTTTATGCCGACCCCGGGAGCGCACCTTACTTCGCCGCCAGCGCCTCTTTTATCCAGCCGTCAAACGTCTCCTGGTGGGCCTTAATCCACCCGTCGACGTGACTCTGAATATCCTCCGGCGTTGATTTCCCGGTATGCATCAGCTGGTTCTGGGCGTTCACGTCCGCCAGCGGCAGCTTCGCCACTGCAAACAGCTTCGCTGCCGCCGGGTTCTTCGCCGCCCACTCTTTATTGGCAACGATGTACTCGTTATTCACCGCAAAGCCGTAATTCTTGCCGTTCGGCAATTCGGTATTCAAATCTTTAAGCGTGCCCGGATTCGCTGAGAACGGCACGGTCAGCCACACCACATCTTTCCCCGGTTTAAGCTCATCGCTGACCCAATACGGCGTCCAGGTCCAGTACAGCACCGGTTTACCGGCCTTATAGCGCGAGAGGGTGTCGGCAATAATCGCTGCATAGTTACCCTGGTTTTGCGTCACCGTCTTATCAAGGCCGTAGGCCTTAATCTGGGTATCAATCACCGAACCGCACACCCAGCCGGGGTTACATCCCGCTAAATCCGCTTTGCCGTCACCGTTGGCGTCAAATAGCTGCGCCAGCTTAGGGTCTTTCAGCTGTGAAATATCGGTAATATGGTATTTGTCGGCGGTTTTTTTATCGATCAAATAGCCCTGCGCTGCACCGCTAATATAGGTACCCTGGCGGTAGAATTTCTTATCGCCGCCGCTAGCGTTGTACATATCCTGCTGCAGCGGCATCCAGTTTACCGCCATATAAGTGGCATCTCCGGAGGCAATGGAGGTGTAGGCGACGTTGTACTCAACCTCTTCGATAGGCGCGACGGTATAGCCGAGCTGCGTCAACGCGCGGTTGATAATCTCGGTTTGAAACGTCTCTTCCGGTAGAGGACTTTGCACCGGGTGCACGGTCACGCCTTTACCGGGCAGGTCGGCGGCAAATAGGGTAGATGAGGTAAAAAGTGCTACCAGCGTAAGGACGCTTTTTGTTGTGGTTTGCATAATCATGACCTTATTATTTTCGCGTGTTAAGCCAGAAATGACAGGTTATTCCCGCTTGGATAAAAGGTGGAAATAAAGGCAGATGAGACGGTTATGTTCTCCATCAATTAACAATAATAACTTTACCCTAACATATTGAGCCGGGCTGGCAATGCGTAATATCGGCAGACCGGCCGTTTTATTGCCCTTTGGGGCTGAGGTTAATCTGAAAAATATTCTGATGGCGATCGCGGATTCGGCTGAAATAAGCGGTGAATACGACGAATGTCGGATGCCTGAAAAACGACGCTGACGCTAGAGTCAGTAGACTAACCTTTTCCGCCGACACGCTGGCGAATCAGGCCGTAAAAGGAGGTATGGCGAGGCGCTCGCGATACCGGTTATTGCTCACAGGATGTGAGGTCTGAAGATGAAAACCGTTCATGTAGTCTGCCTGGCGCTCGCCGCTTTAACGTTATCCTCCCCGCTTTTAGCACAAACGGGTCCTTCCTCAGGAAAGATTCACTTTATCGGCAAGATTGTCGAAGGTGGATGTTATGTTGTTCCTCAGGCACAAATCATGCAGGTAAGCTGCTACCGTGATGGAAAAAACCAGCTTCAGCAGGTCACCCTTCCAGCAACGGGTAATGCACCGATTATGCAGGCCTATGGCACGGTGAGTCAGAGAACGTTATCAACGCATCCGGAGTTGCGGGAAGTAACCATTAGCTATTTTTAAGTGATATCCCATCGTCGCCTTTTCTCTCACCCGGAGAAGAGGCGCTCCACGCATCTCTGATGGTCATCTTTTGGCCCGTCAGACAATAGTACCTGACTGAATTAGTAAGCTACCGCAAAGTAAAAATATCTTTTGCGATGAAGATCCTACTGACATTTTTATAAATTAAAAGTGCATGTTTATTTACGCTTATTTAGTCACGATTTGGTGTGTTTTACGATATAAATTAAAAAATATTCTCTACCGCTGAAATGCTATTTCACTTCGTTGGCGAGATACTCCTTATGTGGTATTAACACACAAAATTAACATCATGTACCGGTTATAATAGCTAATCGAAACAACAGACTAGCCTTTCACTTTCAAATGAAATACGCCTTCTTCGAAAAGTAACTGTCCACTATCGGATAAAAACGACGTTGTAAAACAATATTGGCATTGTGGATAATCTGCGCCATCAGGTCCGGATGATCTGACGACAAAATATTATTTATAGCGGTTGCTGCGAGAAAAATTGCCCAGTTCAATAATTACTTTGCAGACTATTTAATCTATTAAATGGGAACGTTCCCTTATTTTGTCTTAAACATCAGGGAAATATTATTTTTTGACAACTCAAAGGCAATGAAAATGAAAAATTTAACGGTTAAAGGACTGACGCTGGCATTAATGATGGTGGGTGGTTCGGCCATGGCAATGGGGGGCTCCAGCGATGCGACTGGCCCAAATACCGTATCCGGTGGTTCCGTTCACTTTACCGGCTCGGTGGTGAACGCCGCCTGTGCCGTGGCACAAGACTCCGTCAATAAAACCGTTGATATGGGTCAGGTTCGTCTGGCGGCATTCGGTGATACCCCGGCGGCGGGCACTGCGGCAAACCAGAAAACCCCGTTCAGCATTACGCTGACCGACTGTGACACCTCGGTGTCCACCGAGGCCACCGTGACCTTTAACGGCGCGGCAGCGAAAGATAACGCAGGCGTACTGGACAACATGGCCGGTGCGGGCGGCGCCCAGGGCGTTGGCGTGCAGATTTATGACACCGACGGCACCGCGCTGGATCTGGGTAAAGAATCGAAAGCCGCCACGCTTATCGACGGTGATAACGTCATGAGTTTCTCTGCCGACTACATCACCACCTCCAGCACGCTGACTGCCGGTAACGTCGACGCAACGGCAACCTTCAACGTCACCTACCAGTAACGTTTCAGGGATGGCTAACGCCACGGACGGCTAATTTGTGAAGAGGAGTCGGGATGAAGCTATCGCAACCAGGTCTGGCGCTATTGCTGAACGGCCTGATGCCGCTGGCCTGGGCCGGTAATCACCATGTGGTCACCGTTCCCGGCGGTGACGTGCACTTCACTGGCGCCGTCGTGGAAGCGGCCTGCGCGGTGGATACCAATAGCGCTGCGCAGACGGTAGACATGGGGCAGGTACGCTCCAGCCTGTTTGGCGGCACCGGCACCTGGGGAAGCCCGCAGCCGTTCACCATCGTGCTAAAGGACTGTGACATCTCCATTAGCCAACAGGTTGGCGTGGCGTTTAACGGCGTGACCGACGAGAAAGACCCTACGGTACTGGCGGTGACCAGCGGGGCGGGCAGTGCGGCCCATGTGGGCATCGGCATCTTTGATAGCAGCGGCAATGTGATTGTCCCCAATACGGCGCCGCAGCTTTTTACCACGCTGAAAGATGACACCAATGTACTGAACTTTGTCGCCAAATACCGGGCTACGGCTGAGAACGTTTCGCCAGGCGAAGCGGATGCACAAACCTGGTTCACGCTGACCTACATGTAACTATGGCGCCGCGGCGGCGCATTTTATTAAAAGGTAATTCATGTCTATTTTTTCCCGAACCGGCCTATGGGCGACGGCGCTGACGTTAGCCAGCCTGCCGTTATTCTCGCCGCTTGCTCAGGCGGCCGACTACGGCGGAATTGCGCTGGGCGCGACGCGGGTGATTTACCCGCAGGGCAGCGAGCAGATTTCACTGTCGGTCAATAATACCGATAGCAAAGGCGTCTTTTTAATTCAGTCGTGGGTGGAAAACGCCGACAGTAAAAAAAGCAGTGATTTTGTGGTGACGCCGCCGCTGTTTGTCATTAAGCCGAAAAAAGAAAATACCCTGCGGGTGATGTATATCGGCCAGGATGCATCGTTGCCTGAAGACCGTGAAAGTCTGTACTGGATGAACGTGAAAGCCATTCCGGCCGCCACGAAGGATTCGCAGAATAAAAATACGCTGCAAATTGCCGTGCTTAACCGCATCAAGCTGTTTGTCCGCCCAAAAGGGCTGACGATGCCGTCCGCCGACGCGCCAGCGCAGCTGCGTTTTCATCAGGCGGGTTCACAGTTGACGATTAAAAACCCCACACCGTACTACGTGACCCTGGTGGAGCTGACTGAAGGCACCGCCGCGCTTCCTGCCACGATGGTTCCGCCATTAGGCGAAAGCCGCCTCGCCGTGCCGTCAACCGCACACGGTGACATCACTTTCCAGACGGTGAATGATTACGGCGCGAATACGCCAAAACAACATGCGGTTATGGAATAACCCGCGGGACAGGTCGGCGAAATAATGACACTTCGTAACTGCTATGCCGCTCAGGCTATCGCACGGGCTTTGCGTTGTCCAAAGTACGGCTTTACCGTTATTTTGCCAGCGGCGCTAAGCGCTATTCCCTATACGGCCTGCGCGGATAACTATTTTAATCCAGCATTTCTGTCCGGTGATAATACAGCGGTAGCGGACCTGTCGCGTTTTGAAAATAGCAATGGGCAGGCACCTGGGAAATATCGGGTTGATATTTATCTCAACCAACAGTTTATTTCCAGCGAAGACGTCGATTTTAAAGCGGATAAAAAAAGCCAGGATGATACCGGACTGTCGCCGTGCTTTACCCTGACGCGTCTTGAAGCGATGGGGCTTAATCCGAACGCCTTCCCGGCGCTTAAAGCGCTGCCTGCTGAGCAGTGCGTGCCGTTTGACGCTATTCCTGACGGCAGCACCCGTTTTGATTTTGAACACCAGAAGCTTGATATCAGCATTCCACAGGCTGGGATGAAGCAGAGCGCGCGCGGCTATATTCCGCCAGAGCAGTGGGATCAGGGCATTAACGCCATGACCCTGAACTATGACTTTTCCGGCAGCAACAGCGGCGGCACCAGCAGTCAGGACAGCTATTACCTGAACTTACAAAGCGGTCTGAACCTCGGGGCCTGGCGTCTGCGTGACTACTCCACCTGGAACTACAGCCACGGCGAAGGCAGCACGCAGAATGAATGGCAGCACATCAGCACCTACGTCGAACGGACGATCGTCCCGTTAAAGTCGGAGTTAACGTTGGGTGAAAGCTACACGCCGTCTGATGTCTTTGATTCGCTGGGCTTTCGCGGCGCGCAGATCGCCTCCGATGACAATATGCTGCCCGACAGCCTCAAAGGCTTTGCGCCGACCGTGCGCGGTATTGCCCGCAGCAACGCCAAAGTCACTATCAAACAGAACGGCTACGTCATCTACCAGACCTACGTGTCGCCGGGGGCGTTTGCCATTAAGGATCTCTATCCCACCTCATCAAGCGGCGATTTGCAGGTGACGGTGCAGGAGACGGACGGCAGCGAAAATAGCTACACGGTACCCTATTCAGCGGTACCGCTGCTGCAGCGTGAAGGAAGGCTAAAGTATGCGCTGACCGCCGGGAAATACCGCAGCAGCAACGATCAGCAGGACGAAGTGGATTTTGCGCAGGGAACGCTTATCTGGGGGTTACCGAAGGGGTTTACCGCCTACGGCGGCAGTCAGGCATCGGCAGACTACCGGGCGTTTGCGCTGGGTATTGGGCTCAATATGGGCGACCTGGGGGCGATATCCACCGATATCACCCAGGCCAATAGTACGCTGGTAGACGGCAGCCAGCATGAAGGGCAGTCGGTGCGTTTTTTGTACGCCAAAGCGCTGAACTCGCTCGGCACCAACTTCCAGCTGCTGGGCTATCGCTATTCGACGCAGGGGTTTTACACCCTTGATGAAACGACCTACCAGCATATGGATGGTTATACGGGGGAAGAGGGTTTTCAGGATGACGACCACGACGGCAAGCAGGATAAGCCGCAGTGGACCGATTTCTACAACCTCTACTACACCAAAAAAGGCAAAGTGCAGATCAACGTGTCGCAGTCGATAGGCGACAACGGTTCGCTGTTTATCACCGGTTCTGAGCAGAGTTATTGGCATACCGATGAAACCGACAAGCTTATCCAGATTGGCTATAACGGCAACTGGAACAACATCTCCTACGGCCTGACGTGGAACTACGACCGCTCGCCAGGAGAGAGCGAGGCCGATCAGGTTTACGCCTTTAACGTCTCGCTGCCGATTGGCGAATGGCTCGCCGGGCGCGGTAACGCCGACGTCTACCACGCGGCGAACACGCTCAACGCCTCGTACAACATGAGTACTGACCGCCACGGCAAAACCTCACAGACCACCGGGGTCAACGGCACGCTGCTTGCTGAGAACAACCTGAACTACAACGTTCAGGAAAGCTACGGTAACCACGGCACCGGCGACAGCGGCAACGCTAGCCTCGGCTATCAGGGTACTTACGGCAATCTGAAGGCCGGTTACAACTACAGCGATGGCTATCACCAGCGTAACTACGGCATGAGCGGCGGTGTGGTGGTTCACCGCAACGGCGTCACCCTGAGCCAACCGCTGGGCGACACCAATATTCTGGTGAAAGCGCCAGGGGCGGCGGGCGTGGCGCTGGAGAACACCACCGGGGTTAAAACCGACTGGCGCGGTTACGCGGTGGTGCCGTACGCCACCACCTATCGGCAGAACCGCGTGGCGCTGGACACCAACTCAATGGGGCAAAACGTCGATATCGACGATGCGGTGGTCAACGTGGTGCCAACGCAGGGGGCGATGGTGCGCGCGGAGTTTAACGCCCATATCGGCGCCCGCGTGCTGATGACCCTCAACCATCTGAATAAACCGGTGCCGTTTGGTTCCACGGTAACGGTCAACGACAGCCAGCAGAGCAGCCTGGTCGGCGACGACGGGCAGGTTTATCTCTCCGGCCTGCCGCCATCCGGCACGCTGGTGGTGCAGTGGGGGAAAGGGGCCGACAAACGCTGTTCGGTGGCCTATCAACTCTCGGCCGACCAGATAACTACCTTTAACCGGGTGGCGGAAACCTGCCATTAACGCTGCGGAAAGTTCATGAAAATATTAATGAAAATGCTATTTAGTTTACTGTTATTGGGCGCGGCCAGCACGGCGTTTGCCGGTTCGTCGGACAGCTGCGCCAATGCCACCGGGTCGACGCAGAACGAGAACTTTGATGTGACAACTGCGCTGACGGCGGATACCAACGTGGCTGGAAAAACCACGCAGGTCGTACGCTCCGGCGATATTCATATGAATGCGAACTGCCCGAAGGTCTCCTCCAACAGAAATAACTACACCTATCGTTCCTACGTCTCAAACTACCCGGTAGTGGAAACGTCCGGTAGCTGGAAATACCTTCAGCTCAACGATTATCTTGAAGGCGCGCTGCGGGTGACCGATGCGGTCGCCGGGGACGTTTACGCCCCGGCCAACTACGCCAAAATGGGCACTGACGGCTGTGTATCCAACGGCTGCAATTTCCCGGTGTCGGACTCCAACATCACGCTGCAGATAAAAATTGCCAAACCCTTTGTCGGCAACGTGACGATTCCGCAGACGCGCCTTTTCAACGTCTATATCAACCGCAGCAGCGGCGGGTCGTTCGGCACGCCGGTTTATACTATCTCGTTTAGCGGCTCGATCACCGTGCCGCAGAGCTGCGAAGTGAACGGCAATCAGGTGATTACCATCGACTTTGGCACGCTCTCCTCGGGTAACTTTAAAACCAAAGGACAAAAGCCTTCGGGCTTCACCCCAGTGAGCCGACAGGTACCGGTGAAATGCTCGGGTGGCGTGAGTGAAATGGCGAGTCTGAGCTTCCGTTTTCAGGGGCAGGCCGATGTGAATGAGCCGACGGCGATTGCCACTGACAACAGCGATATCGCGGTGCAGTTCACCGATATTCTCGGCAACGTTATCGTTCCCAACACCGGCACTATCCCGTTCCAGCTGCAGGACTACGTGGCGACGGTACCGTTTACCGTTGCTCCCATTAGCGCCACCGGTAAGAAGCCGCAGCAGGGCGTGTTCCATGCGCAGGCCTATATCGTGGTCGATTTTAACTAAGGAGCGGCAATGATGAACGGCAAACGGCGGTACTGGCTGGTGGTCATCGGATGGGCGCTGAGTGTGGCAACGGTGCAGGCGGCGAATAACGGCGTCGAAATCGACATGAGCGGCACGGTGGTGGCCTCCACCTGCGATGTGGAAACCGCCGACACTCTGCAGACCATTTTTATTGGCAATTTCAGCAGCAACACCTTCCACACGGCGGGCGACGTATCGTCAACCGCCGATCTGGTTATCCGCCTGAAGAACTGTAGCAGCGGTATTTCCGGGGCGACGGTGATGTTCAGCGGCACGCCGGACGGCGACAACGGCAAGCTGCTGGCGCTTTCGGATACCGCCGGGAAGGGCAACATGGCCTCCGGCGTCGGCGTGGAGATCCTCGATGCCAATAAGAAAACGGTGGCGATTAACACCGCCAGCGACAGCCAGTCGCTGCAGGAAGGGGATAACAACGCGCTGACGTTTTTCCTGCGCTATCAGGCGACGAAAATTCCGGTAACCGCCGGAAACGCCTCGTCGGTCATGTATTTCGATCTGAGCTACCAGTAATGAAAATAATCCTCATGCTGCTTCTGCTGACTGCCGTCAGCGCGCAGGCACACGACGGCACCGTCTACGTCAGCGGCTCCATTCAGGACAACACCTGTATCGTAGCACCGTCCTCTCAGGCGCAGACCGTGCCGCTGGGCGACATCGCCGCCAAGCAGTTCGCCACCAAAGGCAGCGGCTCGTCGCCGGTGGCTTTTATTATCGATCTGCAACAGTGCGGTGCGGCGGCGACCGGCGTTGATTTCACCTTTAGCGGGGCGGCAGACACGGCGGATAAAACGCTACTGGCGCTCGACAGCGGTAGCGATGCGGCGCAGGGGATTGCTATAGAGCTGCAAAGCGCAGATCACGCCCGGCTACCGCTGAATCAGGCTTCACCTCGCTACGTGATTGACCCGACCCGTGCCGATAACGTGTTTATCTTCTACGCCCGCTATATGGCGACGGCGAGCAGCGTGACCAGCGGCACGGCAAACGCCACCGCGACCTTTACGCTGACCTGGCAATAGCGGGGAGTGCACCATGAAATATTGCCTGTTTACCCTGCTGGCCTTCGGCGTTTCCGCCCACGCAGGCGTTACCGTAGACGGTACCCGTTTTATCTTTGATGCCGATAAGCCGAGTATCACCTTCACGGTGAACAACACCGCTCAGCAGCGCTATCTGGTGCTGTCAAAAGTGCTTGACGCCCAGGGGCAGAGCGGCAATCAGGTGCCGTTTATCACCACGCCGCCGCTGTTTCCGCTGCTGCCGGGGCATAGCAATATTGTGCGCATTATGCGTACTGGCGGTGACCTACCGGATGACCGCGAAAGCCTGTTCTGGCTGAGCGTAGCCAGCATTCCAGAAACCCAGAGTAAGCCAGCCGCAAACGCCCTACAGCTAGCGATTCGTAGCCGGATGAAACTGTTTTATCGCCCAGTGGGCCTGAAGGGGCGCGAAGAAGAGGCCTACCGTCAACTGGTGTGGAAAGTACAGGGCAGTCAGACTCAGGTGACTAATCCGACGCCCTATTACGTCACGCTGTTTAACCTACGCGTCAACGGCAGGGCGGTGGAGAACGCCGGCATGGTGGCGCCGTTTACTTCCGAGGCGAAAAACATCTGCCCGTCCAGCGGCCGCTGCGTGCTGCAATGGCAAACCATTAATGACTACGGGCGTGTGATGCCCCTACAGACGCAAACGCTAAGGTAAGACCATGGCTGTCCAAAACAGGGAGGTGAATAGGCCAAAGGCCTGGCCACTGGTCGCCATACTGGCGCTGATCTATCTGCTGGTGATGCATCTGGTGATCGCCAATATGGGCGGCAGCGGCAGCGAACTGCCCACCTCGCTGTGGGTCTGGTTTTGCATGCTACTTTTGTTGGGCTGTGGCTGGCCCTGTTTTATCCGCACCGCCCTCACCGTGGCACCCGGCACCCGGCGTATGCTTCTGGGCGCGTTGCTGATGAGCCTGCCGCTGGCGTGGAGTCCCGAACCGGGCTGGCGTCTTGATGCGCTGCCGCGTTTTGCCGGGCTGTGGGCGGGCGTGCTGCTGCTACTCTTGTTGACGCAGGTCAGATTCAGCGAGCGCCAGCGGCAAACGCTACTGTATTTACTGGTGATAGCCGGGCTTATTCAGGCGATATACAGCCTGCTGGGGTTGCATTTTCCCACTGTACTGCCGCTATTTGAGCAACAGGTGCTTGCCGCCGCGCCGGGAAATATCAGCGTTTTTCAGCAGCGCAACGTTGCCGGGTCGTTTCTGGCCTGCGGCGGCGCGGTGGGATTGTACAGTCTCGGTTCACCGTTTTTCCGCAGCCGCTCTCCGGGAAGGGAAGCTGCGCGAATCGCTGCCATCTGCGTGGCGGTGATGGTGCTGTATTGGGCGCTAACGGAGATCCCCTCGCGCATCGGTTGGCTAAGCGCGATTTGCGTCTACGTTGGGATGGTATGCCTGCACTGGCAGACTTCCCCGACCTGGCGGCGCGGGCTTCTACTGGGTGCTCCGGCGGTGGGCGTTGCTATTGGCGCGAGCCTGATGCCGCTCTCGTTTAGCGAGGCACTGGCGCAGCATGACGGTTCGACCCTTCAGCGGCTGATGATTTTACGCGAAACCCTACGCATGATTGCGCAGCATCCGTTCTTAGGATGGGGCTACGGCAGCTACGTCTGGCACTTCAGCCATTTTATAGCCGACCGTGCGACGCCGATTGCCAATGGTTGCAGCATTATTCCCCACCCACACAATGAACTGCTCTACTGGTGGGTGGAAGGCGGGCTGGTGGCGCTGCTGGGGCTGATGCTGCTGGCGTGGGCTGGTATGACCTTTTTTTTCCGCACCACAAACCGCCAGACGCTGTCGCTGCTGTTCTGCCTGCTGCCGCTGCTGCTGCATACCCAGGTGGAGTACCCGTTTTATCAGTCGGCGACGCACTGGCTGACGTTTATTATGCTGCTCAGCCTCGCCGCCGGAGAAGGTCCGCCCGTACGCGTATTCAGCGGTCGTTGGCTGCCGTATTTTTCGGCGCTGGTGATGATTGCCGTTTGTGCTGGCGCATTTACGCTATTAGCGACCCTACGTCAGCAGTCCGTGTTAACGCATTTTGAGCAGACGCCCGAAAAATATTATCGCCAGGTATTGGCGTTACGAGAAAGCGGACTGGAGACGGCGCGTTTGAGGAAAGACCGCGCGCTGGCGCTGATTGTGAAATATCAGCAAACCGGAAATCGACAAGCGCTATTGATGTATATATCGCAAGCAACCTGCTGGCTTAATTTATGGGTTGATGCCGATATGTATAATAATGTGATCGATGTCGATTTTTTTATGAATAAGACAGTTGCCGGCAATGCGTTTAAATCAGAAGCGAAAAGGATATTTGTTGATGATAATCGTTTTCAATAATATCAGAAAGCGACCGGTAATTTATCCATAGCAATCAGTACACCGGATTTCATTTCGATATAGTTTCCTTTTTTTAACTCTGCAAGCACGTCCATAATTCGGCTGCGCGATATCCTGGTCCGACGTTGAATAAAAGAGGACACTTTAATTTGCAGTCGAATATCTTCCGGGTAGAGCCAGAGTTCCATCAGCAGTGAGCGAATTTTACTATAGGCATCGTTGCCGACCATTTCGCTGTCGCGTGCGCTCATGACCATCACGCGCTGGGCGAGAATGCGCGAGATATCGTGCCATAAATTAAACTCATCGCACTTCTCAACGAACAGGTCCAGCGGCACAATCCAGCCGGTGCAGTCGGTCTCTGCACGAATATAGTGCTGTGGGCGCGCCTTCACATCATAATAAAGGCTATAGCCGTCAATAAGACCCACGACGGTTGGGGCAAAGACGGTAGCCATATGCAGATCAACCTGGGCGTGGCTTACGGAAAAGCAGCCGGTGGTCACCAGTAAAATAAACGCCGATTCACGATCGTTACTGAGTAACATTTTTGTCGAAGCGTTTAGCGTAAACGCGGTGCCAAAAGGGGCCAGCACGTTATGTAAATCCATTATTGCCTTCAGCGGTTTAGTTTGCTGACTAAACTCAAAGGCGTGGAGCGGTCGGGACGAATCGTCTGATTGCGACATGTCTTATTTCTCAATTGATTTTACGATAAGAAGTATAGCATGCCGAAATCGGATGATATAGCTGATGTTAATGATTGTTCTTGATTTATTTTTCGAATAAGACTAATCCTTTTTTGTTGTCCGAAATAGTATTGTTAGTGACCCGTGATGAGGTCCAATTATGGACGTTATACTGTGTTGCAATAATATTTTATACTCATTAGCATTTTACATTGGCTACTATTACCATGGAGTTGGGTAAATGGAGGTTGTCAGTTACAGCGACGATATTTTTCTTAATTTGGGTATTAAGTCGATATTGAACGTCAGCGCTGCGAGTACTCGTCAGTATAAATTAAATAATGTGGTTCTCGACTATGTCATTATCCTTAACGATCTCGATATCCGTCAGACGATCGACGCGCTTGGCGCAGAAACAGCAAGGTTTCGACGAAAAAACGTCATGGTGCTCACCGAGGCCATTTCACCGTTGATTGTTGGTTATTTATTGCGTAAATGCCGCGGTCTGGTGGCATATAGTATTAAAAATAACCACTGTGAATTACTGATTGATGCGCAAAGCGAAGAGTCACTCGATGACATTGAACAAGCGCACTACTTTTCGCTGTCGGATAACGAACTGTTTATTCTGCTGTCGCTCAGTATGGGTATGAAGCCAGAATTATTAACGAAGATCACCGGGCGCTCGGAAAAACGCGTTAGCGCCATTAAGCGCGATGTGATGAGCAAGTTAAATATTAAAAACAGCACGATTTTTTATGATGTTATCAGGGCGCTGTTTGTGCCCGTCAGGCAAAGCACGGGACATCCCCGGCACAAATCGTCGCACGCCAAAGTCTGATGCACAGCAGGGCGCTATTCAGCCCGTTTACCACCCGCTATACTCAGCGCATTTGGGGAATAATTTTCCCGTATTCAGGGGGTAACGTGGAACTGAATCGCATTGGCGATATTGCCGCCTTTATCGCGGCGGTTGACGCCGGGAGCTACACCCGCGCGACGACGAGCGTCGGTTTATCGCGCTCGGCGATTGGTAAAAGTATCACCCGTCTTGAGGCCCAGCTAGGCGTTCGCCTGCTGAACCGCACCACGCGCCAGCTAAGCCTGACCGAAGAAGGCTGCATTATGTATGAGCGCTGCAAACGCATTCTGGAAGACCTGGAAGCGGTGGACGATGCCATGGCGCTGCGCCGGGAAAAACCAACCGGCACCCTGCGTCTGACCGCGCCGCTCTCGCTGGGGCAGCGCCATATCCTGCCGGTTATTGACCGCTTTTTACGCGCCTCGCCCGCGCTACGCGCCGACGTGGTGTTCACCGACCGCTTTGTCGATCTGATTGACGAAGGGTTTGATATCGCTATTCGCATCGGTGCACCCCGAGGCGACTCGCGCATTCTGACCCGCACCATCGGCACCCAGCATATGGTCACCTGCGCGTCACCGGCGTACCTGGCAGCGCGCGGCACGCCGACGACGCCACAGGCGCTGCGCCAGCACGATACCATTTTCTTTCGCAGCGCCGAGCGGCGTAGGAGTTGGCGCTATGCCACCCCGGAGGGCGAATTTGTCTATGAAGGGCCGGGGCGTATTGATATCGACAGTTCAGAGGCGATGCTGTCGTCGGCGATCTCCGGCTTTGGCGTGATCCAGTTGCCGGACTATCTGGCCGCCGAGGCGATCGCTAAAGGGACGCTGGTGGCTATCCTCACTGAATTTAAGATCCCGCCGGACCCGGTGCGGATAATTTACCCCAGCAAACGCTACCTCTCGCCGCGTATTCGTGGATTTGTCGATTTGATTGCCGAAGAGTGGCAAACGCTCGGCGTGCCCTGGGCGCGCGCTGACCGCCTGTAGTCTTTTGACTGTGCCCGGTGCGCCCCTGGTATGGGACGCACATTCCCCAATGTTTGTTTTAGTATGCGAATCATCGATGACCATCCCGGTCCTGTTATTTTCATTCTGGAGCAGACATGAAGGATTACCGTTTTCTAACACCTATGACCTTGCCTAATGGCGTCGTGCTGAAAAATCGCGTGGTGTTGCCGCCAATGACCGAGCAGATGTCTTTTGAAGACGGTTCGGTGACGGCAGAAGAAATTCACTATATGCAGCAGCGCGCCGGCGGCGTGGGGCTGTTTATTACCCCGGTGGCCTATATCAATAAAGAGGGCAAAGGGTTCGAAGGCCAATTAGGCGTTGAGGACGACGGAAAAATCCCCGGGCTGGCAAAACTGGCGCAGGCGATCAAAGCGCGTGGGGCGAAAGCGATTCTGCAGATGTTTAGCGCCGGGCGTATGACCAATCAGTGGGTTACCCGTGGACGCCAGCCGGTGAGCGCCAGCGCCGTTGCCGCGCCGCGCGCCGGGGCAGAAGTGCCGCGTGAACTAACCGCCGACGAGATAGCGAGCCTGATTAACGACTTTGCCGAGGCCACCCGCCGCGCCATCGAGGCCGGGTTCGACGGTATTGAGCTGCACGGTGCCAATACCTACTTGCTGCAGCAGTTTGTCTCGCCGCACTCCAACCGCCGTACCGACCAATGGGGCGGTACGCTGGATAAACGACTCGCGCTGCCGCTGGCGGTGATTGAGGCGGTGATGAAGGTGAAGCAGCAGCATGCGAGCGCTGATTTTATCGTGGGCTACCGTCTGTCGCCGGAAGAGATTGAGGAGCCGGGTATTACCCTCGACGACACCAAATATTTCGTCGGCACATTACAGGATACGGCGCTCGACTATATTCACGTCTCGATGGGCTCGGTCTGGCGTCCTTCACTGCGCGATAAGCACAATACCGCGCCGATTATCACCCAGCTTAAAGCAGCCAGCCCGCGTAAACCGATTATTGCCGTGGGGAATATTCGCACCCCGGCGCAGGCAGAAGAGGTGATGCAAAGCGGCATTGATCTGGTGGCGCTGGGCCATCAGCTGATTATTGAACCGAACTGGGTGGAAAAAGTGCAGGCGGGCGATGAAGAGGCGATCCGCTATCAGCTGCATGCCGCCGACCTGTCGCTGCTCGGTATCGCGCCGCCGTTCCTCGAGTTTATTCGTGATATGCCGGGCTTTGATATTCAGGGGCTGAACGACGAGGCTCAGCGCCAGATTGATAATGTGACCTACCTGTAAACGTGCGGGTCACATCACTTCGGCGACGGGCAAGGTATCGCGCAGCGCCCCCGGTGAGTGGCCCACCACCCGTTTGAACGCTCGGCTAAAGGCGGCAACGGAACCGTATCCCAGACGCAGGGCAACGGTTTCGATAGCCTGCTGCTCCTGGCCGATATACTGGATAGCCAGCCGCATCCGCAGCTCGCCGAGGTATTTTGCCGGCGTCGTGCCGGTCGCCGAGAGAAAGCGTTCGGCAAACACCGAGCGTGACGTGCCCGCCTCTTTGGCGAGGTCCGCCACGCTCCAGTTCACCCCCGGCTGCTGGTGCATGGCGTAAATGGCCCGGCTCAGGCGCGGGTCGCGCAATACCTGAGTCCAGCCGGTGGCTTTACCGCAACCGCTCTCTACCCATCCACGAACGATTAGCGCCGCCACCACATCAGCGAGGCGGGCGAGAATACCGGCAAAGCCAACCTGGCGGCCCAGCGATTCCCGCTCCATCGCCGCCAGCAGCGCCTGGATTTCCGGACGATCGGACATCAGACTGCTAACCATCATCACCTCAGGCATCGCTTTCACCAGCGGCTGCATGCCGCCCAGTTCGAAATTCATACACCCGGTAAAGATGACCGCCTTTTCTGCGTCCGGACAGGACGGACAGTGGATGTCATGCACCTGGCTGCAGATAGGTTCGCTGGGGAAATCGGTAATCGGCGTGACGTTGGCCGACTCGTCAGAGAGCAGGGCATGCCCCTCGCCGTTAGGGATAAACACCGCATCGCCGCTCTTCAGGGTAAAGCGTGCGCCGCTTTGCATTCGCAACAAAGCGGGGCCACGGCTGACAAAATGGAACTGCGCCTTGCCGGGCACATCGCCAAACGAGACGCCAAACGGTACGCTGGCTTCGAAACGGCGATAGTTCACGCCGGAGAGACGCATGCCGCGCAGCAGTTCGCTAATCATATCAGGGGCATTCAGGGTCATTTTCGCAACTCCGGACGAATTATCAATAAATGAAGATTATCCATCATAGATCGTCCCGGAAGATCTTTCTATCCTTGGCGACAGCCATCACATTTTTATAACAGGAGATTCACCGATGAATACATGCGTCGCAGAGAGCGGGTCCATTGCCCCGGCCAAACCCGCCTGGCGCGCCGTGTGGGCGCTAGGTCTGGGGGTGTTTGGGCTGATTACCGCCGAGTTTCTACCCGCCAGCCTGCTGACCCCGATGGCGGCAAGCCTGGGCGTAACCGAAGGCGTGGCCGGACAGACCGTGACCGCCACCGCGCTGGTGGCGCTGGTGACCGGGCTGCTGATTACCTCAGCCACCAAAAGCCTCGACCGCCGCTGGGTGCTGATGTTCTTTACCCTGATGCAGATTGTCTCCAGCCTGCTGGTGGCTTTTGCGCCGTCGTTGCAGGTGCTATTGCTGGGACGCCTGCTGCTCGGCGTGGCGATTGGCGGATTCTGGGCAATGTCGACCGCTACTACCATGCGGCTAGTGCCCGCCAGCGATGTGCCAAAAGCGCTGTCGATTATCTTTGCCGGCGTATCGATTGCCACCGTGGTGGCGGCCCCGCTGGGCAGCTATCTGGGCAGCCTGATTGGCTGGCGCAATGTGTTTATTCTCTGCGTGGTGCCGGGCGTGCTGGCGCTGCTCTGGCAACTGTGGGTGCTGCCATCGATGCGCCCTGAGAACGGCGGTAGCCTGCGCACGCTGCTGCACGTGCTGCGTCGCCCCGGCATGATTGGCGGGCTGCTGGCGACCATCTTTATCTTTAGCGGGCACTTCGCCTTCTTCACCTATCTGCGTCCGTTCCTTGAAACGGTAGGGCGCGCCAGCGTGGAGACCATTTCGCTGATCCTGCTGGGCTTTGGCCTGGCTAACTTTATTGGTACCTCGATTGCCGGGCACCTGCTGGCGCGCAACCTGCGTCTGACGCTGGCGCTGGTGCCGTTCGGTATGGGTGTACTGGCGTTGCTGATGGTGGCCTTTGGGCATCTGGCGTTGCTGGACGGTCTGCTGGTGACGCTGTGGGGCTTCGCCTTTGGGCTGGTGCCGGTAGGCTGGTCAACCTGGCTTGCCACGACCGTGCCGGACGAAGCCGAAAGCGCGGGCGGGCTGATGGTGGCGTCCATCCAGTTGGCCATTAGCGCGGGCGCAGCGGGGGGCGGTCTGGTGTTTGATCTTAATGGTGCCAGCGGCGTGTTTACCGTTAGCGGTGTGCTGCTGGTGGCGGCGATGGTGATGGTGTTTGCGGGGGTGCGGGTTAAGCCGGTGACGACGGAGTAGTATCGGTGCGGTAACCCTCACCCCATCCCTCTCCCTTAAAAAGGGAGAGGGGGGCCGATCGGCAATAGCATTAAGGAAAAGAGCAGAACATACCAACGACTCAAAACGGTTCCCTCGCCCTTTTGGTGAGAGGGGGGCCGATCGGCAATAGCGTTAAGGAAAAGAGCAGAACATACCAACGACTCAAAACGGTTCCCTCGCCCTTTTGGTGAGAGGGGAGCCGATCGGCAATAGCATTAAGGAAAAGAGCAGAACATACCAACGACTCAAAACGGTTCCCTCGCCCCTTTGGGGAGAGGGCCAGGGTGAGGGGGAAATCAAGCCAACAAATAGCTCAACCCCATAAACGCCGCCATCCCCGCAATCACCGTGGCAAACAGACTGCGGCTGAGCGCCCCAACCAGCGTCGCTACGACGGCGGCCAGCAGCGAAATGCTCAGCCCGCCGCTGGTTAACGCCGGTTTACCCACCAGTTCCGCGGCAATAATCGCCGACATAATCGCCGCCGGAATAAAGCTCAGCCACTGCTGCAGCGCAGGCGGCATACGAAAACGTGATAGCAACAGCACCGGCACCACGCGCATCAACGCGGTGACCAGCGCCGAGGCGATAATCGCCAGCAGAATATTACGCTCCATCCTGACTCTCCTTCTTGCCAGACAGGCGCAGGCCAATCGTTGCCAGCGTGGCGGCGACGGAGGCGGCGACAATCACCACGATACTGGTATCGGCGTGCCCTGACATCGCAAGGGTAATGATTGCCGCAACGGCGATGCTGAACGACTCCAGCCACTTGCGACGGCTGGCAAACCACAGCATCAGCACCAGGCCGATGAACATCGACACCAGGCTAAAGCTCAGCCCTTCCATCAGCGCCTGCGGCAGGGCGGAAGCCAGCCCCGCGCCAACCACACAGGCGAGGATCCAGTTCAGCCAGGCGGCCACGTTCAGGCCAAACATCCAGGCAAACGACACCTTATTCTGTGGGCCGCCGCGCTGCACCGCCACGCCGAAGGTTTCATCGGTGAGCAGCAGGCCGCTGACCACTTTTTGCAGCGTGGTATGTTCACGAAAATAGACGCTCATCGCCGAACTCATCAGCAGATAGCGCAGGTTTACCAGCAGCACACTCAGCACCACCGAGGCGACTTCCGCCCCCGCGGCCCACAGCGAATAGAAAAGAAACTGCGCTGAACCGGCGTACAGCAGGCTCGCCAGCAGGGCGGTTTGCAGGGTGGTAAATCCGGAGAGCGTGCCGATAGCCCCGGCCGCAAAGCCGATGCTCCAGTATCCGGGAATGGTGGGGAAGCAGGCGGCGACGCCAGCGCGAAATTGTGCCCTGGCCTCATGACGTGGCGAGGCGGCGGTGTGAGTTAACATCCATCTGTCCTGTAGTTTGCGTTACGGTCTGCGATGTACGCAGTTTTTATAGGTATAAGAAAATGGTCTGTATCAGAACGAACAGCATATTACAGGTTCAACGGCGGGAGATAAAAAAATCCACGCCGGGCGTGGATTTTAGTGGGTAGCGGGAGCGGAAGATTACGCTTCGCGTTTGGCCATCAGCAGCGCCAGGTCGACCAGGCGGTTGGAGAAGCCCCATTCGTTGTCGTACCACGCCAGGATTTTGACCATGTTACCGCCAATCACCAGCGTGGAGAGACCGTCGATAATTGAGGAACGCGGGTCGCCCTGGTAGTCGCTCGACACCAGCGGTTCATCGCTGTAACCCAGAATGCCTTTCAGCGGGCCGCTCGCGGCCGCTTCACGAAATGCGTTGTTCACCTCGTCGGCGGTAACATCACGTTCCAGGGTCACGGTCAGGTCAACGATGGAGACCACCGGAACCGGCACGCGCAGGGAATAGCCCGTCAGGCGTCCGTCCAGCTCGGGGATGACTTTACCCAGCGCTTTCGCCGCACCGCTGGAGTAAGGCACTATCGACAGCGCCGCGGCGCGAGCCCCGCGCAGATCTTTCTCCGGCTGGTCGTGCAGCGCCTGGCTATTGGTGTAAGCGTGGGTGGTGTTCATCAGACCATGCTTAATGCCGAAATGCTGATGCAGCACCTGGGCGGCGGGGGCCAACCCGTTGGTGGTGCAGCTGCCGTTGCTGACCACATAGTGTTTATCCGGCGAGTAGAGGCCGTCGTTCACTCCCATCACGATGGTTAAATCGTCGTTCTTACCGGGCGCGGAGATAATTACACGTTTGGCGCCGCCGCTGTGGATATGCACCGCCGCTTTGTCACGCTCGGTGAAGAAACCGGTGGCTTCAATCACGATATCGACTTCAGCCTGTCGCCACGGAATGTTCGCCGGGTCGCGTTCGCTGTACACGGTGATAGGTTTACCTGCCACCACCAGTTGACTTTCGCTGGCGCTGACCTCGGCGGCAAGCGTGCCGAGCAGGGAGTCATATTTCAGCAGGTGCGCCAGCGTTTTGCTGTCCGTCAGATCGTTAATTGCCACAATCTGGATATCCGGGTTGCCAAGCGCAGCGCGCAGTACGTTACGTCCGATACGGCCAAAACCGTTAATACCGACCTTTACCATGATCCACTCCTTATCTGTTGTCTCTGGCGCTACTGTAGGCCGGTCGCCATTTGGCGTAAACGACAAAAAAGGATCACTTTACGCCATTTTTCGACAGTGGAAGCGCTGGCGATACTCTCCGGGGGTGAGGTGCAGTTGCTTTTCAAACAGACGGCGTAGGTTGATGCTGCTGCCAAAGCCGGTCTGCTGCGCAACTCTCTCCAGCGTGTCGTTGGTCTGTTCCAGGCGCTGTCGGGCGGCGGTCAGACGCGCTTCGGCGACGTAGCGTGCTGGAGATACGCCGGTTTCCCGGGTAAAGACGCGGGTGAAATTACGTGGGCTCATGGCGACTTTTTCCGCCAGCGTTTCGACGCTGAGATCGGCGGTCAGGTTGTCGAGCAGCCAGGTAAGCAGGTCGTTGATGGGCCCCACGCTGCTGGTGCGCTGGAGATTGTAGCGGCTGAACTGTAGCTGGCTGCCGGGGCGGTGCAGGTACATCACAAAATCCTGGGCAATGTCGCGCGCCAGGCTAAAGCCGTAATCTTCTTCTACCAGCGCCAGCGTCAGGTCGAAGCCAGAGCTCACCCCGCCGGAGGTCCAGATATGCTCGTCCTGAATATAGAGCGGCCCGCTTTCGACGCGCACCTGCGGGTACTCCGTCTGGAGCGTTTCCAGCAGCTTCCAGTGGGTGGTGGCGCGTTTGCCGTCGAGTAGCCCGCTTTGCGCCAGCAGCATCGCGCCGCCGCAGATTGAGGCAATCCGGCGGGCGTGCGGGGCGGCAAGGCGCAGCCAGTCCACCACCGCAATGCCCTCCTGCGCATTCTGGCCTCTGCCGGTGATGATGATGGTGTCGAGGGGCTCACGGGGGTCTATCTCGTGCAGACGATGGTCCGCCAGCAGGTTAAGGCCGGACTGGCCGTGGATCACCTGATGCGGCTGGGTGGTCGCCAGCTGAACCTGGTAGCAAGGGGAGGTGGCACCCTCAGGATGCAGGCGGTTGGCCTGCATCAGGATGTCGGCAATGCCGGCGGACTCAAACAGCATGCCGCCGTCGGGGACGATAATCAGTATTTTCTTCATGTCCTGAAAAGTAATCTTTTTACAGAATAAGTCAACAGAACATCAGAAGAAGAAACAGCTATTACCCCTGTAATAGTGACAGCACCGCCTCGGGGAGATGGTTAGATTTTGACAGCACGGAGTTGCCCGCCTGTTGCAGAATCTGCGCCCGGGACATCTGCGATACCTCTACGGCGTAGTCCGCGTCTTCTATGCGTGAACGCGCAGTGCTAAGTGCGGCAGAGGTGCCAGTTTGTACGTTCTGTACGGACTCCAGACGGTTCATGGTCGCGCCGAGCTGGCTGCGGCGCTGATCGACGCGGGCAATGGCAGCATCAAGTGCGGCCAGCGGGTCCTCAGGGTGGCGCAGACGCACACCATCGCCGGTCTCCTTGAGGCTGATGGTCGTCCAGCCTTTTTCGCCATCGGTGGTAGCGCTGTAGCTGTTCGGATAGTAAATCTGGATTTCACCGCTGCCGTTGAGGGTTTTCATCAGCAGTGAACCGTCACTTTGCTGTACCAGGGTCGCAGTTTTGTTACTGTCGCCCAGGGTCATGACATAATTGCCTGTAGCATCGCGGCTCAGCACGCTGTTGAAGGTCTGACCGGCGTTGTCGGTATAGTTCAACTGCATTTTGTCGGGGTCAATGGTGACGAAAGAGGTCCCCGCGACGGTTTTCACGTCGGTAAAAGCATTTTGCGGCAGCGCGCTGTTGGCTTGCACGGAGACGCTGGTGGTGTCGCCGTCGCTCTGCAGTGCGACTGAGGCGCTGAAGTAGCGAAAATCGCCGCCACCGTTGTCTACCTCCAGATAGTACTGGCTACCGTTTCTCATTAATCGGGCGTTGCCTGAAATATCTGCACCGCTGCTGTCCAGCAATTTCGGGGTGACTGTGGTCAAATCCACGGCAGGCGTGGAGGTGACCACAACCGGTGCGTTCAGGGTAGTCAGCGCCGTTGGGTCGGTCATTCTGGCCTGCATGCTCCCCGTCGGCCCCCAGCTTAGCTCTGCGGCAAAATAGTCGGTGCCCTGTTGGATATAGTATTTCCCATCGCTATTAACCAGTGTAGCGGGAGTGATTGGCGTGTTAGCGTCATCGCGGAAGGTCAGCCCCGACAAGGCACGAGCGGAAAGCGCGGAAACGCTGGTATAAAGTGGCCCGGAGGTAGCGGTAACGTTCACCTCCGCTGAACTGGTGGCGGTGGTGTAGGTTGCGCCGTAGGTTGCCGCAAGATAGGCATTCTTGCCCTGTGCATCCGTACCCTGAATATAGAGTTGCCCACCCGTGCTGCGAACCAGATGCGGGGAGGTCAGTTGGTTTCCAGTGGCATAACTTATGCTGGTTGCTGCGCTGGTTAAGTCAATATTGTTGCTGCTGCCCACAAGCTGGTCGGTAGGGGTAACTTTACCGCTAAGCCCGCGAATGACGAGATCGTTCAGACCCAGTTCATCCACGCTAAAGCCCGGTTTACCGAGGAACAGGCCCATCGTCTGGTTATCGTTGCTGCCGACCTGCACGGAAACGGTGCCGGCGCTGCCGTCTAGGACGTTCTTACCGTTAAAGCTGGTCTGTTCGTTGAGGCGGGCAATCTCTTTCAGATTGAGGTTAATCTCTGACTGAATGCTGTCGGCATCTTCCAGCGAGTAGGTTTCGCTTAGCGACTGGACGGAAAGCTCGCGGATTCTCTGCAAGCGCTGGTTGATTTCACTCAGCGCGCCTTCCGCCGTTTGCGCCATCGAACGCCCGTCGCTGGCGTTTCGTTTCGCCTGCAAGAGCCCGGCAATCTGGCTGTTCATGCGGTTGCTGATGGCTTGGCCTGCGGCGTCATCTTTGGCGCTGTTGATGCGCAGCCCCGAGGAAAGGCGTTCAATGGATTGCTGAAGCACGGAGCCACTTTTTAACGCGTTTTTTTGTACGACCAGAGTATTGATGTTGGTATTGATCCCTGCCATCTTGCGCCCGCATTTTTATTTTGCTTTTCCTATATATCGTCACGATAGGCTAAATATTTAGCAGAAATAGCACCATCGTGTGGCAGGCGGTCGCATCTCCTTACGGAAGGTTAAAAACAGCCATTCTGGGTGATATTTTTTCCGACCATCACCACCTTCTGGCTGGTGGGGTCGACGTTCAGCACCACCGAGCGGATTTGCGGGCAGACCACCTCCAGGCTCTGTTTGTCGCACGATGTCTGCAACCATTGATGGTTACCGTCCTCGGTGCTGACGAGATGGCGCTCGGCGTAGGGGCTACAGGTGTACCCGCGCTGGGTGACGGCGGCGCGAGCAGCGTCAAGGCTCATACCCACGACGTGCAGTTCATCAACCTCTTTGGCGTGGGCGCTCTCTGAGACGCGGCTTAATACGCAGCCTGTCAGCAGGCTGGTGATAAAAAACAGAGCGAACGGCGGGAAAAGCGGGCGCAGGTAGCGGTTGGGCATTGGTTAACGGTGTCGGTTGTTCAGGGTGACTTCATCATTGTTCGCCGCGGCGGGTTACGCAACCCTAATTCAAAAAAATGCCCGCGAGTTATCGCGGGCAACTGGTCGAACGGTTAGCCGCGTGGGCGTTGCGCCAGGGCTTTAAATACCATCGCAATGGCATGGGCGCCGGGGTCCATATTACCGGCGAGGCTGTCGCTGTTAAGGTAGGAAGCGCGGCCCGCATTGGCTTTGGTGGCGTGGCTGGTGGCGTCGGCGCCCGCCTGTGCGGCGCGGTAGGCGGCATCGAGGTCGCCTGGCTGTTGCGCCAGTGCGTCCAGCGCCGGCTGCAGGGCATCAATCAGCGTACGATCGCCGAGGTCAGCACCGCCGTAAAACTTCATCTGCGCCAGCCCGGCCTGCAGGGCGGCAACCACCGGTTTGCCTTCGTGGATAGCCTGCCCGGCGGCGGTGAAGAAGATAGACATCAGCACGCCGCTGGAGCCGCCCATTACCACGGTTAACCGTTCGCCAATCAGCCCGCACAGCGTCTCAAGCTGAGCCAACGGCAGCTGGTGGTCGTGAAGTAGACGGGCAATTTCACGCGCTCCGGCGGCGAAGGTTGAACCGGTATCGCCATCGCCCACTTTGGCATCCAGCGCGTTCAGGCAGCTTTCCAGGTCGGACAGCGTGGCGGTTACCGTCGCAATATAGTCTGCAACCTGCGCATCTTCCGACGGCGTAAAGGCCACGCGGGCGCTCTTTATATCACACGGCATGGTGGTCTGCGGGCGCAGGCGCACCGGCGGTAGCCAGCCGGCGGTTCTCACCTCCGACAGCAGCGCTTTTTCGACGCTCTCTTCCATCACCATCGCGGTAATCGAAAAGCCTTTCATATCGAGTGCGCTGACCAGTGGAGCAGGGCCAATCAGCCAATCGCAGCGTGAAGCTAACGCGCTGGAGGCCAGTTCACGGGTGAGGATTGCCATCTCGGTCACCGAGCCACCTCCGAGGTTGTTGAGCATCAGCAGCAGACGGCCGGTGGCCGGTAACGCCGCGCTGAGCTTTTCGACCATCAGGTGCACGAGCTCGGCGCTGTTTTGCGTGTCCACCACGCTAACGCCGGGCTCGCCGTGGATCCCCATTCCCAGCTCGGCTTTGCCGGGGAAGTGGCGCACGCCGTCCTGCGGGTCGCCGGGCAGATGACAGCTTGCCAGCGCGACGCCAAGGCTGAACACGCGGGACATCGCCAGACGCGCTTCCCGGGTGACGGTGTCCAGGTTGCTGCCCATTTCCGCGAAGTAGCCCGCAACCTTATGGATAAGGACAGTGCCCGCAATGCCGCGCGGGTGCTTGTTGTCCGGCAAGGAGATATCGTCGCCGACGATGACCATCTCGACTTTGTAGCCCAGACGACGGGCTTTTTCCGCGGCAAGGCCGAAGTTTAAGCGGTCACCGGTGTAGTTTTTGACAATCAGCAGGCAACCTGCATCGCCGGTCACCGCCTGGATGGCGGTCAGCACGGCGTCCACGCTCGGGGAGGCAAAGAGGTCGCCGCAGACCGCCGCCGTGAGCATCCCTTTGCCGACAAAGCCCGCGTGGGCCGGTTCATGACCTGCGCCGCCGCCGGAAATCACCGCCACCCGGGATTTAACCAGATCGCGCCGGACCACAATACGAATCGCCGGATCGCTTTCCAGACGGGCAAGGTTGTTCCACGGGCTCGCGATGATCGCCCCTTCAATAGCGTCATTCACGAGGTTTTCGCGTTGATTGTAGAAAAATTGCGACATAACAGATTCCTGAGCTTAGGGTGTGACACCCCTGCATGGCGAGCCGTGCAGGGCGTGTCCGGGAGTGAAAAAAAGGATATTAGGGTTGGGTTAGCGTGAGCTTGTCGCCGTTTTGCCGCCCGGCAAAGGCGTCGCCGAGTTGGCAGCGCCAGGGAATGCCCGCCGTCTGGGCAATGATGGCACCGTGGGCCAGCGGGCTGCCGTCGCGCAGGCAGATGGCGGCGGTTTTCGTCGCATCCAGTTGCAGGACGACCGACGGGTAGAGGTTATCGGCGATGAGTATCGTGCGCTGCGACAGGTGGGGTGCGCTGTCGACGGCTCCGGCCAGGTGTCCCAGCGTACGATGCAGAATATCCTCAATATCGATATAGCGTGCCTGAAGGTAGGCATCGTCCAGCGACTGGTACTGCTGGCTGAGGGCGCTCATCACCTGTGACCAGGCCCACTCGGCGCAGCAGTTCTGCTGCTGCAGTTCTTCACGGACGCTGTTCAGCAGTTCCGGGTCATCAAGCAGGGTATGCTGACCGAAGAAAATGGCGGCAATCTCTTCTGAGTACTTGTCGGCTGCCAGCGCGGCGAGTTCCAGCAGATCGTCCAGCGTATGGCTGACCGCCATTTTCAGACGCCGAAACTCGGCCTCCGGACTTTCTACGGGTTCACGTTCGAGCGGAAACACGGTGGGCTGATAGTGCAGCACCACGCCGCTGAGGGTGCCATGAAGCGCTGGTGCGTTCACCACCGTCGGGGCGTTAACGACCTGACGCTCGCCAAAATGGTCGTCTGCCAGCGCCTGAAATGCCGCCAGCGCCTCTGCGGCTTCCGGGCCTTTGGCAATCAGGCGGATGCGGTCATTGCATCGCACCTTCAGCAGGGCTATCTGATTAAGGCTGTCGGGCTTCACGCACTTGCCGTCTTTTTCCAGCAGCAGCTCGGCATTAAACCCGGCGAGCCCTTCGACCAGACGGGCGGCAGGGCGCACGTGCAGACCGTGAGGATTCGCTATTTCGACGGTCACCGACTGCGCGCCGTCAGACTCGTCGGTTTGCCGCGCCGACGGGTCGTGATACTCCTCCTGCGCCGGAAAACCGAGCTGGACGCGTTTGGCTTGCAGGGCGCACTGGGCGTCGGCAATCACCTTCTCGATGCCTGCACCGCTGGCGGCGCTCACCGTGGCGGCCAGCGCCCCTTCCACCAACGGTGCCGGACACAAATGTACCTTCGCGGCAATATCCGGGTCCAGCAGGTCGAGCGCGGTTTCCGCGCTCAGCAGCGCGCTACCAATATCCATCAGCACCAGAATATCGTCGGTGTCGGCGACCGAGATGATGGCCTCCATCACCTTGATAGGGTCGGTGCCAATCGGGCTATCGGGGTCGTCAATACCGGCGGCGATGGCGAGCTGGCAGCCATCCCCCCTTAACATCTGTCGGGCGAGCTCCCCGACCCCCTGGCCCAGTTGGGCGCTGTGAGACACAATGACCAGATTTACCATCGCCTTATCCTTTCTCTACTTATGCGTTAGCCGCAGCGGCCAACATTTGCACCATAAACAGGGCGGAAGTGGCTCCCGGATCCTGATGACCGATGCTGCGCTCACCCAGATAGCTGGCGCGGCCTTTGCGTGCCTGCATGGTGATGGTAGCCTGGACCGCCTGCTGAGCCACCTCACAGGCGGCGTCGAGCGCGGCGGTGATTGACAGATTCTGTTCGCTGGAGCGCTGCAGAGCGTCGGCCACCGGCAGCCAGACGTCGCACATGGTTTTATCACCCCGTTCGGCTTTGCCGCGGCTGACGACGCCGTCAGTCCCTTCGCGGATCATCAGGTAAAGCTCTTCCAGCGAGAGGTTCTGGCGCGCCTGCGTTACCTGGGCTGCGCGAATAAAGAAGGTGCCAAACAGCGGGCCGCTGGCCCCGCCGACGTTGGAGAGCAGCACCATGCCGGTGTTTTTTAAAATAAAGCCAATGTCTTTGTCGGCAATCGACGGCAGCTTTTCCACCACTTTACTGAAGCCACGGTGCATATTGAGCCCGTGGTCGGCGTCGCCGATTTCGCGGTCGAGCCCGGTGAGAAAATCACACTGGGTGGTAAAGGTTTCGCCGCAGCGGTACAGCCAGTCGACAATCGTATCTCTGTTCAGTGACATTGCAGATCTCCTTAGTGACCCCAGTTGAGAGCAGGGGTGTGAACCGGGGCATCCCACAGGGCGAGGGTATCCGCATCCACGTTTAGCAGGGTGATGGAAAAACCGGTCATATCGAGGGAAGTACACCAGGAGCCGACCAGCGAACGTTCAATGGTGATACCCGCATCGGTACAGAGCGTTTCCAGGCGGTTATAGACGCCATACAGCTCGGAAAGCGGAGTCGCGCCGAGGTTGTTGACCAGCGCAATCACGCGGTCGCCTTTCTGCAACGCCCGTTTGGACTGCGTCACTTCCTGCCAGCAGCCTTTGATTGGGTCCCACTGGCGCAGGGTACGGCTGTACTGACCGTTTTCCAGCAGGGTGGCGAACATGGCGTCGACGGTGTCGTCCAGCGAGGTGAAGGGGCGGCGGTCAATGCCCGGTTCCCCGTGGATGCCCACGCCAAACTCCATTTCGTCATCGTTGAGTTCAAACGACGGTTTACCCGCGGCCGGAACGGTACAGGCACCCAGCGCGATGCCAATGGAGTGGCCCTGGTTGTTGAGCTGACGACCCAGACGGGCGCAGGCTTCCAGGCTATCGCCACGTTCGGCGGCCGCGCCCATCAGCTTTTCAATCAGCACGGTATTGGCCACGCCGCGTCGACCGGCGGTGTAGAGGCTGTCTTTTACCGCCACGTCGTCATCGATCACAACGGTAGTGACCTTCACGCCGCTTTCGTGCAGCAGCTCGGTGGCGGTTTCAAAGTTCAGCACATCGCCGGTGTAGTTTTTAATAATCAGCACCACCCCTTCGCCGCCGTCGACGTGCATGGCGCATTCGAAGATTTTATCCGGCGTCGGTGAGGTGAAAATCTCGCCTGGACAGGCGCCGCTCAACATCCCGGTGCCGATAAAGCCGCAGTGCATGGGTTCATGACCGCTACCGCCACCGGAGAGCAGGGCGACCTTGCCCGCGACCGGCGCATCGGCTCGGGTGAGATAAACCGGATCCTGATACAGCTTCAGTTCCGGATGCACTTTGACCAGTCCCGCCAGCTGTTCTGCCAGGACATCTTCCACACGGTTAATCAGTTTTTTCATTATGTGTACTCCGCTGGATATTTTGTGGGCCGCTCGTCGAGCGACTCCCCTGTAGGGTTCCGGCTGCGGTAGCGTAAATACCGATACCGTGGCCGATGAGTGAATTCTCGCCTGGTGGGAAAAAAAGAAAATCCCCGTCGCCGTCGGTTTCATCCCGGAACAAAAATTGCCGTAAATGTTCCATAGTGAAACGTATTTTGCCGGTGAATGGGAAAAATGAGAGCTGATGCAGGCTTCTTAGCCACCGCATAGGCCGGCGGCGTCTCGGGCTGAACGGCGGTGCTATTTTTTTTTGTTCATCAGGGGCAGAATAGGCACGGAATAGACATATTGAACTGGTGAATAGTGTGAACGCGGCGCGGATCTGGATCGCAATCCGGGCGGCATTGCCGAAGAGGTGTTTCGTTATGGAACGAAATATTTTAGAAGGCGTTTCGTAGTGGAACCAAATAACCCAACATTCTTTTGCCAGGCACCCGCTTTACAGTGATGTCACCGCGTCGGTCGTGCTCAACCTCTCGTTGGATTGCGTTGCCAGCAGGAGCGAGCCACACCTGACGTCATCATGGAAACGAGTTCAATGTGAGGGTGTAGAGAATGCTACAAGTTATTCAGTCTCCGGCAAAATATCTTCAGGGTCCTGATGCATCTGCGTTATTCGGTCAGTATGCCAAAAATCTGGCGGACAGTTTTTTTGTGATTGCCGACGACTTCGTGATGAAGCTGGCCGGAGATAAAGTACTGAATGGTTTGCATGACAACGGTATCAGCTGCCATGCCGAGCGTTTTAACGGCGAATGCAGCCACGCGGAGATCAACCGCCTGGGCGCCATCGCCAAGCAGAAAGGCTGCAAAGGCGTGGTGGGGATTGGCGGCGGGAAAACCCTCGATACGGCGAAAGCCATCGGTTATTACCAGCATCTGCCGGTGGTGATTATCCCGACTATCGCCTCTACCGATGCACCAACCAGCGCGCTGTCGGTGATTTATACCGAATCCGGCGAGTTTGAAGAGTACCTGATCTATCCGAAAAACCCGGACATGGTGGTGATGGATACGGCGATTATTGCCAAAGCGCCGGTGCGTTTACTGGTCTCCGGGATGGGTGATGCGCTGTCGACCTGGTTTGAAGCGAAAGCCTGTTATGACGCTCACGCCGTCAGCATGGCCGGCGGTCAATCGACGGCGGCGGCGTTAAGCCTGGCGCGTCTGTGCTATGAAACGCTGCTGGCGGAAGGTGAAAAAGCGCGTCTGTCCGCCGAAGCGGGCGTGGCAACCGTGGCGCTGGAACGCATCGTAGAAGCCAATACCTATCTCAGCGGCATCGGCTTTGAAAGCAGCGGCCTGGCGGCGGCGCACGCTATCCATAATGGGTTCACCATTCTGGAAGAGTGCCACCACCTGTACCATGGGGAAAAAGTGGCCTTTGGTACGCTGGCGCAGCTGGTTTTACAAAACAGCCCGATGGATGAAATTGAAACCGTGCTCGGCTTCTGCCAGAAGGTAGGGCTGCCGGTAACGCTGGCGCAGATGGGCGTGAAGGACGGCATTGAGGAGAAAATTCTCGCGGTGGCGAAAGCTACCTGTGCAGAAGGGGAAACCATCCACAATATGCCGTTCCCGGTTGACCCGCAGAGCGTCTGCGCCGCGATTCTGGCGGCCGATCGTTTGGGCGCTCAGTGGCGCTCCACTCACTAAGCGTTATCGCTGACCGGCCCCCCGGTCAGCGCACCACAAGCGTTGTGGTTATCCCCCGGGCCGGCTGTTTCTGGCACCGGGGGTTGTTGTTTTATGGATGTGCCGCGACCGGCACGTAATTAAGGGAGTTATAGCCGCTATGTCCACGCAGAACGCGCAACCTGAGCAGGCGTTGAGCTCATTTATCGCCCAGTCCTGGCACCGCTGCGGCAAGATGATGCAGCGCGAGACCTGGACCACACCGCATCAGGCGCAGGGGCTGACGTTTGCCTCCATCAGCCGTCGCAAGACCGCGCTGCTGACCATCGGCCAGGCGGCGCTGGAGGATGCGTGGGAGTATATGGACGGTCGCCCGTGCGCGCTGTTTATCCTTGATGAGTCGGCCTGTATCCTGACCCGCTGCGGCCACCCGGAGACGCTGGCGCAGCTTGATGCGCTGGGTTTCCTGGCCGGGAGTTACTGCGCGGAAAGCATTATGGGAACCTGTGCGCTGTCGCTGGCTTCAATGGTGGGGCAGCCGGTGAAAACCAGCGGAGAGCAGCACTTTAAGCAGGCGCTCTTCCCGTGGACGTTTTGCTCGACGCCGATATTTGATAATCATGGCCGTCTTTCCGGCTCTATTGCCCTGTGCTGTAAAGCTGAACACACCAGCGCCGCCGACCTGTCGCTGACGCTGGCGATGGCCCGCGAAGTGGGTAACTCGCTGCTCACCGATAGCCTGCTGGCGGAGTCTAATCGCCACCTCAATCAGATGTATGGCCTGCTCGAAAGTATGGACGACGGGGTAATGGCGTGGAATGAAGCGGGGGTATTACAGTTTCTTAACCCTCAGGCGGCGAAGCTCCTGCATCTGGACGCGCAGGCCTGTCAGGGCAAAAACATTGCCGATCTGGTGATTCTTCCGGCGCTGCTGCGCCGCGCCATCAAGCACGCTAAACCGCTCAGCCACGCCGAGGTGGCCTTTGAAAGTCAGCACCAGTTTGTGGATGCGGTGATCACCTTAAAGCCCATCGTCGAAGCGCAGGGAACCAGCTTTATCCTGCTGCTCCATCCCGTTGAGCAGATGCGTCAATTGATGACCAGCCAGCTTGGCAAAGTGGGCCACACCTTTGCCCAGATGTCGGCCGACGATCCGGAAACCCGCCGTCTGATTCACTTTGGCCGTCAGGCGTCGCGCGGCAGTTTCCCGGTGTTGATGTGCGGTGAAGAAGGGGTGGGCAAAGAGCTGATAGCCCAGGCGATTCATAACGAAAGCGAACGTGCCGCAGGGCCGTTTATCGCCGTTAACTGCCAACTGTATGCCGATAACGCGCTGGGGCTGGATTTTATGGGCAGCACGGCCACCGAGGAAGAGAACGGGCGGATGAGCCGTCTGGAGCTGGCCTCCGGCGGGACGCTGTTTCTGGAAAAGATTGAGTATCTGGCCCCGGAGTTGCAGTCGATCCTGCTGCAGGTGATCAAACAAGGCGTGGTGACGCGACTTGATGCCCGCCGGCTGATCCCGGTGGATGTGAAGGTGATCGCCACCACCACGATGGATCTGGGCAATCTGGTGGAACAAAACCGCTTTAGCCGCCAGCTGTATTATGCGCTGCACTCGTTTGAAATCAGCATTCCTCCGCTGCGTGAGCGCCGCAACAGCATTCCGTCGCTGGTGCACAGCCGCCTGCGCACGCTGGAACGCCGCTTTTCATCGCGGTTGAAGGTGGATGATGACGCGCTGGCCCACCTGGTGGCCTACTCCTGGCCGGGTAATGATTTTGAGCTTAACAGCATCGTTGAGAATATCGCCATCAGCAGCGAGCACGGGCATATCCGCCTGAGCAATCTGCCGGGCTGGCTGTTCCGCGAGCATCCCGGCGTGAGCGGCAACAGCGCGTTAATTCCGGCTAGCATGAGCATTTCGGCGATGGAAAAAGAGGCCATTATTCATGCCGCCCGCGTGACCAGCGGGCGGGTGCAGGAGATGTCCAATTTGCTGAATATTGGCCGCACCACGCTTTGGCGCAAGCTCAAGCAGTTTGATATCGACGTGGGCCAATTTAAGCATCGGTCTCAGGATTAACCGCCGTGTCGGCCTCGCTTTCGGCAACTCGCGCCATGGCGAAAAGCGCGTCCGACAAACGGTTGATATAGCTTTTTAACGCCGGGCGTAAAGGCGTCAGACGATCCATGGCAACCAGCGTGCGTTCAATTTGCCGGGTTTGGGTACGCGCCACGTGCAAATGCGCTGACGGCAGATTTTTTCCGGGGATCACAAAGGCTTTCAGCGGGCCGGTGAGGGCCATATGGTGGTCAATCTCCCCTTCGAGACGGGCAATATCCGCGTCATCGATCAGCAGATTGAGCCGGGTTAAACCGCGTGCGTCGCAGGCCAGTTCAGCGCCCACCACGAATAGCTCCTCCTGAATGCGGTGCAGCGTCAGCCGCAGCGCCGGATTGCCGCTGGCGGCATAGCTCACGCCTAACAGTGAAATCAGCGTATCTATGCTGCCATAGGCTTCTACACGAATATCGTCTTTCTCAATCCGGCTGCCGCCAAACAGCGCGGTGGTGCCGTTGTCACCGGTGCGGGTATAGATGCGGTACATGATTATTCGACCTCGGTTAGCGGTAGCGTTTTGACCAGTTGGCCCGCGTTAACGCCAAGATTACGCCACTGCGTTTTGTTACTGGCGGCAGGAAGATGGCGCAGCGCTCTGCCCGCAGGATACTGGGCATGGGTCAGCGCCACGTCGCCGCTGGCGGTCATGCCAATGCCGATACGCAGCGCTGAGTGCTGGGCGGCGTTGCGTGCTAGCGCTATGGCATCGTTTTGTTCATCGCAGGGCAGCGCGCGGCACGGTACCCCCTGTTCCTCCAGCCCGAGGCTTATCTGGCGCAGGGCTTCGCTCGGTTCCTGTGAGGGGTGATAAAACAGATGCACGGCGGGTGATGCCGGGACGCCGGGATTTTGCATTGGGAACTCCATGCGGATGAACGCTAAAAAAAGCGGGCACAGGGCCCGCCGGTGGGGGATTGCACGAATCAGAAGGCCTGACGGAAAATCTCAACGATCTCTTTTTCGTTGCCTTTACGCGGGTTGGAGAAAGCGTTGCCATCTTTCAGCGCCATTTCAGCCATGTACGGGAAGTCGGCTTCTTTGACGCCCAGGTCGCGCAGATGCTGAGGAATACCAACATCGTTGGACAGACGCGCGATGGCGTTAATGGCCAGTTCGGCGGCGTCCATGGTGGACAGTCCGGAGACGTTTTCACCCATAAAGGTGGCGATATCGGCAAATTTTTCCGGGTTGGCAATCAGGTTGTAGCGGCAGACGTGCGGCAGTAAAACCGCATTAGCGACGCCGTGCGCCATATCGTAAAGCCCGCCTAGCTGGTGGGCCATCGCGTGAACGTAGCCGAGGTTGGCGTTGTTAAACGCCATGCCGGCGAGCAAAGAGGCGCAGGCCATATTTTCGCGAGCTTTCAGGTTGGTGCCGAGCGCAACGGCCTGACGCAGGTTGCTGGCAATCAGCTTGATGGCCTGAATGGCCGAGGCGTCGGTGACTGGGTTAGCGTCTTTGGAGATATACGCTTCCACGGCGTGGGTCAGGGCATCCATCCCGGTAGCGGCGGTCAGACCGGCAGGTTTACCGACCATCAGCAGCGGGTCGTTGATCGACACCGACGGCAGGTTACGCCAGCTGACAATTACAAACTTCACTTTGGTTTTGGTGTTGGTCAGCACGCAGTGGCGGGTCACTTCGCTGGCGGTACCGGCGGTAGTGTTGACCGCAATGATGGGCGGCAGCGCATGGGTCAGGGTTTCAATACCCGCATAGCTGTAAAGGTCGCCTGGGTGGGTGGCGGCAATCCCGATACCTTTACCGCAGTCGTGCGGGCTGCCGCCGCCAACGGTGATGATCATGTCGCAGCCTGCTTTCTGGAAGACGGCCAGACCATCGCGCACATTAGTGTCTTTCGGATTCGGTTCCACGCCGTCAAAAATGACCACCTCAATGCCGGCTTCACGCAGATGTTTGACCGTCTGATCGACCGCGCCGTCTTTAATCGCCCGCAGGCCTTTGTCGGTCACCAGCAGGGCTTTTTTGCCGTTCAGTAATTTGCAGCGCTCACCGACAACGGAGACGGCGCCGGGGCCAAAAAAGTTCACATTTGGAACAAGAAAATCATACATACGTTCGCTCATCATAAATCCTTGAAATGGGGTTAAGAAATAGTGTGAATTAAATCTGTTGGAAATAAGTTAATGCCGCCATAGCTATTTCCATATCCTGTTCTACGGTGCCGCCACTGACGCCAATAGCGCCAATCACGTTATTGTTTTCAATAATCGGAAAACCGCCGCCGAAAATAACAATGCGCTGCTGATTGGTGAGCTGCAAACCATAAAGTGACTGGCCGGGTTGTACGCTTTCGGTAATTTCATGCGTTGCCTGTTGTAAGCAGCATGCAGTCCAGGCTTTATTCAGTGAAATCTCACAGCTGGTAATAAAGGCATCATCCATCCGCTGCATCAGCAGAGGGTTTGCGCCGCTATTGACAACGGAAATAACGACCGGGACATTGATTTCAATCGCCTTTTTCTCGGCCTTTGCCGCCATGGCTTGTGCCATGGCGAGGCTTACGGTGGCACGGGGTAGACTCTTTTTCATCAGAACTCCTGAACGCATCAGCAGATTGTTAATGGATGTGGCATTAATTTAATAAAACTTTAATTCATGGTGGATTAATAGACTGAAATGGCGTTAATCCTTTGGTGTTATTTTTGCCTTAAAAAATATTAAGTCAATGCGGTAGAAAATCACCGGTAGCGAATATTTGTGGCGTTATCGTGGATATTTTTGATTTGAGCGCGGTTGGGTGTCACATTTGCTTATTTATCTGCATTATTAGGTTTCACACTGAAACGCATTAAATAAATAACGTCTCAGAATGGAACGTTATTTATTTAATTTTATTCTGACCGCGGGCCCTTTAAGTTGCCGGTAACTCTCACCCGTAACCCAACGTGCGGGTGCCATTTTTACACTTACGAGCCTGAGCAATATGAGACGATCAAAACGATTCGAAGTCCTCGAAAAGCGGCCGGTTAACCAGGATGGTTTGATAGGAGAATGGCCCGAAGAGGGGCTGATAGCGATGGAGAGCCCGTGGGACCCGCCCTCCTCGGTAAAGGTTGAAAACGGCCGCATTGTGGAGTTGGACGGTAAAACCCGAGCCGACTTTGACATGATTGACCGGTTTATCGCCGACTACGGCATTAACGTGGCGGAGGCGGAACGCGCGATGGCGCTCGACGCCTTAACCATCGCGCGCATGCTGGTGGATATCAACGTCAGCCGCGCCGAGATTGTGAAAGTCACCACGGCGATCACCCCGGCGAAAGCCGTCGAAGTGATGGCCCACATGAACGTGGTGGAGATGATGATGGCGCTGCAAAAGATGCGCGCCCGCCGTACGCCGTCGAACCAGTGTCACGTCACCAACCTGAAGGACAACCCGGTGCAAATTGCCGCCGATGCGGCAGAGGCGGGAATTCGCGGCTTCTCCGAACAGGAAACTACCGTTGGGATTGCCCGCTACGCACCGTTTAACGCGCTGGCGCTGCTGGTGGGTTCGCAGTCCGGCCGTCCGGGGGTGTTAACCCAGTGTTCGGTAGAAGAGGCGACGGAGCTGGAGTTGGGGATGCGCGGCTTGACCAGCTATGCGGAAACCGTGTCGGTGTACGGCACCGAAGCGGTATTTACCGACGGCGACGATACTCCGTGGTCGAAAGCCTTCCTTGCCTCGGCCTATGCCTCTCGCGGCCTGAAAATGCGCTACACCTCGGGCACTGGCTCAGAGGCGCTGATGGGCTATTCCGAAAGCAAATCCATGCTGTATCTGGAGTCGCGCTGCATCTTTATCACCAAAGGCGCGGGGGTTCAGGGGCTGCAAAACGGCGCCGTGAGCTGTATCGGCATGACCGGCGCGGTGCCGTCGGGCATTCGTGCGGTGCTGGCCGAAAACTTGATTGCCTCGATGCTCGACCTGGAAGTGGCCTCCGCCAACGACCAGACCTTCTCCCATTCTGATATTCGCCGCACGGCGCGCACCTTGATGCAGATGCTGCCGGGAACCGACTTTATCTTCTCCGGCTATAGCGCGGTGCCGAACTACGACAACATGTTTGCCGGGTCGAACTTCGACGCCGAAGACTTCGATGATTACAACATTTTGCAGCGTGACCTGATGGTCGACGGCGGCCTGCGCCCGGTGTCGGAAGCGGAGACCATCGCCATTCGCAACAAAGCGGCTCGCGCCGTGCAGGCGGTCTTCCGCGAACTGGGGCTGCCGCCGGTCAGCGATGAAGAGGTCGCGGCGGCGACCTACGCCCACGGCAGTAAAGATATGCCGCCGCGCAATGTGGTGGAAGACCTCAGCGCGGTGGAAGAGATGATGAAGCGCGAGATTACGGGGTTGGATATCGTCAAGGCGCTGAGCGTAAACGGTTTTGATGATGTGGCAGACAATATTCTCAACATGCTGCGCCAGCGCGTTACCGGGGATTATCTGCAAACCTCCGCCATTCTTGACCGCGACTTTGAAGTGGTGAGCGCGGTGAACGACGTCAATGATTACCAGGGCCCAGGCACGGGCTATCGGCTCTCCCCGGAGCGTTGGGAAGAGATTAAAAACATCGCCACGGTGATCCAGCCGGACAGCATTGAGTAAGCGGGGCAAACAGATGGAAATGAAAGAGAAAAAAGCGCCGGTGTTCACCCTGAAGCTGGTGGAGAGCGGTACGGCACGCGTCGGCGAACGGGCCGATGAAGTGGTGATTGGCGTGGGGCCAGCGTTCGATAAGTTTCAGCATAAGACGCTTATCGACATGCCGCACAAGGCGATTATCAAAGAGCTGGTGGCCGGGGTCGAGGAAGAGGGGCTTCACGCCAGAGTGGTGCGGGTCCTGCGCACCTCAGACGTCTCGTTTATGTCCTGGGATGCCGCCAACCTTAGCGGTTCCGGTATCGGTATCGGCATTCAGTCCAAAGGGACGACGGTGATTCATCAGCGCGATTTACTGCCGCTCAGCAACCTTGAGCTGTTCTCCCAGGCGCCGCTGCTGACCCTCGAGACCTACCGCCAGATTGGCAAAAACGCTGCCCGCTATGCCCGTAAAGAGTCGCCATCGCCGGTGCCGGTGGTCAATGACCAGATGGTCAGGCCGAAATTTATGGCCAAGGCGGCGCTGTTTCATATCAAAGAGACCAAGCATGTGGTGCCGGATGCCAAACCCGTCACCCTGAATATTGAGATTATCCGGGAGGAAAAATGACCGCTCATACCACGATGACCGCCGCGGATTACCCGCTGGCTACCCGCAGCCCAGAGCGCATTCAGACCCCAACCGGCAAACCGCTGACCGATATTACGCTGGAAAATGTGCTCGCCGGGAAGATTGGGCCGAAGGATGTGCGTATTTCGCGTGAGACCCTGGAGTATCAGGCGCAGATTGCCGAGCAGATGCATCGCCATGCCATCGCCCGCAACCTGCGCCGGGCGGGGGAGCTTATCGCCATTCCCGATAGCCGGATCCTCGAAATTTATAATGCGCTGCGCCCGTATCGCTCCACCGTGGAGGAGCTGCTGGCAATTGCTGATGAGCTGGAAACCCAGTACCAGGCGACGATCAACGCCGCGTTTATCCGCGAGTCGGCCGAGGTTTATCGCCAGCGCGATAAGCTGCGCAAGCAGGACGTATAGGGGCAACAGACGATGGCATTGATTGCGGGCATTGATATTGGCAATGCCACCACGGAGGTTGCGCTGGCGGAGATAACCGACCAGGGGAAACGCTTTCTCTCCAGCGGCATTGTGCCCACCACCGGCACTAAAGGGACGCGGGATAACATCAGCGGCGTAATGGCCTCACTTCAGCAGGCGCTGGAGAAGGCGGGCAGGCATCAGCGGGAGGTGACGCGGGTCTGCCTTAACGAAGCCGCGCCGGTGATTGGTGATGTGGCGATGGAAACCATCACCGAAACCATTATCACCGAATCAACCATGATTGGTCATAACCCGCAAACGCCCGGCGGGCAGGGGCTGGGGGTTGGCACCACGGTTCGTCTGGCAAACCTCGACGCGCTGACGCCGGAGCAGTACGCCAGCGGCTGGATCCCGCTGGTGGACCGCGAGGTGGATTTTATGGACGCGGCCTGGCAGTTGAACGAGGCGCTGGCGCGCGGCATTAACGTGGTGGCGGTGATCCTCCAGCAGGATGACGGGGTGCTTATCCATAATCGTTTGCAGCGAACCCTGCCGATCGTCGATGAAGTGACGCTGATTGACCAGGTGCCGGAAGGGGTGCTGGCGGCGGTGGAGGTAGCGCCCACCGGGCAGGTTATCTCGCTGTTGTCGAACCCCTACGGTATCGCCACCTGGTTTCATCTCACTCCGGATGAAACGCGGATGATTGTGCCGGTGGCCCGAGCGCTTATCGGCAACCGTTCGGCGGTGGTGCTCAAAACGCCGCAGGGGGACGTGAAGTCGCGGGTGATCCCGGCGGGGCATATTACGGTGTGTGGTGAGAAACGCAGCGTTCAGGCCGATGTTGCTAGCGGCGCCGAGGCGATTATGCAGGCGGTCGCCGGGTGCGCGCCGATCCGCGATATTCGCGGTGAACCGGGCACTCACGCCGGGGGGATGCTGGAGCGGGTGCGCCAGGTGATGGCATCGCTTAGCGGCCACCGCACTGACGAGGTGTTTATCCAGGATTTACTGGCGGTGGACACCTTTATCCCCTGCAAAGTCCAGGGCGGGTTGGCCGACGAGTTCTCGATGGAGAATGCTGTGGGTATTGCCGCGATGGTGAAATCCGACCGCCTGCAAATGGAGGTGATCGCCCGTGAACTGAGCCAGCGCTTAGCGACGCAAGTAGAGGTGGGGGGCGTGGAGGCCAATATGGCGATTACCGGCGCGCTAACCACGCCCGGCAGCGACACGCCGTTGGCAATCCTTGACCTCGGGGCGGGCTCCACCGATGCGGCAACCATCAATGCCGCTGGGCAGATCAACGCCGTGCATCTGGCGGGGGCGGGCAATATGGTCAGCCTGCTTATCAAAACCGAGCTTGGGCTCAGCGACCTGCATCTGGCGGAGGAGATCAAAAAGTACCCGCTGGCCAAAGTAGAAAGTCTGTTTAGCCTGCGCCATGAGAACGGCAGCGTGGAGTTTTTCCGCGAGCCGCTCAGCCCGGCGGTATTTGCCAAGGTGGTGTATATCAAAGAGGGCACGCTGATGCCGATTGAGAGCCAGACATCGCTGGAGAAAATTCGCCGGGTCAGGCGTCAGGCGAAAGAGAAAGTGTTTGTCACCAACTGCCTGCGGGCGCTGAGGCTCGTCTCCCCCGGTGGTAATATTCGCGAGATTGCGTTTGTCGTGCTGGTGGGCGGGTCGTCGCTTGATTTTGAGCTGCCGCAGCTTATCACCGATGCTTTATCGCACTACGGCGTGGTGGCCGGGCAGGGGAATATTCGCGGTACGGAGGGGCCGCGTAATGCGGTGGCGACCGGGCTGGTTTACCGCTGCGCTCCCGAAGACTAATCTTCCCTTATTCAAATATCGAAATATATAAATATTGCAATGTTTCGATGTTAGGCATAGGCTTTGTTTCATCATCGGCAGGCACCGTTGCCTGCCAGAGCGTCTATCAAGATGGAATATGTCATGGAAAATACTGCACTTTTTACCCCGTTAACCCTGGGTGCCTTCACGCTGAAAAACCGCATTGCGCTGCCGCCGCTGACGCGCTCACGCAGCAGCCAGCCGGGCAATGTTGCCAACGATCTGATGGCGGAATATTACGCGCAGCGCAGCAGCGCCGGGTTTATGGTCAGCGAAGGGACGCAGATTGAACCGCGTGGTCAGGGCTACGCGTGGACGCCCGGTATCTACACGCCAGAGCAGATAGCGGGCTGGAAAAAAGTGACCGAGCGGGTGCACCAGCAGGGCGGCGTGATTTTTGCCCAGCCCTGGCACGTGGGGCGAGTCTCTCATACCTCTCTGCAACCGGGAGAAGGAGCGCCCGTGGCGCCGTCGGCGATTCCGGCGACCAATGTGAAAGTGTTTATTGAAACCGGGCCGGGGACGGGGGCGCTGGCAGAGCCATCTGCACCGCGTGCGCTGAGCACCGTTGAAGTGCGCGAGCTGGTGGCGCTGTACGCTACCGCCGCGCGCAACGCGATAGCGGCGGGCTTTGATGGCATTGAGCTGCATGCCGCCAACGGCTATCTGATTAACCAGTTTATGTCGGTGCATACCAACCAGCGCGACGACGTCTACGGCGGTTCGCTGGATAACCGACTGCGTTTTCTGCGTGAAGTGACTCAGGCGGTGATTGAGGTCGTCGGCAAAGCACGCGTCGGGGTTCGCTTTGCGCCGCTGTTTGAAAGCACATCGGAGGACCGCGTCTACCTCGGTCTGGTGGAGCCGGACCCGTTTACCACCTATATCGCAGCGGCAAAACAGCTCAACCAGCTAGGGATTGCCTATCTCTCTATCGCCGAAGCGGATTGGGATAACGCGCCTGACCTGCCGGCAGAATTCTGCCGCGCGCTGCGTGAAACCTTCGCTGGAGTGCTGATGTATGCCGGGAAATATACCGCTGAGAAGGCGAAGCGGATGCAGCAAGCCGGGCTGGCGGATTTGTTCGGTTTTGGCCGTACCTTTATCGCCAACCCGGACCTGCCCGCGCGCCTTGCTAACGGCTGGCCGCTGAACCCGGCGGACCGTAACACCCTGTTTGGCGGTAGCGCTGTCGGCTACACCGACTATCCAACGTACAGCGCGAACTAAGTGGTCTGCGGGCGGCATCCGTCGCCCGCATTGACATTTAACGGCGCGCTGCCTAATGTACCGTCCAACTCCATTACCGTAGCCAGCCTGATGCCGCTAAATACCGACGATATTTTGAAAGCGATTTCCAACCCGACCCGCCGGGAGATCCTGCACTGGCTGCGCGACCCTGCCGCGCATTTCGCCGGGTATCCGCATCTGCTGGACCCGCAGCAGGACGGCGTCTGCGCCAGCTTTATCCAGGAGAAAACGGCGCTATCGCAGCCGACCATCTCTTCACACCTCAGCAAGCTGCAAAAAGCCGGGCTGCTGACCAGCAAAAGAGTCGCCACCTGGACCTATTTCAAGCGCAATGAACAGGTTATCGCTCAGTTTTTGAGCGAGCTGGAGCAGTCGCTGTAAGCCATATTATTATTCGGGGATTAATCGTTTTTGATGCTGCTCATAAATCCCCATTTCGTATTTAACGAGCAAAGATAACTCACTGGCAGTAATTTGATTTTCTGGTCAACAAACTTGCCACGTCTAATCGATTCTTTAATATCGGGCAGCAGGAACACGATCTTCATGTTGCTGTAGGCCAACGATTTCATATCCTCGGCGTTGGATAAACCGCAGACAAAGGTATTAAATATCGAGCCTTTATCTCTTAATAATTGGCCAATATTTAAGGTCAGTATCTCGGTCTCAAGAGGGTTAAATCCGGTGGCGGATAAATCCTGTAACCTAAAGTCAGGTGCAAACTGATAGGTTAGTGTATTGCCGTCAATGGTGTAACCTGAGAGAACAAAGTTGATCTCTTTCTTGCGGTTATAGTTGGATATTTCCCCGACGTTAAACGACCTACCGATGCTGGATTGAGATGCCGCTTCGATGCGTGTTAATGCCTCATGGGTTTGTGCCCGGTATTTTTGCGACTCGCTATAATTAATATAACCCTTAATGCCAAAGAAGACTGCTAGCCAAAGCAGTGGCGCCAGCACCAGTCCGCTGATGATTTTTACCATTAATCGCGTTTTGTTCCGGGTGCTGTCGCTTTGGGGGAACTCAAGCCATTCGTTTTTCTTTTTATTCAATAACCATTTTCGCTTAGCTTTTTTTAGGTTGTACTCATTCTCCCACTCTTGTTCCTGTTTCTCATTCATTGAATAACCCTTAAACCAGCAGCGATAGGGGTTTATTTTATATTGAATGGAGATATTTCTAATATGGCGTTTATCTGATAATACCTGACCATTCTGTTGCATAACGCTACGCGTTTAGCGCAGCCGGAAAGGCCTCCTGTAGCCATGTAGTAAAAACCCGCAGCCGCGATGGAACATAGCGGTTCTGCGCGTAGACCACGTGGAAAGGATAGGGGGCCGGACGCCACTCGCTTAAAATCTCCACTAACTCCCCGCAGGCTAACGCCTGGCGCAGCGAATAAGAAAACGTCTGCACAATCCCGAGACCCGCCTGGGCGGCGGCGATATGTGCGTTGCTTTCATTAATGCCGAGATGATGTTCGGCCTTTATCTCAATAGGTTGACCATTCTGCATAAAGCGGAACGGGAACGCCCGCCCGCTGGCTGGCGATAAATAGCTGATAAGCCGATGCCCGTTCTTCAGTTCGTCCGGATAGGCGGGCGTTCCACAGCGTTTAAGATAGCCGGGGGTGGCGCAGGTGATAAGCGCCGCTTCGCCAAGTTTTCGGGCGATAAGCGTGGAGTCTTCCATCGGTCCGCCGCGGATCGCGCAGTCGATATTGCCGCCGATCAGATCCGAGGGTTTATCGGCAACCAACAGGTCAATGCGGATATCCGGGTAAGTGACCATAAACTCGGCCAGCAGCGGTATCAGCACATCCCGCGCGGTTGAACCGCCAACGGCGATGCGCAGATGCCCTTTGGGCTTGGTGCTGGAGGTTTTAAACGCGCTATCGATCGCGTCCAGGTCCGCCAGAAGCTGGCGCGCCTTTTCATAGTACTCCAGCCCCTCCGGCGTGACGGTTATTCGCCGCGTGGTGCGCTGTAGCAGGCGAGTGCCGAGATGAGCCTCCAGCAGTTGAATCGTTTTGCTGAGCGTGGCATTCGGCATGTTCAGCGAGTCCGCCGCGCGGGTAAAGCTGTTGGCCTCGACCACGCGGGTAAACACTTTGAGGGCTAGAAATTGGTCCATTATTCGATTTTCCCCGGTAATCGGTTGCCATTATTTATGCTGGTGAATAGTGTTTTTCATTTTGCCCTATTTTTCTGCCCCTGTGATGCACGTTAGAGTGATTTCCGAGCTTAGCAGCCAGTTAATCGCTGCAACTAAATGATTCTATTAATCTATTTTAAGGATGTGCATCATGAGCAAAAAATTAGCGGAAAAAATCGCATTGGTTACCGGCGGCAGCACGGGGATTGGCCTGGCCTCAGCACAGGAACTGGCAGCGCAGGGCGCGAAAGTGTACATCACCGGTCGTCGCCAGGAAGAGCTTGACGCCGCAGTGGCCTTAATTGGGCCATCGGCGAAAGGCATTCGCGCTGACGCTTCCATCCTGAGCGATCTTGATAGTGTGTTTGCCACCATTGCCAGCGAATCTGGCAGACTGGACGTGCTGTTCGCTAACGCCGGTGGTGGCGACATGATGCCGCTGGGGGCGATTACTGAAGAACATTTCGACCGTATTTTTGGCACCAACGTGCGCGGCGTGCTGTTCACCGTACAGAAGGCGCTGCCGCTGCTGACTCAGGGGGCGTCGGTTATCCTGACCGGTTCAACCGCCGCGGTGAAAGGGACCGCCAACTTTAGCGTCTATAGCGCCAGCAAGGCCGCGGTGCGCAATCTGGCGCGCTCATGGGCGCTTGACCTGCAGGGGCGTGGTATTCGGGTGAATGTCGTCAGCCCAGGCCCGGTCCGCACGCCGGGTCTCGGCGGGCTGGTGCCGGAAGAGCATCGACAGGGGCTGTTTGATGCGTTGGCCGCTGGAGTGCCGCTGGGCCGTCTGGGGGAACCGGAAGAGGTGGCGAAAACCGTCGCTTTCCTGGCTTCCGACGACGCGAGCTTTATTAATGCTGCAGAAATTTATGTTGATGGTGGGTTGGCGCAGATTTAATGGGGAACGTGCGCCGGGTTCCGTTCGGGCCCCGGCGTCGCGTTTGTACCGTTGCTCGGCCGGGCTACGGACAGTGCGCACTATCCGTAGCGGATTTTCCCATCAACATAAGGTTGAGGCTTACTAAACAGATAGCCTTGGGCGAAATCGCAGCCCAAAGCCTGAAGGTTTTCCAGCTGCTCCTGCGTTTCAACCCCTTCCGCTACCGCTTTCATACTGAGGGATTTCGCCATCCCGGTGATGAGTTTGATGATATTCAGCGCATCTTCTTGCGTCGATATCGAATGGACAAAGGACTTATCAATTTTGATTTTATCGAAAGAAAGCCGACTCAGTCGCGCAAGGGAAGAGTAGCCGGTGCCAAAGTCATCGATGGAGATTTTCACGCCCAGGGCTCTGAGTTTGTTAAGAGTATTCATCGGCGTGCTGCTCTCGGTAAAGAGGGCAGACTCCGTAACTTCCAGCTCAAGACGATCGGCTGAAAGCCCGGTCTCTTTCAAAATGGACAGTACGATCCCCACAAAGCCTTTACAGCTCAACTGCACCGGCGAGACGTTAACTGATATTTTAGCCGGAACCGCCCAGGAGGCCGCTTCCCGGCAGGCCATTTCGAGTACCAGCTTGCCCATTTCGTTAATCATGCCTGTTTTTTCAGCAACCGGAATAAAGCTATCCGGCGGCATGAGACCCTTACGCGGGTGTATCCAGCGTATAAGGGCTTCATAGCTGTAAATTTCCCGGCTGAACGAGTCGACAATCGGCTGGTAATAGACCACGAATTCTTTATTGGCTAAGGCCAACGCCATATCGTGCTCAAGCGTTCTGGTTTCTTGTAGCTGATCCAGCATGCGTTGGCGGAAGACTTTTATCTTCCCGGTACCGGCATTTTTCGCTTCATAAAGCGCCAGATCGGCGAACTTGTACAGATAGTCGGAGCGGCGTTCAGTGTCGGAGATAACAATACCCACACAGGTAGTGATATTAATAATCGCGTTATAAATGGTGTAGGTCTGATTAATGACATCGCATATTTTCTGGGCGCGCGAAACCGCGCTGCTCTCCGTCAGACCACGCGCGAGAAATGCAAACTCATCGCCTCCCAGGCGATAAAGCGTATCCGAACTAAATTTCAGCGACATCAGCCTTTCGGAAATCTGCCTTAATAACATATCCCCAGCATCATGACCGTAGGTGTCATTTATCTCTTTGAATCGGTCTAAATCAAACAGCATCACCGTGACCGAGTCATGGTTTTTTTCTGCGATCTCAATGGTGTTATTTAAATTCCACCAGAATAGCTGACGGTTATTCATCTCGGTAAGAGAGTCATGGTAAACGTCATACTCCAGTTTGGCATTCTGGGTTTGTAGCTTTTCTTTCGATTTCTGCAACTCTTCCGCCAGGCTCTTAACCTGGAGGTGCGCCTTGAGGATATTTCTATTCTGAATAAAGCTCAGCATGCCGAGGATGGCGCTCAGTATTATCAGCAGTACGGACGTTGTGGAATAGACATAGTAGAGCGTCTGAATTTTGAGGTTGGCGATATTTACCGAGTTAACGTCTTTGTCTAATGCTCCGGATGAAAAACGACTGAGCGGTACATCAAGCGTATGCATTGTTTTCAGATAAGCCTGAAGTTCTGGACGGTCCATGGTTTCAAGATGAACGTCCAGATATTTAAGGGTGTTTTGAAGCTTCAGGGCCAGGTCTCGATGCGTTTTATTGCCCTCAATGTAATGCGCCAAATCACCTTCTTTTAGTAAGTCGCTCTGGCTGAGCATGATGTCGAGGCGAAGACGTACCTCATCAAGCTTCATCGTCTCATCAATAGCGTAAAGGCTGACCGATGACTCAAATCGATAGTATTCAGATACCACCTGCGCGGCAGACCACGAGTTGGCGTAGTGCGTCAGACTCTGTAGCTCCTGTTGCTTTTCATGCACCAGGTAAGAGACATACCCGGTAGCGATAAAAAGGGAGAAGATAATGCCAGCCAGTATTCTGTTCATAATGCTTATCTGAACCCTTACTCAATACTCATTCTGCTGACCTGCCATGCCGATCTTGAATAATAGACCTGGTTATTCAGCTCAGGGATGCTGTCATAAGGATACACAATGAATAATGGGCCTTTGTCACGGATACGCATATATTCTCCGTTAACTTTAACCGCAAGGATAACATTGTATTTTTTGAAATCACTGAGCGGGATAATGGTCGTGTAGTCGTTGAGCGCAGTGACCTTAACCACAGAGCCTTTTGCTCCGACAGAGTCCATCAGTTTTTGCAGCGGGATACCCGTAAAAGTCGTGCGCCCATTATACCAGGGCGTAGTGGTCTGGAAGGTGACAGTGCCCAGTTTCTCGAGGCTAGCGAGATCAAAAACGGCTTTGCCGTCTGCATTTTTATTCTCGATATTACCGGACATCGTTAAAAGCACCTTGCCGGTGGGTTTGGCAAGTTCACCCGCCCAGGCCTGCGTGGCGACGACAACGCTTAACAACATGACAATTAACCGCATTTTACTCTCACTTCTCTACCGGATGTTGCAGAAGTATAATTTAGTTATCATGTCATTTATATATGTTGCTTAATTATTAAAGTAATAATTTCATTAATGCTTTAAGTGATTGGAATCAATGTGTTGGTGAGTTTTTATTTTTCAATATTGATTGAAAAAAGTCGATACTGCTATTTGGAGTGAGATAAATCTTATTGCTGTTGGGTGAAAAAAGAACGGTTTACGTTTAAAGGTAAATAAACACATACTAATCGAAAGGTTTATTTCCCGGGGAAAACTACCATGTGGCTGTCACCTACCCGAATGACGAAGAGTTTGAACTCCTTTCTGATCCTTGCGTTTTCCAGCATGTCGTTCAGGCCTTCTCACCGCTTCAATCCTCTTTCCGGGTAACCAGTCGGTAAACCGGAACTGTCATCGCACTCGTACTCATTACATTATCAACATTCGCTTTTAGCATGAGGCGGACAAACCAACTGGGTTGAAGGTTCGCAGTGAGCGATTCGCGGACATTCAACTTCAAGGTACTTTATATGCTAAGGTATTGTATCGATTTCAGGCAGGGTACCGTTTCCGATGTAAAGGTTTTCTCTTTTAACAGTGCTTATTTTCCGCGTTGCCGTGGGCTGCGTGGGCTTCTGTTATTTAAGATGAGAACCTTTCTTTATGAACACGTTACTGTTTGCGCTTATTGGCGCGCTTCGTAGCCACCGCTGGCTTCGTTTCCTTGGGTTTGCCTATATCTTGTCATCGTTGGGCAATGGGCTTACTCAGGTCATTATTTTCGGTCAGCTTTTACACTGGCATGCTTCTCCTGCGACACTGACCATTGTGTATATGTTGTCGATGCTACCCAGCTTTATGGGCAGCATCTGGGGCGAGATACTCTGCAAGAAAACGTCACCACTGCGGATCCTGATTTTTACCGAGATATCTGGTCTGTTTGCGCTTGTTTTTCCCATATATGGCTTGCTGCATCATAATGTACCGGCGCTGCTGGTCGTGCAGTGCATAGAGGCTCTGCTCAGCGGCATAAGTTACCCGGCGCTGACGTTGCTGTTCAAACGCGGATTGCGCCATGATGAACTCCCGGCTGCAACGGCCATGGAAACCATCATTTTTGCTTCACAGGTGTTGTTGGGGACTGGCCTCGGTGTTTTGCTTTTTGGTCTGATTCCTCCGCTGCATCTGCTTGCCATTGATGCGCTCAGTTTTACGGCTTCTGCGATTCTACTTATGATGTCTGCCGCTTTTTTTTGCGGTGAAGCACACCGGTCAACAGAGACTACGCCGGTCAGACGGGAATCCCTCTGGCGTGCCATATCACCCTTGCAGAAAAGAAGCATTATGCTGTTACCCGCGCTTGCCGCGGTGGGGTCACCCGCAATGGCGCTTTTACCTGCACTGGCACAAGAAATACGGCCTGAAGATTCTGCCGGGCTGGCCTTGCCGCTGCTTTTTGCACGAAGTCTTGGTCAGCTCTGCGGGCCGCTGATGCTTGATGCCAGTAAATTGCAGCAGTATGCCGTTAATAATAGGTTGTTGCTGGCCTGTCTGAGTTTATTTATTGGAAGCTATTTTTTATTACCACTATCCGCCGGGTATCGATACATCGGACTGGTTCTTATCTTCAGTGCACATATGGCATCGAATATTGTATTTGCTTTGGGTACGTTTGGTATTTTGAGGAACTTCCCACAAACCCAGGTTGCAAAAGCCAGTGCGATGTCATGGCGTGTGCAGGTGCTGACCGCCACTATTTTCACCGGTATAACCAGTGCAATGGCGCAATACTTTGGCGCATTTTACGCACTTTATTGTATGTCTCTGTTCAGTCTGGTAGCTGTCGGCGTTTTGCTCTGGTTGAACAGGACGAGAGCACTAAATAAAGTGAACCTACGCCTTCGAGAGTAGAGGAAAGCTTTTATCTCCCTAAGCATTCATGAGGTATGCCAAATCAGATTACGCACGCCTAAAAGCGATGAGGTTAGATAACCTGATTGGCAAAGTTGCTATGGGGGCGGCTGCTGATATTGCGGAGCGTAGCTAATATCATAAACTTGTCTGCTGACCATTGGTTGGCAGATTTGTTATCACCAAAGGTCCGCATCTGGCACGCAGCGGACATCGCTAACTGAGCTGAAGGTCCGCTGTGAGCAAGAAGCGTACGTACAGAAAATCACTACACCCATTGTCGGTATCCCACTCACTGTTCCAATTCAGCCATCGCCAATTCGGCAACTTTTATGGTTGTTGAAGCAGCATCGTTACTTGAGAGGGGCCAGGCGGTTGAAAGGCCACACCATGCAATTAATCAAAGTGGGAAACAGGCATGCATTCAGGCATTTTAACCCTAGGTAATGCGCTTTCCGGCATGCTGTTTTCTAGTAAGCCTGCTCAAGAGCATCCTCCCATCACTTCCCCCCATTAACCCCTAGCGCCGCAACAATCGCCGCCTCCATTTTCTCAGGCTTAGTAAACGGCGCAAAACGCTTCAGCGGCGTGCCGTCGCGTCCGATCAGAAACTTAGTAAAGTTCCACTTGATTCGTCCACCCAGCACGCCGGGGAGCTCGTCTTTCAGGTAATGGAACACCGGGTGCGCCGTACCCCCATTGACGTTGATTTTCTCGAACATCGGGAAGCTCACGCCGTAGTTGATGTGACAGGTCTGCGCGATGTCGTCGGCGCTGCCGGGTTCCTGTTTGCCAAACTGGTTGCAGGGGAAGCCCAGTATCACCAGACCCTGCGCGGCGTACTTTTTGTAGAGCGCTTCAAGGCCGGCGTATTGCGGTGTGAAGCCACAATGGCTGGCGGTGTTCACTACCAGAACCACTTTGCCTGCATACTCTGCCATAGCGATAGGTTGACCCTGCAGGCTGGTGGCGGAGAGTTGATAAAAGGATGTCATGACGGGATCCTTAGCGCTGAGCGAGTGGGGGAGCGTGTCGTCCAGGGCTCAACGCATAAATTGTTGAGCCCTGGAGATTATTTAACGTACCACGCTGACATTTTCCAGTTTTACCGGGCTTTCCGGCCGGTCGCCTACTTGTTGAGTCAAGGGAACGAACAGGTTGAGGTCCTGCAGCCAGGCGAGCTTTTCAGCGCTGCTCTTTTGGTTGTCTCTGGAGGAATGACACGCGACGAGCAGATATTTACCGCTAAATTCAGGGGCAATGCTGTTCGCCTCTCCCCCTGTCGTGACGTCACAGCGCAATGATGAGGCAGTGACTTTCTTATCGGCATCAATATCATCCCACTGCGCCTCGTAATGTTGACCCGCCGCTAACGGGAAGTGTAGATCCGTTTGCAGCGAGTTAAGCACTGAGGCGCCGGTGCTGATAGACATCGTGAATTTCAGCTGCAGCTGATTGGCCAGCGTTAAGCGTTGCACCGTCCAGATGCCATAATCCTCAAGCTTGCGGAGATATCCATCCGGCTGCGCATCCAGCTGGACCTTAATCTTGCCGAGGTCGCTGCTCTGGGTATAGCGAATCTGTTTAAAGCGCGGAAGCGCCCAGGGTTTAATCAACGACTGTACCTGGCGCTCGATATTTGCCGAAAGCGGATATTTGTTCAGCCACTGCGGATTATTATTGGTCAGATCCGGCATGGTCGGCCCCATCAATGTGGAAGGCTTCTTGTTGGTGGCGGGAACAAAGAGCCCTTCGGCGGTAAACGTTTTTCCTGCCGGTAGTTTGCAGAGCTGCTCGAAGCGCTGCGTCATTTGGGCATCAATAGGGAAGCTGCTCTTACGGCGAAGGATATCCGCAGTAATAAGCGAGTCGGTTACGCGGCCTTCGCTGTCGAAATTCATGGCCGCAGCGGCTGCGCCCTGATGGGTTTCACAGTTATAGAGGTAGCGTTCAACTTTTAATACCAGCGGCGCGTCATAAGGCGGTTCCCAGGTAATATCGGCAAGGTCATAGCCCATGTTTACCGATAAGATGTCGTCGGTGCGCTTAATGCTATTCACATCAACAAGTGCGGTTATACCGCTGTCTGACGTCGCGGATAATTTTTCCCACCGCGCTGCTTTTACCGGTAGCTGGCAAACCGTGCGAATATCCTCGGCCTTCATCTGCGGGTCGTCCTGCGCCGGCGCATAATGAAGATAGCTATTGCCGTAGAAGCGCGCCTTCGTTAATCCTTCTTTATTCAGTAGATCCTTATACAGAAGCTGTGACTTACCCTGTTGGCAATCAACGGAGCGCCATTGCTGAGCGGTGTTGCCATTATCGAAGGTTAACGACACCATAAAATTCACCCGATCGTTAATTCTGGTTATAGACAGGGGATTGGTGCTGCTGCTGACCAGTACGGGATTATCAGCGGCCTGAACGTAAGACAAGGGGATAAACGTCAGAAAGACAAGAGGGTGAATAAAGGGGTGTACGCGAGACATACATGTTCCTTCACATATTAATTGAGAAATAAAGATATCGGCATCAAAGGAAAAATGATTAGTTCGATTGGGTAGTTACCTTAGAGAAAAACAGCCATCAGGTAAATCGTAAGAGGCGGTATTTAAATTAACCGAAGCACTAACGGGAACATCACTGACTCGCCGTGTGCCAGGCTGACAATGTTGATTATCTGACACGACGTCACATAAGTGCAGCGCTCAATGGACACGCAAAAATGGGGAGAACTCAATGATCACATTATGCAAAACCTGCGGCACATCCTATAAAACGACCGGTTCCCATCCTGCGCACTGTTTAATCTGTGAAGATGAACGTCAGTATATACCTGCTGAAGGGCAGCAATGGGTCGATTTCGACGCCCATTGCGCTTCGCACACTACCACGTGGAAACAGCATGATAGTGCACTTTTTAGCATTCGCACCGTTCCTGATTTTGCGATCGGTCAGCGCGCATTTCTGCTGCGCACCCCGCAAGGCAATATTCTGTGGGACTGTATTGCCACACTGGACGATGCCACGAAAACGCTGATTGCATCGCTCGGCGGGCTTAAGGCTATTGCGATATCACATCCCCATTACTACACCGCCATGCAGGATTGGGCCGCCGAGTTTAACGCGCCGATATACCTTCATGCCAACGATCGTCAATGGGTGATGCGCGACAGCCCCTGGATTCATTTCTGGGAAGGCGACACGCTGGAACTGACTCAGGACGTCGCGGTTATCCGTCTCGGTGGGCACTTTGCCGGCGGCTGCGTGCTGCACTGGGCGCGGGATGAGGGCATCGTGCTTTCCGGCGATATCGTTCAGGTTACCGCCGGGGCGCGAGCCGTCTCATTTATGTGGAGCTACCCTAACTTACTGCCGCTGCCCGCTGCCACGGTTAGCGATATTACCCAACGTCTGGCGACGGTTAAATTTAAGAAACTCTATGGCGCGTTTGCGGGCAAAGATATTACGCACAATGCCGATGAGATCGTGCGCCGCTCGGGGGATAAGTATGTCTCCTGCCTGAAATAGCGGTGACTACCGCTCAGGCAATTCAGAATCGCCAGCATAGTGCTTGCGGTATTGCAAAGGCGACTGGCCCAACATTTTTTTAAAGCAGGTAATGAAGTAGGTCATTTCGGTGAAGCCTACCTGCTGGGCTATCTCCGTCACGCTGAGCGACGAGTAGCGCAATAAATCGCAGCTTTTTTTAATCCGCCGGGTCAGGATGTACTCCTGAATGCCGCCGCCGGTTTGCTGACGGAAAATGCGGGAGGTATAGCTGCGGGAAAAGCCGATATCGGCGGCCAGTTCCTCCAGCGAAAATTTGTGTTGATAGTGTTCTTCCACCCACTGCATGATGCGCGCGGCCACGGTCTGCTGCTGGTGGACGTCACTTTGCGGCTGGGTTGGAAGAAAATCCAGCAGCTGCATGACCAGAAAGGCAACATCGCTGGCGGAGCGGTGCCCCTGTTTTTCCTGCGACTCGAAGCGGTCGAGGATATAGGCAATATGGCCCGCATGCTCGCTGAGATCGTGGATCTGCGCGGGCGCACGAGTGCTGGAGAGCGCGGCAAACTGCGTCTGGTGGCGGGGAAACATCTGCAGGGCGCTGAACACGGCATTGTGTTCAATGTGCATGGCGGTGCGAAACGTGGGGTTGTTCTGTGCCGCCTCCACCTGAACCTTATGCAGGCGAAAGGGGGGAAAGATAAAAAATCGCCCTGGCCTTGCCGTGTAGTGCTGCTTGTCCACCACGACAATGCCATACCCTTCGGAGATATATAAAAACTCCACGCACTGATGCCAGTGGTAGTAGTGGGCGCTTGCTTGTTTTGGTCGCTGAAAAGAGACCACATCATTGCCCAGTGCGATACGTTCGAGTCGTTGCGGATCGTTCATTGTTCACCATGACAACAGAATTAAGCTTTACTGTTACGATTTGCAAATATTGCTGAATATCAGCCCATGAATCTAATCAAACTTAAAAATTGAAATAATTTTGTGAACAGGCTCACGCTGTTGCCGCCAATAAATTGGCTACTCTCCGCTCGTCAGCATCCGGATTCTGTCATCAGATTTACCCTATAAACACTCTTTAAAACGGCAGGACATTATGATTACCTCAGAATCTCTTATGTTTGTTAATGATAACGATGAATATCGAAATTATGCTGGAGCCGTATCATGAACGCGATTTCACCGATGCGCTTAGCGCAGTGCAAAATGAGCGGTTTTATCTTTCTTTACTTCTTTACCTGGTCATCCAGTTTTGGCTTATATGCGCTGTGGCTCAGCCAAAAGGTTGGGCTGGATAGCGTGACCATTGGTAGCGTATTTGCGATTAATGGTGTATTTGCCGTAGTCATGAAACCGGTATATGGCTATATCATGGATAAAATAGGCATGAGCAAATGGCTGCTCTATTTTGTCTGCGCTACCTCAGCATTGATGGCACCGTTTTTTGTTTTTATTTACCAGCCGCTGCTGCTGAGCTATACGCTGGTGGGCATTATTATTGGCGCCTTCTATTTAAGCCTGGGCTGGTATGCGGGGGTGGCGGCGGCTGAATCCTATGCGGACCGTTTTAGCCGTCTCTACGGTCTGGAATTTGGCCGTATACGCATGTGGGGTTCGCTCGGTTGGGCGCTGGCGGCCTCGATGTCTGGGGTGCTGTTTAACTATACCCCGGCGGCCAACTTTATCCTTAGCAGCAGTACGTCGCTGTTGATGCTGGCGGTATTGCTGAGCCTGAAGATCGGCGACGAACAGTTGCGTAACAATGCGGTTATCTCGGAAAACAAAATAGTATTTGCTGACGTTATCGCGCTGATGCAAAACCGCAAGTTCTGGATGTTCAGCCTGTACGTTGCGGGCGTTGCGTGGATGATGTTTGTGGCTGAGCAGCAGTTCCCACGCTATTTCGTCTCCTTCTTTGCCACTAAAGAGCAGGGCAACGCCTGGTATGGCTATCTGGGCACGCTGCAGGCGGGCATTGAATTTCTGATGATGATGTTTATTCCGGCGCTGGTGAACTATTACGGGGCAAAGAAAGGCTTATTGCTGTGTGGCTGTGTCGTCGGGGTACGTTTAATCCTCTCGGGATTAACGGTCGACCCGCTGATGATTTCCATTATTAAGCCTTTCTACGGTGTGGAAATTGCGCTGCTGTTAATTTCCGTCTTTAAATATATTGCTGAACATTTCCATAAACGTGTCAACGCGACGATGTATTTATTAGGTTATCAGGCAATGGTTTATGTCGGTTCAGTGGTCGTCGCGCCACCGGCGGGATATTTATACGATAAAATTGGTTTTTCGCATACTTTCTTAATGATGGGATGCTGCGCGCTATTATTTACCCTCATCTCCTCTTTCACCTTATCCAGCAGCCATGCCGGAAAAAAAACGTCTACCGTGCGTACTGATGTACTGCATCCTCAAACGGTTAAACCCTCGAAATAGTAATAACAGGATAAATTATGACTGGTAATAAAACGGCGCATGTCGTTACCGAACCCCTGCGCCCGTTAAACGGCTCGCCTGTCGATCGTCAGGCATTAAAAACCACTATCGACAAGGCGCTGCAGCCTATTACGTCGCGCATTGACCGAACGCTGTTTGCGCTGGGCGATAAATTCCCGAATGAGGCGTGCGAGGGCGGGAAATGGCAGCCAGCGGAAAACAATCAGTGGACTAACAGTTTCTGGACCGGTCAACTCTGGCTGCTTTGGGAAATGACCGGCAATCATAAATATCGTCAGGCCGCCGAACGGTTCATTATCTCTTTTGCCGACAGGCTGGCCCGGCAGGTGGAGACCCAGACACATGATCTCGGCTTTCTCTATACCCTGTCCTGCGTCAATGCCTGGCGGCTGACGGGGAACTCCCGAGCACGGGATATTGCGCTGCACGCCGCGGAGATGATGATGCAGCGCTACAGCCCAACGGCGGGGATTATCCAGGCATGGGGTGACCTGACCGACCCTGAGCAGCAGGGGAGGATGATTATCGACTGCAATATGAACCTGCCGCTGCTTTACTGGGCCAGTGAACAGACGGGGAATCCGGCGTTTGCGCAGGCCGCGTTATCCCATGCCACCCAGGCGGCAAACTATATTGTCCGGCCCGATGCTTCCACCTATCACACCTACTATATGGACGTGACGACCGGTGAGGCGCGCTATGGTAATACGCATCAGGGACACAGCGACAGTTCCTGCTGGGCGCGCGGTCAGGCGTGGGGGATTTATGGGTTTATGCTCAGTTACCTCTATACCGGCAATGCCGATTTTGTCAGCCTGACTCGCAGCCTGAGCCACTACTTCATCAACCGTTTGCCGGAGGACGGGGTCTGCCACTGGGATCTCGCCTTAGCCAACACGGATGCGGTACGCGACAGTTCGGCAGCGGCTATTGCAGCCTGTGGCCTGCTGGAGCTGGCGAAAGCGCTGCCGGCGACCGATACGGATCGAATGCAGTATGAAGAGGTGGCCCTGCGCATTGTGGAGTCGTTGACCGAACGCTATCTCTCCCGCGATCCCTCGGCATGCGAGGGGCTGCTGATGCACTCGGTCTATCATATGCCGGCCGGAAAGGGGGTTGATGAGTGCTGCTCCTGGGGGGACTACTTCTATCTTGAAGCGCTGATTCGCGTGCGCCAATGCTGGAAGCCGTACTGGTAAGTCGGTGCGGGGCAACGGTAAAGGTTGCCCCGCGTCATGGAGAGAGTTAAGACAGCGTCTGGTGAGGCTTGGCCTGGGCGCTGTTGTCGAGCCGCCGAATGGCGGGCACCAGGCTGGCGCAGACCGTGGCAACCACCACCGCCACCGCCGACACCATCAGAACGTTGCTGCTGCCAAAGCGCATCGCCAGCGGCCCGGCAACCAGCTCGCCAAACGGGATTGCCACGAAGGAACCTACGGCATCATAGGCGTAGACCCGCGCCAGCTTGTCTGGCGGAATATGCGTTTGCAATGAGTGCGCCCAGGAGACGCCGAACAGGCCAAACGCCACGCCGGTAACAAAAAAGGCGGCGGTCAGATAGGGCGCAGAGGCGAGCTGACTCAGCATAAAGATCGGTACTGCGCAGAAGATAACCAGCATCACGCCGATAAAGAGATCCCGGCGCGGACGCCAGCGCAGGGCAAGGAAGGTACCGGTAATCAGCCCCACGCTTTGGGCTGCGACGATCATTCCCCAGTGCGCTCGTCCGAACGAGGCATCGGCAATTGCCGGGCCGAGCACCATCACCACGCCGCTAAACGCCGCGTTGACTATCGTAAACTGCACCACGATAGACCACACCCAGGCGCGGCTGGCAAACTCTTTCCACCCCGCTTTTAGGTCCTGCAGGATGTTGCTTTGTGATTCGCCGTTGCTGATGGCAGTGACTTTAATTATTGCGTACAGCGGAGCCGATGCGGCGAAGCCCAGCGCATCAATTGCCAGCCCCCAGCCCGGCCCGACCGAGCTGGCGAGGATCCCGCCCAGCGACGCACCAATCACCGTTCCGCTGTAGATACCCAGCTGAATTAAGGCGTTGGCTTCGCGCAGATTTTGTGGTGGCACCGTTTGCGGCACCAGCGCGGATGAGGCCGGTAAGGCGATACCCGCCGCCGCGCCGTTCAGTGCGCCGAGCAGGGCGAGGCTTAACACTGAGGCGGAGCCATCAAGCACCGACCAAGCGACGATGGCCTGGGAAATCGCAGCAACGGCGGAGGAGTAGACCAGCACCCGGCTGCGGGAGTAACGGTCGGCTAACACGCCGCCAAGCAGCAAAAATGCCACGTTAAAGATGGAGCGCGAGGCGACGACAATGCCTAAATCCGAGACGGTGCCGCCGATGTCCAGCACGGCAAACGCCAGCGCTATCGGGGCGATACCGTTGCCAAGCACGGTCAGCAGTCGCGCGGTGAAAAGATGGCGAAATACGGGGAAGTGGTAAGCACGAACTTTTTTATTATGCGTATTCATTGTGGCAACGACTTCTTGTCAGCGGTTCGAATATAAGACGTGAGGTCGCAACAGAGTATCGGCAGCTTTGGTAGGGGTAAAGTCGTGCGGGTAAAAAAATCCACGCCGGGGCGTGGATTGAGCGGAATTCAGGGTTAATTCAACCTGACCGGCATCCCGGAGCGCAGCGCCAGCGCCTGGCTTAACACCGTCTGCTGAATGTCCGCTGCCGCCAGAGTGGATTTCAGCGCCGCCGGGATCGCACTCGCTGAAGCCGTGCTGGTTCCGGACTCGGATAGCGGGCTGTGCACTTCGATATAGCGCTCGCCGTTCGGTTCAACGTCGGCTTTAATCGGCTGATTTACAAACTCGACGCGAGTGCCAACGGGCACTTCGCTAAACAACGTTTTAAGATCGTCGGCGCGTAAACGCACGCAACCGTGGCTGACTCGCAGCCCGATGCCGAAGTTCGCGTTGGTGCCGTGAATCGCAAACTCGTTGCCAATGTACATGGCGTACAGCCCCATTGGGTTATCTACGCCTGCGGGGACGACGGCGGGAAGAATATCACCGGCTGCGGCAAATTCGGCGCGTTCGTTGGGCGTTGGTGTCCAGGTTGGCCCGACCTTTTTCTGTTTAACCGAGGTTACCCAGTGCTCCGGCGTATCGTGCCCAATCTGACCAATGCCCACCGGATAGATTTCGACGGTGTTGCTGCCCGCCGGGTAGTAATAGAGGCGCATTTCCGCCGTGTTAATAATAATCCCTTGATGCACCGTAGCGGGCAAAATGGTCTGCGACGGGAAGGTGAGAACGGTACCGGGCGCTGGGAGATAGACGTCCACGCCGGGGTTGGCGTCGAGGAGATTGCTCATGCCGATATGGTGTTTGGCGGCGTAGGTTTCCAGCGGGGCTTTTTGTCCTTGAGGAACCTGCTCATATTCGTTGCTACCCACCAGGTTTCCACCGGCTTTCGGTAAGGTATAGGTCACTGCAAAGGCGGGGTGAACGGAGAATACGACGGCGAGCGATACCAGTAACGTGTTAAGTTTCATTAGGTTAAATTGTACGACAAATATGTGTGTCGCTGATTATACCTACCCGCTATCGCCAACTCCATCGTTTTTGGCGCGATAGCGGGGGGACTACAGGGATCTCATTCTAAAGGCGAGCTTTTTTGTGAAACCCTACGGCGTCAGGCTACCACTTCATTTCGCCGGTGTTTACTTTGGCGCTAAGCTCAAGCGAGCTTTCATCGGCAAGGCCTGGGTACGCGGCTTTCATCGCGGTAATCACGTCTGCCGACCCTTTATGTGCGGTGAGCGCTTGTTCAAAGGTTTGCAGATAGCGGTGAGTGAACGCAATGGCCGCATCGTTTGCCGGGCGCTCGCCCAGGTAGTGCCCTGGAATAACCTGCTGTGGCTTCAGCGCCTGCATTTCACTCAGCACCTTCATCCAGCCCTGACGAATCGCTGGGGTTTGCGTATCGGCGGTCCAGACGTGGATGCCGGAGGCAATACCGGTACCGCCCAGAATCGCCTTGTTCGCCGGGACCCAGACATAGGCGGCATAATCGCCCGCGTGCTTCAGCTCCAGCGGCTCGCCGTCAACGGTAAAGCGCGTCGCGCTGGTGGCCTGCGGCACGATGATTTTGGTTGGCGCGCCGTCTTTCATCTGCGGCCCCCAGAAGGCCAGTTTGGCATCTTTGGTGGCCTTGATGTGCTCAACCACGGAAGGGGATGCCACGACCTTAGCCTGCGGGAACGCCTTCACCAGCGGTTCCAGCCCAAAATAGAAATCCGGGTCGCCGGAGGTGATGACAATGGTTTTCAGCGTTTTGCCGCTGTCGCGGATCATCTGCACCAGCTTTTCGCCATCTTTAACGCTGAACTGCGCGTCAAACAGCACCGCCTCTTTCGGGCCTGAAACCAGCGTGGACGAGACCGGGAAAATGCCTTTTTCCTGAGGGTTATAGACTGCAAGGTGCAGTGGGGCAGCAAACGCGGAGGTGGCTGCCAGCGACAGAACCAGCGTGAGGGATGTTAATTTCATGGCGATGAACTCCGTAAAGGGTGTAAAGCGCATTCTACGGATTTCTGCTTCTGCTAGAATTCCTGAAACAATACATGCTGAGTTTCATAAAACGATCAAATGGAGACGCAATGGACCGGATTATGGCGGCCATCACCTATAACCGCATCTGCGAACTCGGCAGCCTGAGCGCCGCGGCCCGCTCGCTGGGCATCTCTCGCCCTATGGTCAGCCGCTATCTTGATGAGATGGAAAAGTGGGCCGGTTCCCGACTGATCCACCGTTCCACCCGGCGGTTAACCATCACGCCAGCGGGAGAAAAAACGCTGGAGAAGACGCGGCAGCTGGCGTTGCTATCGCAGGGAATTGAAGGGGAGGCGACCGGCGTTACGCCGTCCGGGACGCTGCGTATTGCCTGCGCCCATTTTACGGCGACGCATTTGTTGAACCCGATTATCCCGGCATTTCTGAGCCGCTACCCGGCGCTGCGCATTGAAGTCGATATTAATAACCATCCGGTGAGTCTGGTCGGGGAGCGAATCGATCTGGCGATTCGCATTACCAATGCCCCTGAACCGGGGGCGATTGCACGCCTTTTGGGAACCTGTCGTTCCGTGCTGTGCGCATCGCCGGGCTATCTTGCTCGCGCAGGCGTGCCGACCACCCTTGATGAACTCGCTCAACATAACTGCCTGCACTACAGCCGCTTTTCCGGCCAGTCCTGGACCTTCCGGGACGGCGATAAAGGCGAGGTTTCAGTGGCGGTAAACGGTAATTTCAGCGCCGGAATATCGTCGCTGCTTTGTGAAATGGCGGCGGCTGACGTAGGCCTGGCGATGGTGCCCGACATCGAGGCGAGAGCCGGGCTGGAAAGCGGGCGGTTAGTGCGGGTACTGCCGGAGCTTGAGCCGCAGCCGCTGGGGATATACGGGCTTTATCAGTCCCGCGACCATCAGCATGCGGCGCTGGGGCTGTTTCTTGATGCTATCCGCGAGGTATGCGCTGCTGGCAGAGATTGATGGCGGTAGGCTCAGATCGGCCTGGCGGTAAAGGCCATCATCTCGCGAATAACCGATTGGCGATCGAACTGACGGTCCTGAGCCATTTCGCTTTCGCCCACGCGCAGCGAATCCTGCCAGATACGGTGGCAGCGTGCTCGGCGTCGATCCTCGAAGGCGGCCAGCGCCTGTGTGACCTGACGATGAGTCTGGAGTGTCTCGGTGAGCACCAGCGCATCTTCAATGGCCATTCCTGCGCCCTGACCAAGATGGGGCGTGGTGGCGTGTACGGCATCGCCAATCAGAACGACGCGCTGCTGGTGCCAGGGGGCGTCAACATAGAGTTCTTCCAGTGGTTTATAAACAATAAGGTCAGCGTCGGTAATCTGCTCGCGCAGTTCGCCCGGCAGGCCCCGGCAGGCGGCAAGGCGTTGGCGCATTTGCGCCACCTTTTCGTGGTGATCGAAGCGGGGATTACCTGGTTCATGCGAGGTGACGAAGAGATACATCAAATTTTCCGCCAGCGGAACCAGACCGCAGTTACTCTCTTCACCTACGAAACACATAAGATGATCGACCTGCGGTGGTCGCGGGAAGTTATACCGCCATACGCCTTGTCCGGTAAATCGCGGCGTGAAGCGGTTGCCATACAGCAGGCGACGAAGGGTGGAGTAGATACCATCAGCGCCCACCACCAGATCGTATCGGCCCGTAGTCTGGTCATTAAAAATCACGTCAACGCCTTGTTCATCCTGGCAAAGCGAGGTGACCGTTTTTCCCATGGTGATGACCGCACCCCGTTCTTCGGCGGTAGAGCACAGCACTTGATGCAGCGCCAGACGCGAAATCCCGACGTTAGCGGGAAACTGCTCGCCAGCGAGGCGTTGTCCGGGGAAGCTAGCAAGCGGGGTACCGTCGAGCGTGTGCATGGAGACTTTATCAAAGGACCAGGCGGCTTCAAGATAGCGCTCAAGCACGCCCAAGCGCTGCATCTCTCGTACCACATTGTTTTGTTGGATAATACCAACGCCATAGATCTGCCATTGAGGTTGAATCTCTACCAGATCGACGGCAATACCAGCCTGACGCATGGCAATAGCCGTGCACAGACCACCAATACCGCCGCCGACGATCAATACCGTATTTATTGTCATTATCCGTTCCATTTTGTAGGGAGAAGAACGGAGAGTAACCGACGAAATAAATCGCTGACGAATCGCAAAGCAAGATGATCGCTATCGCAAAAAACAATATTGCTCGCTACTTGGTGAATTAAAAGTTGCGCGATTGTTAATTTGACGATCTAGGATAGGGTAAAAATAACTATCAGGCGTACGATAATGCGTTATCAGCATCTTGATCTGAATTTACTGGTGGCACTGGATGTGCTGCTGGATGAGCAAAATATTACCCGCGCCGCCGGGCGTTTGCATATGACGCAGTCGGCAACCAGCGGCGTACTCAATCGGCTACGTACCTATTTTGAAGACGATCTTCTGACCCAGGTAGGGCGGAAAATGATGCCTACGCCGTTAGCGCGTGAACTGCATCCCTCGATTCGTGAGATCCTCTTCAAAATTCAAACCTCCATTGCCCGGCGGCCAATTGATGAACCGGCAACCAGTAAGCGCCATTTTCGCATTATGGCTTCGGACTATGTGATTAATGTCCTGCTAAAAGATGTGCTGCAGGTGGTGCATCAGGAAGCGCCCAGCATCACCTTTGCGTTTTTATCGCCGGACCCTCAGTCGACCGGCATGATTAATCGAGGGGAAATCGACATGATGGCCGCTCCCGAGCAATTTATGCCAACGGATCAGCCGTCTGCGTTGCTGTTTGAGGAACAGTTTGTTTGCGTGACCTGGGCGGGCAACGCTGAGGTTGGTGCGACTCTGACGCTGGAGGATTGGCAGCGTCTGGGGCATATTGCCGTGGAGTTTGGTCGTGAACGGATCCCCGGTCTTGAAGAGACGTTATTTAGCGAGTTTGGCCTCAACCGCCGTCTTGAAGTGGTGGCGAACAGCTATCACTCGTTACCCCATTTACTGATCGGGACCACGCGCGTTGCCACAATGCATCGGCGGCTGGCGGCGCAATACGCCAGCCATCTACCGCTGCGGATTGAGCCGGTGCCCGTCGAGCTGCCGGTAATGCGCGAGTTTATGGGCTGGCACCGCAGTCTTGATAACGACCCCATCTTTAACTGGCTAAAAGCGAAGATTTTCGCCAGTACCACCGCGTCCCTCCCGCCAATCTGAAGGTATCTCCAGAACTGATACCTGACATCCTGACATGCGATTAGTCGCAAACGGGCGCTTATGTGAGAGTGCCCGGGTGACAGATTTCTGCCACTTGCGTTTGACCGTTGAAGGATATCGTTATGTTTCGTTATTTCCCTAACAATTATGTCTGGAACCTATCGGTGGATCTCTCCATCGAAATGGGCGCTCGCATTGGCGAGATAGAAGAGATGTGTGCCCCTCTGCTGGCGGCTTCTGAGCGCCCGGATGCAGAAGGTACCCGTGCCTTTCGGGAAACATGGTCAGCCATGGCTGACAAACTGTGCGCGTTGGCCCATGAGGATGAACAGGGCGGGCAGTTGTTCTCCGCAGGCGAAAAATATCTGCGCGCCGCCAACTATTATCTGACCTGCGAACGCTTGCAGGCACAGGGCGCGCCGGGGCGCGAGGCGCTCTATCGCCGCTTTCTGGATGTTTTCGAACGCGGCTGTCGGTTCAGCCAGGCGAACTGTCAGCGGGTTGAGATCCCCTATGAGGGAACCACGCTTTCGGCGCTTTATGTGCGCGCCGAGGGCAACGCCGAACGCGCGCCGTTGCTGGTTCAGGTTAACGGCCTCGACTCCACCAAAGAGCTGAAATACTTCGTGGGCCTGCCGCAATGGCTGGCAAAGCGTGGCGTTTCATCGCTGATTGTGGATCAGCCGGGCACCGGTGAAGCGCTGCGGCTGAAAAACCTGAAAGCGCGCTATGACAGTGAACACTGGGCATCGCGAATCGTTGATTGGCTTGAGCAGCAGCCTGAGGTTGATGCCAGCCGCATCGGCCTGGAAGGCGTTTCGCTGGGGGGCTATTACTGCCCGCGCGCGGTGGCCTTTGAACCTCGCTTTGCCTGTGGCGTGGTGTGGGGGGCTAACCACGACTGGCGCGATGTGCAGCGTCGCCGTCGCGATAAAGAGGGGAGTTTCCCGGTGCCGCACTATTGGGAACACGTGCGTTGGGTGTGGGGCGGTGAGGATATCGAGAGTTTCCTGCGTATTGCGGAAGATGTCCATCTTGATGGCATTCTCGACCGGATCCGGGTGCCGTTTTTGGTCACCCATGGTGAACAGGATTCGCAAATTCCCCTCAAGTGGGCGCAGCGCACCTATGAGCAACTGGTCAATAGCCCTTCACGGGAGCTGAAAATCTTCACGTCGCGTGAAGGCGGTGTTCAGCACTCAAGCTTCGATAACTCAATTAACGCCGGACACTATATTGCCGACTGGGTCGCACGCACGCTCGGCGGCCGTGTGGCTGAACCACTTTTATCTGGAGAGACTAACCGTGAATATTCTGGGGCCTGATTATCTGGTTTTTGGCGTTGATGATTTGCCGGGCTGCCGGCAGTTTCTGCGCGACTATGGCCTGAGCGAGATGCCGGGAGATTTCTTCCAGGCGCTTGACGGCACCGGCGTCCTGCTGCGGGAGCGCGACGATCCTTCGCTGCCAGCGGCGCTTTCCAGCGGCAGCCAGCTGCGTGAAACCGTCTATGGCGTTGCCGATGCGGCGACGCTCGACGCCATTGCCAAAGAGTTGCTGAAAGACAGGGAAGTGCATGTCGATAGCGAAGGCGTGCTGCACAGCCTTGATGATATGGGCTTTGCGCTAGGATTTCGCGTGACTCAACGTCAGCCGGTCGCCCTTGCTGCCGAGAAGGTGAATGCGCCAGGGGATAAGCAGGCCCGGCCGCTTAACCATACCGGGGCGAGCGCAACCATGCCCGCCGCCCCGCGTTCGCTGTCGCATGTGGTCTACTTTGTCCCCGATGCCGAACGGGCGGAAGCGTTTTATCAGCGGTTGGGATTTGTCTGCACCGATCGCTTTACCCACGTCGGTCCTTTCCTGCGACCGAGCGGTACCCAGGATCACCATACGCTGTTTTTAATCCAGGCCCCGCCATTTATGACCGGTATCGAACACTTCACCTTCCACATGGGCGGGCCAACGGAACTGATGATGGCCGGGAGCCGTTTTGTGGAAAAAGGTTACCAGTCATTCTGGGGGCCGGGCCGCCATCAGTTGGGCTCTAACTGGTTCTGGTACTTCAACAGCCCGCTCGGCTGTCATATCGAATATGACGCGGATATGGATCGTCATGATGACAGCTGGCAGCCGCGCGAAGCGCTACCGGGAGCCGATAACTCGCAGTATTTCCTGCTGGGCTGGCGGGAAAAATGGGCGCCGGGCCCGGATAACGCACATTAAACATGGTGCTACCACAACCGCTGTGCCGGGTAGAGTGCCTGGGAGAGGGCGATGCGCTGGGGTTCGATCCTCAGCGCTGTGGCCAAGCCACGCTTTTTGCTGTGCGCTATCGCGGGGAAATCTACCTTTGGCGCAATCGCTGCCCGCATCTGGGGACGCCGATGAACTGGCAGCAGCATGCCTTTTTTAACGCCACGGCCGACCGACTGGTGTGCTTTGCTCACGGGGCGTTATTTGAGCCTGACAGCGGCCAGTGCGTCCAGGGAGTCTGCCTGGGCCAGGCGTTAACGCCGCTGGCGTATGACATTACGGCCGATGGTTGGTTACGACTCACGGAGAATTTTAATGAAGCTGGCAACACGGAATAACGGCGAGCGCGATGGACAATTGATGTTGGTTTCCCATGACCTGCTGTGGATGGTCGACGCCGAGGGGATTGCCGCCACGCTACAGGATGCTATCGAAAATTGGCAACAAATGCAGCCGGCTCTGCAGGCGCGCTACGCGGCGCTAAACGCGGGATTAATCACCCGGGCCATCCCTTTTGATGCCGGGCAACTGCTGGCGCCGCTGCCGCGCGCGTGGCAATGGCTGGATGGTTCCGCCTTTCTTAGCCACGGCGAACGAATGCAGCAGGCGTTTAATCTGCCCCCTATTGAGGGCGTGGAGGATACCCCGCTGATGTATCAGGGCTGCGGCGACGATTTTCTCGGGGCCCGCGGGGATATCGTCTGTGCAGATGACGCCTGGCAGCTGGATTTTGAAGGCGAGTATGCGGTGCTGGTGGATGACGTGCCGATGGGCTGCAATCCCATCGCGGCGTTATCGCACGTCCGACTGTTGCTTCAGCTTAACGACATCAGCTTGCGCGCGCTGGCCCCAAGAGAGATGAAAACAGGCTTCGGTTTTATCCACGCAAAGCCTTCCAGCGCTTTTGCTCCCGTTGCCGTCACCCCTGATGAACTGGGAGAGAGCTGGCGAGACGGTCGGATTCACCTGCCGCTGACGATCCAACGTAACGGCGAACCGTTTGGCCGGCAGTCGGGCGCTGAGATGCACTTCCACTTTGGGGAGCTGATCGCGCATGCCGCATTAACCCGCCGCCTGCGTGCCGGGACGCTGGTCGGTTCCGGTACGGTCTCCGGATGGGACAGTGCGAAAGGCGCCAGCTGCATTGCCGAGGTAAGGGCGCTTGAAACCATCGCCTCAGGGGCGCCGCGAACGCCGTACCTGCAGGTGGGGGAATCCATTTTTATGGAGAGTCGCTCCGGCGATGACCGGGCTGTTTTTGGGGCCATACAACAGCGCGTGACTGCGCCGCGATAACAGGAGAACAACTCATGAATTTATTACAAGGCCGACGCCTGATAGACCTTTCCGTCACGCTTGATAATAACCCCTGGACCGATCCGCCGCCGCTGCTGCCGAAAATTGAGTATATGGATCATCAGCAAGGCTGGCCGGAAATGGCGGCCATGTTTCCGGGGCTGGAAAAACACCAAATGCCGGGTAACGAGGCATGGGCAAGCGAGAAGCTAACGGTCACGCCGCACAACGGCACGCATATGGATGCGCCGTGGCATTACAGCTCCACCACCAACGGTGGGGAACCGGCCTTCGGTATTGATGAGCTGCCGCTGGAATGGTGTTTGCGCCCCGGCGTCAAACTGGATTTTCGCCAGAGGGCGGACGGCGCGATTTTGCAACCTCGGGATCTCCAACAGGCATTACAGCGCATCGGACATACGCTTGCGCCGCTCGATATTGTGCTGATCAATACCGCCGCCGGCGCGTGCTATGGGAAAGAGGATTATCTGCAGCGGGGCTGCGGTATTGGGCGTGAGGCGACGCTTTGGCTGCTGGAGCAGGGCGTCAGGGTCGTGGGCACCGACGCCTGGAGCTGGGATGCGCCCTTCGGCTTTACCCGCGAACGTTTTCTGCAAACCGGCGATGCCTCGCTCATCTGGGAAGGCCACAAAGCGGGAAGAGATATTGCCTATGGGCAGATGGAAAAATTGACCAATCTGGATCAGCTGCCGGATAGCGGGTTCTGGGTCAGTTGCTTCCCCTACAAGATCAAGCGGGCATCGGCGGGGTTTACCCGCGCCGTTGCGATTGTGGAGGCGTGAGATGAAGGGGCTGGATAAGCGCGTGGCCACGCTGGAAGCGGCGTTGGATGGGCTCAGCGACGGGATGACCGTACTGGCTGGCGGGTTTGGATTATGCGGTATACCGGAGAATTTAATTGCTGGGATCCAACGCCGCGGCGTACGCGACCTCACGGTTGTCTCTAATAATTGCGGCATCGACGACTTTGGTCTTGGCGTGCTGCTGGAACACCGCCAGATCCGCAAGATGATCGCCTCCTACGTGGGGGAAAACGCCCGCTTTGAGCAGCAGTTGCTCAGTGGTGAACTGGAGGTTGAGCTGACGCCGCAGGGCACGCTGGCGGAAAAAATTCGCGCAGGCGGCGCCGGGATCCCCGCGTTTTTTACCGCCACGGGTTACGGCACGCTGGTGGCAGAAGGCAAAGAGACGCGGCGGTTTGGCGATCGTCACTATGTTCTTGAACCTGCCATCCAGGGGGACTTTGCCATTATCAAAGGCTGGAAAGCGGACTGGTACGGGAACGTGATTTATCGTCATACGGCGCAGAACTTTAACCCGCTGATGGCAACGGCGGGGAAGATCACGGTAGTGGAAGTCGATGAAATTGTCCCGCCCGGCACGCTGGATCCCACGCAGATCCACACGCCAGGTATCTATGTTCACCGGCTCATCCAATGCGCCTGCGAAAAGCGCATTGAAAAACGGACGCTGCAAACGGGAGGACGCCATGCTCACGCGTGAACAGATGGCTCGTCGGGTGGCCCAGGAACTGCGCGATGGCGATTACGTGAATCTGGGGATTGGAATCCCTACGCTGGTCGCCAACTATGTTCCTGCTGATATTGATGTGATGCTGCAATCGGAAAACGGGCTGCTGGGAATGGGCGATTTCCCGAGCGAGGCGTCGGTCGATGCCGAGATGATCAACGCAGGAAAACAGACCGTCACGGCACGGGCTGGGGCGGCCATTTTTGATTCCGCCAGCTCGTTTGCGATGATCCGCGGCGGACACGTTGATATGACCGTGCTTGGCGCGCTTGAGGTCGATGCCCAGGGGAATATCGCCTCGTGGATGGTGCCGAATAAGATGGTGAAGGGGATGGGCGGGGCGATGGATCTGGTGGCCGGGGCCCGACATATTATTGTCACCATGACCCACGCGGCAAAAAACGGGGAATCGAAGCTACTTCGCCACTGTACGCTGCCGCTCACCGGCGTGAACTGTATTCGCTGGGTGCTGACCGATCTCGCATGGCTTGAGATCGCCAATGGCGAATTTATCCTCCGCGAGCGAGCGCCCGGCGTCAGCGTGGCGGAAATTATCGCCAAAACGGCAGGGCCGCTGCGGGTGCCTGATGTCGTACCGGAAATGCAGGTGTAACGATGAATAATGATGCGGTAATTGTGGCGGCGCTGCGCACGCCAGTTGGACGTTTTCAGGGTGAAATGGGGGCGCTGAGCGCCGTCCAGTTAGGGACGAAGGTGGTGGAGGCGCTGCTGGCACAAAGCGGCGTCCCGGCGGAGGCCGTCGACGAGATCATTATGGGGCAGGTGCTGACCGCCGGATGTGGGCAGAACCCGGCCCGTCAGACGGCGCTTAAGGCGGGTTTACCGGTTACCGTTAGCGCACTGACGGTGAATCTCGTTTGCGGATCGGGCCTGAAAGCCGTGCAGCTTGCCGCGCAGAGCATTCATAGCGGCGCGGCTGAAGTGGTGATTGCCGGCGGCCAGGAGTGTATGAGCCAGGCGCCGTTTTTGCTCGGCGAGGCGCGTCAGGGGATGCGCTTCGGTCACGGGCAAGTGATTGACAGCCTGGTACACGACGGGCTGTGGGATGCCTTTAACAACTACGCCATGGGGATCACGGCCGAAAATCTGGCCCAGCGTTACGCGATTAGCCGCGAGGAGCAGGATCTTTTCGCCATGACGTCCCAACGCAAAGCGCGGGCCGCGCAGGAAAGCGGTCGCTTTGAAGCTGAGATTGTGCCGGTCACGCTGCCGGCGCGCAAAAAGGGCGTCGAACGTTGTTTTCGTGACGACGAGCAGCCTCGTCCCGACGCGACGCTTAACGCGTTAGCGGCGCTGCGACCGGCATTTATTGATGAGGGGACGGTGACCGCGGGTAACGCTTCCACACTCAACGACGGCGCGGCGGCGGTATTGGTCATGCGCCGTGAACGGGCGCAGAAGTTGGGCCTGCCGATTATGGCCACGATTGTCGCTAGCGCCACGGCGGGGGTTGACCCGGCCTATATGGGTATTGGCCCGGTGTTGGCAACGCGGCGCTGTTTACAGCAGGCGAGGTGGCCGCAGGAGTCCGTTGATCTTATCGAGGTGAATGAAGCGTTCGCGGCGCAGGGAATTGCCGTCAACAGGGAGATGGAGTGGGACACGCTGAGGGTCAACGTTAACGGCGGTGCCATCGCATTAGGCCACGCCATTGGTGCCTCTGGCTGCCGAATTCTGGTGACGTTACTCCATGAGATGCAGCGTCAGAATGCGGCACGTGGTCTGGCTACGCTGTGCGTCGGGGGAGGCCAGGGCATTGCCCTTGCAGTAGCTCGCGATGTTAATTCTCAGGCCTTTTAATGTTAATATTATGTTTGAATGTTGTTTCAATTGTGAGCCTTATCGCAGATTGAAAGCGGTTGCTCAGGTAGGTTTATGCTGTGCAGGTTGTCATCAGCGCAGCGGTATCCGGTGAACTATCACCTTTTTTTAACCGCATTAACTAGAATTAGAATTCATATTCTTATTTAAAGAACAAAGCAGATGAGCGAGAGGAAAAAGGTCATGCAAAGGGTGATAGCCACGCCGAAACCAGCGGGAGCCGTACAGGCGATGTTATTGATGTTAGCCGCCGTGCTACCCGTGATGGGGACATTAACCATGATTCCGGTGATGCCTGTCCTGTTTAACCATTTTGGTGCTCATCCTCACGCGCAACTGCTGGTGCCGATGATCATTACCGTGCCGTCTATTAGCATGGCGCTAATCGCCCCGCTGGCGGGCGTGATTGGCGATCGCTTTAGCCGTCGTCGTCTGCTGATTGCCGCTACGGGGGGATACGCGCTGTTCGGGCTATTACCGGTGATGCTGGATAGCCTGCCGCTAATCCTGCTGGCGCGAATGATCATGGGTATTGCCGACGCCTTTATTCTGACCACCGCGAATGCGCTGATTGGTGATTATTTTAGCGGCTCGGCGCGTAATCGCTGGCTGGCGATACAGAGTGGGGTAGGGTCGATCGTTGCCACCCTCATTATTTTAGCCTCCGGTTTTTTAGGGACGTTTGGCTGGACGGGACCGATTTATTTATACGCCATCGCGATTCCTCTCTTTCTCGGCCTTATTCTCTTTACGCGTGAACCCGTTGCGCGCGGTGAAGAAAATGCTGCAGTGTCGACTCCGGCTCAGGCTTTTCCTCGGGGACAAATGTGCCTTATCAGCTTTATTACGCTAGTCAGCGCGGTGATTTATTTTATTGAACCGCTGCAAATCAGCCAGGTCTTTAGCCAACTGGGCATGCGTAACAGCAGCCAGATTGGTATTGCCACGGCGATTGCAGGTATTGGCGTGCCGCTAGGCGCATGGCTATATGGCCGAATGGCGAAACAGCGTATTGATAAACAGTTGATGCAATTTTATGCCATATTTGGCGCAGGGTTATTGTTTATTTCTCTCGCCAGTAATCATATTAGCGCGGTCATGGCCGCATTTATTGCTCAGATTGGTAATGGCATGCTGATTCCATTAATGCTGGGCTGGGTCATGAAGGTTCTTCCGGCCGAGCATCGCGCGAAAGGAATGGGGATCTGGCATACCTTTTTCTTCCTCGGCATGTTTCTTAGCCCCGTGGGCGTTACGTCCATGACCAGCGTCACCGGCAAACTACAGGATACCCTGCTGATCTTCGCAGTGATGACGCTGCTGATTGCCGTCTGCCTTGCACTATCATCTTCGCGCACGGCGGTGCGGAAAATAACCGCCAATTAACTTTCGTTCATCATGCAAATAGTTAATCCCTGCCGTGACAACGGCGGGTAGGGAGCACCATGCCTGAATAATGACCTTCGCATTAATGCTGTTCAGATGAATTAATCCCTATATATAACGAATGCCGCCGATGCCAATAATTAATATAGCACGTAGCGGTATAGAACATCTTTACCTGCAAAAAATAATAATTGAGGATTTATGATGAGTCTGTGCTGTACCCAAATAAATAAGAAAACTGTTTTCCCGCTTTCTCTTCTCACTCTGGCATTATTTTCCCCATCGCTTTTTGCGCAGGAAAATAAATATACGTGCGAACAGTTGGATAAATTGAACACGCGGTCGCAGCAGGTGGTTACACCGCCTTCGATTTGTGAATCGTTAATTGGCGACCCTAACGGCTGGCGAAGCGCGCTGGCGGATTATGGCTGGGGGGCGCAGTTAAGCTGGAACCCAACTATTTTATACGATCTGCGCGATCAGCAGCGTGAACCGCAGGAATACAGCGGACAGAATTTTACCTGGGCGCAAACTATGGCGCTGAACGTGACTTATGATCTTGAACGTATCGGCTTTACCAAAGATGCACAGTTTACTCTCTCGCCTCAGTTCTCCACCTCTAATTACCAGGACGGCTACCCACGCTTGCATAATATTGCCACCCTGGCGATCAACCAGCCGCTCTTAAATGGGCAGCTGGAGCTGCAGTATGGTTTTTATCCGTTAATCCGCCAGTTCTACGGCATGATTCTGGGCGGAAACTCCTCTTCTGCCGCGCTGGGGCCAACCAGCGTGATTCCGGTACAGGTTGGGATCAGCCTGAACGCGCCAACGCCGACCTTTACGATGATTGCGCGTGACAGCGAGAAAAAATGGTACAACAACTTCGCCGTGAGCCGCAGCATGTCGCCAAAAGGGCATTTAGACGATGTGGAGCAGAACCCGTATGGCCTGAAATGGCACGTTGACGGTGCCAATCCGATCCTGGTCAATGAAGTCGGCTACAAGCAGGATGCCAGCGAGAATGGCCGCTCTATCTGGTTCCGTGCTGGCGGTATTTATAATACCTCGCACTACGCATACTTCGATAAGCCCGGTAACAGCAGCGATAACTATGCCTTCTATATGGCCAATACCGTCCAGCTCACTCAGCCGCAGCACGGACTGCCGTTAGGGCTGTATCTGGATACAAAAGTGAACTATGCCCCGGACGATCGCAATGCTTACGCCAGTGATTTTCAGGTGACGCTGTTTGATATTGGTCTCTTCCCCGGACGCCAGAACGACATGACGTCGCTGGGCTATACCCGCTCGTTTATCAGCCATAAATTCCGCGACTCGCTCAAGCCAGCAGGGCTGGAAGCTCCTGAGACCATTAACGCGATTTCGCTCTCTCATGCGTTCCGATTGGTGAAAGGGATTTACTGGATTAACGGCATCACGTGGCAGGATAACCCAACGCTGGTGCCGAAACGTGATGACGCGATACTGTATCAGTCATCAATGTACTGGAACTTCTAAGCCGCAAAAAAAGCCCGCCCATCAGAAAATGAGGGCGGGCAGAACGTTGAAATGAATAACATAAATCATCGCGACAGCCTCTGCTGTCGCGATGTCGTTATGGCATATCGATAACCCTGACGCTGTTATCCGCAACCGATACCTTGAACACGGCGGCGATATCGTTGCTGGCGCGTCCTACCCGAACCTCCCAGTCGCCAGTTTGCGTTACCCATTGATGCTGGCTGACGCTCCAGCGCTGGAATAGACGCGCCGTCAGTGGGATCTCGACCGTCGTACTACGTTGTGCCGCCAGGGTGACGGCGGCGAAATCTGCCAGCATCAGGGACGATGCTATTTCGCCGATTGACGGAGAGAACAGGTAAACCTGCACCACCGCTTTCCCCTCACGCGCAGATGCATTTTGCAGCGTCACCGCGACGGATAAGCCGCCCTCGTGACGTAAATGCGTCTGCGCAAAGGTGATATCGGCATAGCCCAGCCCGAAGCCAAAAGCCCATTCTGGCGCGCATCCCCGTGCCGCGAAATAGCGATAGCCCACCTGCTGCCGCTCGTGATAGTAGAGATTACCTTCTTGATCGGGGGTAAGATTCACCACCGGGTAGTCTGACTCCAGGCGAGCAAAGGTGACCGGTAAGCGCCCGCCTGGTTCACGATCGCCGGCCAGAACGGACGCCAGCGCCGGGCCAAACTCTTGTCCCGGATACCAGGCGACAATCACCGCCGCGGCGCAGGCAAGGCAGTGGGTATCAACCGGATGGGCGACGTTCACCACCACCACCGTCCTCGGGTTAACCGCGCAAACGGCGTCAATGAGCGCCACCTGATGTGCGGGCAGGGCCGTGGTGTGTCGGTCGATGCTTTCCAGACCGGCATCGGCGGTTTCACCAATGACCAGCACCACCTGGTCGGCACGCTGCGCGCAGGCGACGGCTTCGGCAAGAAGATCCACCGTTTGCGGCAGTTGGCAGCCAAACCATACTCCGTGAGCGATACTGCGTGAAAGCGACATCGTCAGCATCAGGTTCACCGTGTTACCTTCAACCAGCGGCACTTCAACGGTGGTGCTGTCGGCCTGCATCAGCTTGCCCATAATGTCACCGTCTAGCGTTTCACCGCTAAAACGGGCCACATGATTGCCGTTTATTGCCAGATTTACCGTGCCGGTGCCGCCGAGCCAGAAGCGGTGTATGCCCGAGCGGGTGGCGATAAAACGAGTGCGAATGGTCACGGTCGCCTCTTCATCCAGCGCCAGCAAATCGCCAACGCCGGGCATATCGCGAAACCAGATTAACGATGAGGCATGGCGCTGCTCGCGATGGCATTCGCCCCGACTCGGCGTGGCGTAAACCACCTCCAGCCCAGGGCTATTGTCATCGCTGGTTAACGCCAGCGCCGTGAGCGGTGGAATGCGATAGTCGCTTTCCACCCCTTGAGCATACTCAACCTCCTGCTCCGAGAAGCGCTGGCGGATAGCGTCGATGGGGGCGATTAACCCCGGCATTAGCGCCACGCGTGCAAAGGTACCCCCCTGGAAGCAGGGGGTCTGCGCATTCGGGCCAATGACCGCCAGACGGGACGCCGGCTTCAGGGGCAGTAGACTGGCTTCGTTTTTCAGCATCACAAAGCCTGCCGCAGCGGCCTCTTCCAGCACGTCAGTGCGTAAGCGTTGTGCTCGAGGGCTCGCATCGTAGGATGACGGCGTCGAGACGCGTTCAGCAAACCGCGTCAGGCGCGCTACGGTATCATTGAGGCGCGGATTATCCTCTTCCTTAAGGGCGTCTCGTAGATGATCTCCCATATGCCGTGCCGGGCCCGGCATTTCCAAATCCAGCCCGGCACGGAAGCTGGCGATACCATTTTGCGTGCCGAACCAATCGGACATCACCAGCCCATCCCAGCCAAGGTCATGTTTTAACCACTGGCTGATGGCCTGATGTTGTTCGGCACAGTGCACGCCGTTGACCCGATTGTAGGCGGTTAACATGCCCCAGACGCCGCGGCTGGCCGCCTCTTCAAACGGCCAGAAATAGACTTCGCGCAGGGTGGCTTCGTCCACCACCACGTTCATGTTCCGGCGATCCGTTTCTGAGTCATTGCACACCATGTGCTTCACCACGCAGCCGACGCCCCTGGACTGCACGCCGTCAATCCAGGCCGCGCCCATATCGGCAATATGACGCGGATCTTCGCCGAATAGCTCAAAAGCGCGCCCGGCCATCGGGCTGCGCATCAGATTCAAATTCGGTGCCAGCAGTGCCTGCACGCCGGTGCGTAGCGCTTCCTGACCAATAACATCGCCGACGCGACGGACCAGCGCGCGATCCCAGCTTGCGCCAAGCGCCAACCCGCAAGGGCTCAGTAAGGCGATGTCCCGCTCATCAACGCGTCCACCGGTAATGCCCATGGGCCCATCCGAGAGCGTGACCGCGCCGAGCGGTGTGCCGGGAATGGGGTGCGTGGACCACATCCCCATGCCCGCGGTGAGCCGCAGCTTTGCTTCCCAATCAGGCGGGATGTTGAATGAGTGCATTGGACTCTCTCCGTACTGCCGGTTGGGGGGCAAACGTCAGCGTCTGTTCTGCCAGTATCTCCAGTGACTGCTGTACCGCAGGTTCAGTGCAGTTGCCGTTAATATCAAACAACGATACGCCAGCAGTATTCAGGGTGACGCCCAGCGGCGTCGGCCAGCCGCGCAGTGCGTGCACAATGTCGCGCAGCGCACTCAGCGTCGTATTACATCCTTGCCATCCTGCCGCGGTCACCAGACAGCCAACCGCACGGCCATCAAGGTAAACGCGGTCGTCTGCGCGTAAGTCTTCCAGCAGATCGATGGCATTTTTGACCAGCCCCGATACGCCGCCGTGATAGCCCGGTGAAGCCAGCAGGATACCGTCGGCATTGCGTACCGCTTCGATGAACGCGATTTCCTGCGGCGTACGGGTCTTAATTTCCGGGTTAAACGCAGGCAGGGCGGCAAGCTCTTGCCCACCGAAAAGTTGCGTTCTGGCCCCTAAATGCTCGGCATGTGCCAGTGCCCGACTCAAGGCGCGTTCGGTGCTTGAGCCGGGGCGTGTTGTTCCGCCAATCCCGACAATAAAGGGTTGGCGATGGGTGCGATGAAGCGTCATACACATTCCTCTTTACGTTGGTTAGCGAAAGCGGGGCAGGATCTTTTCGGCAAACAATGAGATTGATTGCTGGCTAAGACGCAGGCGCTCTGGCGTTAATGGGCCGTTGGTGAAGCCTAACAGCACGTTGCCGATACCCAACTGTTGATGGCGCTCCAGCTCATGGGCTACGGTTTCCGGGCTCCCGTACAGACACCAGGTCTTGATCCACTCTTCGCTGAAGCAGTCCGGGTGACGGTGCAGGGAGACGCCGCTGAACTCTTCCGCCCGTTTGTTGTACTCATACTCGCGATCGATAGCGTCTTTATACCAGCCCATGATTTGCATCATTTCCTCCCGAGCCTGTTCATCGGTTGGGGCGACGTGAACGCATTGCCATGTATGGGTGGTCCAGGAGAGGCAGTGGTCGATAACGGCCTGTGAATGCCCGGCGTTGAGCAGCGCGTCGCGATAGCGAGTGAAGTAGTGCGTTAACTGTCCGAACGGATCGTCGCTGGCCGGGATCGGTGGCGTAAAGGCGGGAATAAAGGCCGGCCAGCCATTATCGGCCGCACGCTGCATGCTGCTTTCGCGCAGGGCGACGGGCATGATGCGATTAAACGGTTTTTGCAAGGCGGTAGGGACGATGCGTTGCACCACTGCGCCTTTGTAGTGCGAGGTTTCAAAAATAATTGGCTCATCTTCGATTTTTTTCTCCCACAGTCGCTGTACCAGGTCGAGATTCTCCTGCAGCAGGTTCGAAGCGTCTTTGTAGTTCACGCCAAAACCGATCATCTCTTCCGGAGTCGTTCCACTTCCGATACCCACCAGCAGGCGGCCTTCGGTTAAATGATCGAGCAGGTTGACGCGCTCAGCGAAGCGCACCGGGTGGTGAAGTGGGACGGTAGTGACCGACATACCGAAGTGGATCTTCTTGAGTTGCCCGGCAAGCCAGGCGGCAAACATAAAAGGATCGCTCGCCATGGGAGCATAGCCGGTGAAGTGATGGTCAGGCATAAACACCGCGTCAAAACCGAACGCTTCTGCCTGACGGGCGTGATCGGCAAGCGAACTCATCACGAAACTATCTTGTTCGGGTGCGGTTGAACGACCTACGAGGAATACGGAAAAACGCATAGCAGCTCCTGTCTTATCATGGTTGTGTTGTGTAACTAAAACTAGAATTCGTATTCTAGTTATTTTGTGAGTGATTGAAATGACGGAGTTCACATTTTCATAACAATTACCTTCCCATTCCGTTGGCGGTAATTTGCAGGGGGGCTGTTAAGTGCAATACACTGCTGGGGTTTCTATGAATAAGGGGTGTAAACGCGAATGACCGATCTTCCCGATATGCGCAAGCCGAAACAGGACCGTAGCCGGATCGCGCTTGAACGCCTGATGAGCGCTAGTCGTGAAATTTTGCACGAAGGTACGTTTGAACTGCTGACGATAGCTGAAATCAGTAAACGTTCCGGGGTGTCTGTGGGCTCTATCTACGCGCGTTTTAGCGGCAAAGAGGAGCTTTTTGTCGCGGTCATGATTGAAGTGATGCAGGGGCTCGATGCTGAGTGGCAGCAATTGACGACCAGCCTGCGTGCGCGCCACCTGCCGCTACGTCAACTCGTCCCCGAACTGCTGGATCTGCAGGCTGACTATTTGCGTCGCCACGCCGGGATTTTACGGCCTTTTATGGCGCGCGCGGATGACGAGCGTATTGCCGGGATTGGTAAAGCGGCCTATCAGAAAAATGAACAGATCTTTATTGAGCTGTTGATGGATTCAGCGGCGGATATTCATCATCCTCAGCCTGAACTGGCGGTGAAGTTCTGCTTTACGATTGCCTACGCCGCCCTGGCGCGATTCCTGGGATTAGGCTCGGCCAGCGAGGCAGCTGGAGAAGGGGATTGGGATCAGCTGAAACAGGATCTCGGCGTGATGTGCCTGAGTTTCTTAATCTCTCCGGCAATAGAAACTCAGTGACGGCTCTCGCCGCCACTGAGCCGAAGCATTATTTCGCCAGTTGCCATTCGCTGGCGTCTTTGGCTTGACGTAACAGCTTACTATGTCGCGAGAACGTATATAAAAACAGCAGCAGTGCCAGCATCAGCGACAGGGCTCCCAGTGCGATAAAGACGGGAAGGATCTGGTTATCCGTCTGCATTCGCATCAGTCCGACAATAATCGGGCTGACGAACATACCGGCGAAAAAGGCGCCTGACCAGGCTCCCATCGCTCGGCCGCTAAAGGCCGGTGGGATAAGCGAACCGACCCAATAGATCATCGCACTGATGGCCATACCGGCACCGAGCTGCTGCAGCACAGAACCAGCGCCCATCGGCAGTAACGTGCTGGATATTCCCATGATGACCATGCCGCAGCCCATCAATATGAGGGTAATCGCAATCACCCGCTCGGGCGTGCAATAACGCGTGAGCCAGCCAAAAAGTAACGAACCTACGGGGACGGCAAGGCTCACCAGCGACATAATCAGCCCAATTTCCTGCGGACGTGCCTTTTCCAGCGTGTGAAACGCATTGGCTCCATTGATGGTATAGACGTAGTAAATGATGGCGGTTATAAACGTCACCGCGCTAAGTGCGAGCACCCGTGACCACGGAAAACGCTGCACCTCAACGGCGGACTGCATGGCCTGCCGCTGTGCTTTCTGGGGCTCAAACATCCAGAAATACATCGCCACAAAGAGCAACAGAGCGACGCCGTAGATAATAAAGGCGCCATTCCAGCGGATAGCCGTCAGGTAGCCGGAGCTGGCAAGTACTACGACTGCCAGCGCGGGCCCAATGACCCCTTGCACCGTCAGCCAAAAGCGGCGCTGTTTATCGTCGAAATAGTCAATCAGCATGGTATTGGCAATGGTGAGCACCACGGCTTCCGCCAGGCCGACCCCTAGCCGGCTGATAAAAATAGGCATCAATGATTGCAGATAGAGCGGCATGGTGCCGCAGACGCCATACAGCAGCGTAGCGCCGAGCAGCAGCTTACGGCGGCCAAATTTATCCACCATCCAGCCGGTGCAGGGTGCGGTCACGGCGATGACCAGCCCCGGAGCGGTAAGCATTAACGGCACCAGCGTCTCGACGTAGCGAACGTGGGCGAAGTGTTGAATCAAGGTAGGGACCGCAGGGGCCAGTGAAACGATAGCCAGAATGGGCAAAAACGCGGTCAGGGCAATAATGATGCCCTGCGCCATGCCCGCTTGCGGCACTTTTTCGGGCGAATGCAGATGCTTACTCACGTCGTTCTCCTTTATCACGCACGCCTTGATAGGGCGATGTGGCGGCGCGATTTTCTTATTGTGTAGGTTGAGTACAGATCGAAGCCGGATGGCTCCGGACTCAAGAGTAGGAGGCTTATTCAGTGGCAGAAAAATTGTGAATTCGCATAACAGACATTGCGAATATAAATACCATGATTGAGATAGGGGTATTGGAATAGCCTCATGGAGATGAGGCTATTGGCGGCCGCTGTCAGCCAGGGAAAAAGCGGCGAATGATGTCGTCAGCTGCCATCACCGCCAGCGCGACGCTGGTGAGCGTTGGGTTACAGGCGGTGGCCGTAGGGATAGCACCGTTGCCGCCAAGATAAAGGTTATTGAACCCCCAGACCCGCGAGACCGGTGAGGTGACGCAGGTACCGTCATCCACCGGGCCTATCCGGTGCGTGCCCTGGTAGTGCAAGGACGTGCCCGCAGGCAGGATGATAGCCTCACCGCCGTTGGCGACGCCGTTCAGCGCGGTGCCGACTTTCTCGACTGCCGCAAGTGCCTGGCTAAGCCCGGCGCGGTCGCGCTCCGTCAGGTCATAGGCTAAACGCATACGCGGCATGCCGAGCGCATCGGTCTCCTGCTCAAAAATGATGTGGTCCTCCTCTCGCAGATCTTTTGCCAGAAACAGGCCCAATCCCACCACCGGTTTGCCAGCGTCGTCACCGCCCTGATGGAAGGCAATCGGGGAGGTATCCATCTGCATAAGCTGACCGTGGAAAGGAAAATCTGGCTCGTTATAAGGAAGCCAGGTTACGCCGGACACGTTATCACGTCCGTCAGATGAGCGTGTTGCTGCAGTCTGTTTGCCTGCTGGTGCGTCGACGTTGATGAGCGCAATCACCTGCGGTTGGTCGTTGAGCCAGCGACCCAGCGCGTGAGGGCGAATACCAGAGGCATGCAGAAGCTGCGGCGTTCGCAGCGCATCGGCGGCGACGATGATCACCCGGGCGGTGATAGCGTACTCACGCCCGGTCGGCAGATGGCAAAGCGTTGCACCCTGGGCAATATCGCCGTCTGTACGGATCTGTTTGCAGAGGGTATCCGGGCGAATTTCCAGGCGGCTAAATGCGCTGACATCGCCCAGTATGGCATCCGTGCCGGACCAGCGGGGCTTCCCGTCGGGCTGCGGCGTGCAGGCTAATGGCATCGGCTGCGCCAGCCTTGAGGCATCTCGCCCCTCAGCAAATGTCTGGTTGAGCGCGTTGATAATGCTTTGACTCAGCGCGGTGGCAGGAAAGCCACGTTGTGTGACCTGCAGATAGCGCTCGGCGGTCTCAAAGGCGGCCTGCATTGATGCCGCGTCGATAAACGGAATCTGCTCCGCGCCGCCGGGGCGAGGGCAGGCACAGGTCCAGTGGACCCCCATGCCGCCGATATTGCTGGACATGGCTGCTGCGGGCATTGCCTCATGGAGAGGGGAGGCCGTTGCCCGCGCGTTGAGTAGATGCGTACCGGGGCGTGCCTGGAGCGTATCCGCTGGGGCGTCTTCTGATGTAGCGGCCAGCGGGAACCGTTTTGCCTGGCTCCAGGCTTGCTCCCGTGCATCCGGCGGCAGGTTACGGATATTGGTACCGGTGGCGGCGGTGAGCGCGCTACCGGCATCAATCATTAAAATACGAGCGGTCGTCCGATCGGCCAGATGACGGGCGAACGTTGCCCCGGCGGGGCCGCTGCCAATAATCAGAACATCAATATCAGTGCTCATAGGTCTCCTTCTCTTCTTTTATTATCGGGGAAAGTCCCCGGTAGGGTAAGGTGAAATCGTTACTCCGGCTGGCGGTGAGCATCGCCCGGCAAGCCGCGGCTTAGCAGGGCGATAAGCAGCAATATCAGCCCATTCATCGCCAACAAAGTCATAAAGGCGCTGGACCACTGCGCCGGTACGGCGGCGGTCTGCGCCAGATAAAAGCCACCCAGCGTGGCCATTCCCAGCGCGGCGCCAAACTGCTGCCCGGTGCGAAATAGCCCGGAGGCGGCTCCGGCATGGGCGACCGGAACCTGAGCCATGGCAAACGCGGGTAAGGGGGCGGAAACCAGCCCCATGCCGCATCCGCAGAGTCCGAAACCGCTCCCCAACAACGGCAGGCTAAACGGAGTGTCTGCGTAGAGAACGCCTGCCGCCATCAGCGCAAGCGCCGCTATTTGCACGGCTACGCCAACGGGGGTGATGAGGCGGCCAAGTTTACCCACCAGACGGCGGCCGGCTACCGCAATCGAGAACGCGGCGCCGAGTGCAAAGGGAATATGCATCAGGGCGGTGTGCAGTGGGGAAAGACGCATGCCGCTTTGCAGAACCAGCGAGGTTGCCAGCAGCAGAGAGGCGGTGGCGAGCTGATAGAGCAGGGTGATGGTGATTCCGGTGACAAAAAAACGATCGTGCAGAATAACGGGGGGAAAGAGGGCCGCCCCACCTGCCAGGGTGCGACGTTTGAGATGCTGCCAGAATAGAATTAGCAGCAGAGCCGACAGCAAAGGCAATAAGAATATCCACCACGGCCAGCGTAGCGAAGGCGCTTCGACGAGAGTGAAAAGCAGCGCTCCACCGCCGACAATGGCCAGCAGCGTACCGGTAATATCTATCTGGCGTGCGTGGGGGCTACGGACGTCAGGCAGCACTCGCCATGCCAGCACCAGCGCGATGATAACCACGGGAATATTGATTAAAAAGACCGGGCGCCAGCTCAGCCCGGCTATATCATATTCAATGATTGCACCGCCGAGAATGGGCCCGAGCACGCCCGCCGCGCCGCCGAGAATACCGAAAATACTCATTACGTTGAAACGCTCGTGCGGCGGATAGAGAACCTGAACCAGCGACAGAATTTGTGGCCCCATCATGGCGCCACTGACCCCCTGTAGAATACGCATGGCAATCAGCATGTCGGCAGAAACGGCCAATCCGCAGCCCGCGGAGGCGATGCCAAACATCAGTAGCCCGCCCATAAACAAGCGACGATATCCAAACAGATCGCCCAGCCGCCCGCCGGTCAGCAATAAAACGGAAAAGAAAAAGAGGTAACCGGTAAATACCCACTCAATCTGCCTGCCGCTGGCCTGCAGATCGTTTTGCAGTACCGGTACGGCAACGTTAAGGATTGAGACGTCGATTATCTCCAATACCATCGCGATAGAAACGACCACCACGGCAAAGGTGCGTTTACGTTCGCGTTCGTTTTCTGCGACGCGATCTTCAGCCATTCGGGTAGGGCTTAACATGATGTACCTTCAAATTTTAGTTAATGATTTGTTAAAAATTATTGACATCACTACGGATTTAAATAATAGAATTAGTGCTCGCATTCTGATTTATTGTGCTGTTCTGTCGGATAATGACGGAAAGTTCATGTTAAAAACAAGCTAAATCTAGAATTGGAATTTTTATTCTATTTATGGCGTGTAATCACCAATCCACCGTGGAGGAAGGATGTACCTGTCAGCCTGTATTGAATGGCTTTTTAGTCAAGAGCACCCTGATGTTGCGCAGCGGGTATACGCTGCAAAGCGCCTTGGTTTCTCGCATGTCGAATTTCACCTTTGGCGTGATAAACCCTTACCTACGCTCGCAAAAGCGCTGCAAGAGACCGGCGTACAGCTGAGTAGTTTCGTGGTTGAACCTCGCCGCAGCCTGGTTGACCCCGCCCAGCATGGTGAGTTTCTCACCGCGCTGAAGGAGAGCCTGGCGACCGCGCTGACGCTGGGATCGCCACCGCTGGTCATCGCCTCTGGCTTCAGCCGTGAAGGCGTCGATGTTGAGGAACAAAAAGCGCAGATGCTCAGCGTGCTGCGCCAGGCGGTAAGTCTGGCCCAGAAGGCGGGAATTATGCTGCTGCTTGAGCCGCTGAATACCCGTATCGATCACCCCGGAATGTTCCTGAATAGCACACGGGTGGGGCTCGATATCGTGGAAGAAGTTGATAGCCCTTACCTGAAGCTGCTGTTTGATGTCTATCACTCTACGGTGATGGGGGAGAGCCTGACGTCGGTGCTGGCGGGCAGAATGCATCTGGTGGGACATGTACAGATTGCTCAGGCGCCGGGGCGCGATGAACCCGACGCGGCGGCAAGCGACTGGACATCTACGATGCGCACGCTGCGCACGCTAGGATATTGCGGCGCCGTGGGCCTCGAGTATAAACCTTCGCTACCGGTAGCTGAATCGGTGGCAAAAGTGTGTGACGCAACGGGCTTAGCCCTGACTATGAAAGACAAAACGGAATCACTATGAGCCATAACATCCAACGGGGCGTCAGCCTCTACAGTTTTCAAAACGAAACCTATCTCGGCAAAATGACGCTCGAAGAGGTGATTGGGCACTGCGCCAGCATGGGGGCAAGAGGCATTGAGGTTATTGGTGAGCAGACGTTTCACGGATGGCCTGAGTGTGGCGTGCCGGACCAGGCGATTGCCGAATGGCACCGCCTGATGCACCAGTACGATACGGTACCGGTGTGCCATGACTTTATGCTTGACTACAAACGCTATAAAGACCGGCCGATGCCGTTTGCTGAACAGGTCGACAGCGTCAAGCGGGATATCGACTTTGCTGCCCGCCTGGGCATGAAGTTTATTCGCTCGCTGGTGTCGGTTGCGCCCGAGGTGCTGGTGGCTGCGGCACCGTATGCAGAAGATAAGGGGATCACTATCCTGCTTGAGGTGCATGCGCCGCTGCATTTCGATCATCCCTGGATTATTCGCCATGCGGAAGCCTATGAAAAAGCGAATACCCGCGCGCTGGGCTTCCTGCCTGATATGGGAATGTTTCTGTTCCGTTTCCCTCGGGTCTGGAAGGAGCGCTTTATCCGCAATGGTTGCCCGCAGGCGGCGGCCGATTTTATTGAAAAAGCCTACGATGACCGCGTGCTGAGCGAATACGTTATTCTGGACGTGATGCAGAAATGGGGGCCAGGGCCACAGATAGCGATGGCGGAAACGTTGCGCCACAACGCGGCGTTTGAGCCAAAGCGGATGCTCGATTTTATGCCGCGCATTCATAACATCCATGCAAAATTCTATGAGATGACGGATGAGAACGTCGAATGGTCGATCCCCTACGATGAAGTGTTCCGCGTACTGAAGCAGGGCGGTTACGAAGGCTATATCTGTTCTGAATATGAAGGTAATCGCTGGGTGGAGGATGCTCAGGAGGTGGATAGTCTCGAGCAGGTACGCCGCCAGCAACTGATGTTCTGCCGGTTATTAAACGAAACGCCGACCCCTGCATTACTTTCTCGCTAAGGAGCTAACGATGTTTGATCACCATATTATTTGCCGCGATGGCTTTGGTAACGTCACTGAAAATGAAAAAGTGATCGGTTTTCGTTTTCAGGCTCGTTTGCCCTATTATCGAGGGCTGGGGCTGTCGATGGTCGAAGATTTAGGTATTACCATCAACGGCACGAAAATCGATCGCCAGGCTATTCGCTTTGCAATTCGTGGCCGCGAATGGACGCTGGATGAACTGGAAACCGTCTATGACGATCGGTGGAACTTCGGTGAAAAAGCGACGATCACCGTTCTGATGCCAGGCGGGCTGGCAATCGGCAGCCACACGCTGGAACTGGCGGAACGTCTGCGTATCTCTTATCTGCCGTTTGTTCCGGTCACCCGTTATGCCACTGAACTCGAAGTGACCTCATGAGCCGCTTTCGGCCTTTATATGGCCTGATGTTTATGGCGTTGAGGTGATGTAAGTCCACTCTGCATAGCGTGACGTCGGGTGGACTTTTTTTAGTACTACGATGATGGACATGAAAGATAATAACGTACCGACATGTGCAGTGCCGAAGAGCATCTGGTTGGGATCGCCACGGACATAAAAGAGAGGGAATACGCGTTAATTTAAGTAAAAACCCACGACTACGCGTGGATTTTATTATTCGCTGAACCGTACTGGCTTCAATTTAACTTTGTTAATCTCGTCTTACTGCTCCGCAGCCAACTCCGCCGTTTCCTTCGAAGAGTGATGCTTTTTACTGAGCGTGAAATAGCCAAATATCAGTGTGATAACCACGATGCTGGCCATTATCAGGAAGATCTCCTGATAGCCCACCTTATCAAACAGCTTACCGATAGGCAGCGACAGCACGATGATGCCGATGGAGCTGGCGATATTAAAGCCAATCAGGTACATCGTGGATGAGAGGCGCTTATCAAAGTTTGCGACGCTGAATTTAAACACCGAGATGACAAACAGCGGCACTTCCAGCGCATGGAGCATTTTGATCAGGGAAATAATAGAGATATCGGTGAACAACGCAGAGCCAAGAATGCGACAGGTCATGATCGTGCCACCCAGCAGCAGTGCGGATTTCGGCCCGATGCGGTTAATCAGGAACGGAATCATCGCCATGCCGACGGCTTCCATAAATACCTGTACCGAGTTGAGGTAGCCGTATACGCGCGGAGCCAGTTCAGGATCGTCAAATAAGCTGGCGTAAAACACCGGGAACATCTGCTGATCGTAGATGCTATAGAACGACCAGGTGCCGACGACAAAGATAACGAAAAACCAGAACTGCGAATCTTTAAAGATGGTGAGAAAATCTTTTCGGGTCAGCGCGTCTGGCTCGGGCGAACTGACTGCCGCAGACGTTGGAGCCGGTGCGTCGGTTTTGAAAAACACGTTAATCGCCAGGAATATCACCCCCATTACCGACACGCACCAGAAGTTAATGTGTGGGTTGATGCTGAAGAAGATACCACCCACAAACGTCCCTGCGGCGTAGCCAAGCGACCCCCAGAAGCGGGCGGTGCCGAATTCAAAGTTGAATTTGCGGCTCACTTTTTCGACAAAACTTTCCACCAGACCGCAACCGGCGAGATAGCCAAGGCCAAAGAAAATGGCGCCCAGTACCATGCCAAGCTTGAAGCTGGAGACCAGCAGCGGTTCATAAACATAAATCAGGAACGGGCCGCTGAGGGTGATGACTGTCCCCATCATCCAGATAAGGGGTTTGCGGGTACCGAGCTTATCCTGCAGAAAACCGTAGCCCAACATAAACAGCATGCTGAAAAACTGGTTTACGGCATACAGCATGCCCAGCTCCGTACCGGACAGGCCTAATTTGCTTTTTAGCCATATGGCGTAAAAAGACCACCACAGCGACCAGGCGGCAAAGAAAAAGAGCAGATACCCGGAGGAATACCGGTATTTATCATTACTGAACGGCATCGTTATTTTCATGTTTTTTCCAATCCAGATTAGGTCATTGTAAGGTCATTCTGCTGCGACGTAACGCGTGCGCGGTATTACGGGGTAATGGTTCTCCGTAGCGAAGGGTGTGACTGAATAAAGCGGCTCAGCTGTGGGCCGTTGGGGAATGCGCTAAGCGCGCCACGCTGGGTGGTTGCCAGGGCACCGCAGGCGCTGGCCTGTTCAAGAAGGGAGAACAACGCCGCCGTTGACGCAGGCCAGCCTTCTCCGGCGAGCGCCGCCAGCAGCCCGGCCATAAAGGCGTCACCGGCTCCGGTGGTGTCGATGCTGTCAACGCGATAGCCGCTTAACGTCAACCTGCTGTTGTGCCAGAAAGCGATAGCGCCATCGGCACCGCGGGTGATGATTTTCAGACGTGCGGGAAAATCAGCCAGCCGTTCGCAGGCGCTGCTTATATTGTCGGCCTGTGTTAGCCAAAGCAGTTCTTCCTCGGACATCTTCAGAATGTCGCTCTGCCGGGCGAACTCGCTAACAAGATCAAACATCTGCGTCTCATTGCTCCACATCTGCGGACGCAGGTTGATGTCGAAGCTCAGCGTGCCACCGGCCTGGCGCGTTGCCGCCATTGCCTGGGTGAGGGTGGCGCGGCAGTCAGGCGCGACCAGCGCCAGCGAACAGAAGTGCAGAATATCGCTGCCAAAGTCGGGCAGTCTTGCCGGGCTGAGAAACTGATCGGCAGACGGATTAACCAGAAACTCAAACTGTCGTTCACCGTCAGGCGCCAGCGACACCAGTACGGTACTGGTGTGGCGCTGGGGATCAAACTCCAGGCTTCCTGTCTTCACCTGCGCCGTCACCAGCGTTTGGTGCAGAAAGCGGCCGAAGGCGTCATTGCCTACGCGGCCGATAAAGCCGCTGGCATGGCCGAGGCGAGCGACGCCGATAGCTACATTGAAGGGGGCGCCTCCTGCACAGGCTTCAAACTGCATATTGTCGCGCGGTAGTAAATCCACCACGGCATCTCCGAGCGTCCAGATTGTCATTGTGTTTCCTTAAACAGTGCGACGGGGGGTTATTGGGCGGCGAGCGGCCAGGCCTGCCCGTTAGTAAAAATGGCGTGCCCGTTGTGGCTAAATAAGCTCAACTGGCGATCGTTCGGCTCAGGATAAATACGACTGCTGAGGGTGTACTCGCCGTGATTGGCAAAGACTTCTATCGAAGAGCTGTCGATAAACAGACGCAGATCCAGCACATCATTGACGGGCAGCGGGACGCTGCGGCAGCCGGAGAGGCCATGCTGCGGGTAGCGGCGTTCCAGCACCAGACGCTGTGACTGCGTATCGACGTAGACGCGCAGTCCATCGCCGAGCGCGATGCCATATTGTTCAGCGTGGCTGCGGGCGATATCGAGGCTCAATTCGACTTCAAGAGCGTGCGCCTGCTCTTCTACCATCAGGGTGCGATTGTGCAGTTCGCTGACCGGCCAGACATGAAGCTCGCCGCGTAACGATTCCAGCTCTTTCACCGGGTTCATACGCAGTCGTTGCTCCGCGTCGAGCGTCACTTCCCGGGGGAGGGTAAGCATGCCCGCCCAGCCGTCGGCCTGTTCTGGCATCGGTGACTCCCACATTGATAGCCAACCGATGACTACGCGGCGGCCATCCGGGGTGGTAAATGACTGGGGAGCGTAAAAATCATGCCCGTGATCCATCTCCTGGAAGGGTTGGGTAATGTGGAACTGATGGTTATCCTGCCATTCGCCGACCATATAGCCGCTCTGGAACAGGTTTCGGTAATCGTAGCCGGCGGCGGCGATACCCTGCGGTGAGAACATGAAAACGAGTTTATCCTTCAGTGGGAAGAGGTCCGGGCATTCCCACATGTAACCCATGCCGTCGTTGGCCTGGGCGAGCGTGCTGGCAAACTGCCAGTGCCGCAGATCCTGCGAACGATAAAGCTGTACTTCGCCCACGTCATCGACCCGGGCGCCAACCACCATGTACCAGCTGTCTCCCTCTTGCCAGACTTTCGGATCGCGAAAATGGTGAACGCCCTGCGGGGTATCAAGAACCATGCCCTGGCGGTCAAAGTGAACCCCGTCGGTGCTGGTGGCCAGACACTGTACTTGATACAGGTTTTCTTCTTTCGCCTCGCCGTCGAATTTGTGCCCGGTGTAGAGAAGCGCCAGCTTATTGCCGTCTACCACCGCGGAACCGGAAAAACAGCCATCTTTATCTTCTGGCCCTTCTGGTGCCAGTGCTATTGGTAAGTGCTCCCAGTTCACCATATCGCGGCTGCGCGCATGGCCCCAGTGCATTGGCCCCCAGACCGGTTGCCACGGGTAGTGCTGATAAAACGCATGATAATAGCCATCGAACCAGCACAGACCGTTGGGATCGTTCATCCAGCCCGCCTGCGGGGCAAGGTGATAGCGCGGGTACCAGCGCGGGTTTATACGGTCTTTTTGTTGACTCAAGGCTTCGTTGGCTTTGGAAAGTAGTGATGTCATTGGCTTGTCCCCGTAAGTGAATTGCGGAAAAGATAACGTTAACATTCTCGGTTTTCCCGCAGAATTGGTGGTAATATCGATGTTAATCACAAAAGTTAACGTTAACATTTTGCGGGTGTTATCGAGATCGCATTTTCAGGACCCGGCAAGGTGAACGCCGTCAAAGGAGAGGGTATGGCATCTTTAAAGGATGTGGCACAACGGGCGAACGTCTCGTTGATGACCGTGTCGAGGGCGATTAACGAGCCTGAACGGCTGCGGCCAGAAACCTATAAAAAGGTGATGGAAGCCGTGGAGGCCCTGGGTTATGTCTCTGACATTTCGGCGAAAAAAATCCGCGGGGCGAAAACGACGGCCAACACCATTGGGGTACTGGCGCTGGACACCATGACCACGCCATTTTCCGTTGAAATAACGCTCTCTATCGAGGAGACCGCCCGGGCGCACGGCTGGAATAGTTTTGTGGTGAATATGTTCAGCAACGATCGGCCAGAGAAAATGGTCGATCTGCTGTTATCGCACCGCCCCGACGGCATTATTTACACTGCGATGGGGCTGCGTCAGGTTCCGGTGCCGGAAAAGCTGCATAAGTATCGCTGCGTGCTGGCGAACTGCGAGAGCATCAGTGGCCCATTTCCCACCTATATTCCCGATGACGAACAAGGGCAATATCTCGGCGTGAAAGCGCTGTTGGCCGCAGGCTATCGGCGACTGCTGTGCATCCACCTGCCAAAAGGGATTGTGGCGACCGATCGCCGTCGAGCGGGAATGGAGAGAGCCTGCCGTGAAGCGGGCGTCGACCCTGATACCATGTTCCACCACTACCTTCCACCCGGCGAGAGCCACCATATTGATGCGGCGGAGTTTGTCGGGCGCTACCTGAAGGGCTCGCGCCCGATGTTTGATGCGGTGGTGTGCGGCAACGACCGTGTGGCCTTTGTTGTCTACCAGGTATTGTTGGGCCGAGGACTGCGTATTCCGCAGGATGTCGCCGTGTTGGGCTATGACAATATGGTGGGGACCGGTGAGCTGTTTTTACCGCCGCTGTCGACGGTCCAGTTGCCGCACTATGATATTGGCCGTCTCAGCGCGCTGCATCTTATTGAAGGGCTCAGCCATCAGGATACCGTGTGGGTAGACAGCCCCTGGCTTCCCCGTGAGTCGATATGATGAACCCGCTCCGCGACGCGATGAAAAAACGCGGATTAGCGGTTGAGCGTACGGCTTATCTCTTCTCGCTCTCCGGCATCGTTAATCAACCGAAAGGTGATGTTATTTCCCGTCTCGAGTGACGCTTGCGGCAGCGCTTTTAATCCAAAGCGTTGGGTGGAGAAGGGCGGCAGCATAAGGTCAAGCTCGGCGGTGGCCTGGTAGCGGTGGCCGTGGAGGCTCACGCTGATGTCGTTATAGGAGAGAAAATAGCCGCTCGGATTACGACAAACTAAGGTGAGCGGCGCGTTATCTTCTACTGCACACGAGACGGATTTCCCCGCCGCAGTGACGTTATCGCCCAGGCTGTTGGGGCGGTAAATTAGCTTTAGCTGCGTCTTCATTGACATCAACAGGTACTGTTGCTGGGTAAGCCCCGTTTTTACCGCCGGTACCTCGTAGAGGTTTATCCAGTACAAACTTTCCCTGTCGGCCGCCAACTTTTTACCGTCATAGATGATTTTCACCGATTTCACTTCGTCTGCCCGGAGGTTAAATATCGGGGGGATAAGGACAAACGGAGCATCGGGACTTTGGGTGAAATTATGAATGTCGCCCGTATCGACCCAAACCTGCACAAAGGCGGGGTAGGCGTTAACGTTCATGATGTTGATGCTCTTCGTCGCTTCGCCTTCATGAAAAATAACCCGCGTTTTATCGACCAGCATCCCTGCGTGTGCGTTGAACGTCAGCATCGCGAACAATAGCGTAGCGAGTTTACGCATCACTGTACTCTCACCCAAACGTACGCTTTGGCGCTGACTTTGCCGGCGGTCACCGTCTGCCCCGGTATTTTTTTCAATGTGGCGGTCAACACCGACTGGTAGTTGGTATAGCCGGAGGCTGAACTGCCGCTAGCGGAAGCACCGTTGAGCACGGAGTACCATCCCACGTCGTTACCGCTTGGGCAGCCGCTGGAGGTACAGGCTCCCCAGCCCAGGAAATTCATCGCCGTACCGGTAGCGGCGTTGCTTAACGCGATACCGACACCGGTGGCGATAGTGGCATCGGTGCCATAGCCATCGGATAAAAGATAGCTCACGCCGCCGGAGCCATTTACCAGCCCCAGCTTTTGCGCGGCCAAATAGCTTTCATACGGGACCTGTAGCCCTAGCGCCGTGCCTCCGGATGAGACGCCGGACACGGCGGTGTTATCGCACTCAATCGAGACGGTAAAGTTGGACTGCGACGTTCCACCGCCGTCCAGCGCTTGAATACTGATGGTAGGCAGCAGCACCAGTGGCGTGACGTTACGCGCTACGCAAGTGGCCGTGTGGGTTAACGTGGAGACGGGCGAGGTTCCCATGCCCATGGCTATCCAGCGCCCGGTGCCCCAGGTGGAGTAGTTGTAGGCGGAATCTGAGCCGATAGCATCGGTTGCGATACCCGGCCCTTTAAAGGTCACGTAGCCATTCGGCTGGGTACAGGAATAGCTGGATGTTCCGGTGGCAGAGGCCATTCCCGCGTAGGGGCGGCTGGAACTGTATGCCCCGCAATAATGGCTCGCACCTGCGCCTGGTAGCCCGCTGATACGGATAAGATCGGCGCGTACGGCGCTGAAATCCTTCACCCGAATCTGTATTTTGCTGCCCACCGTGGCATAGCTGGTGATCGGATATTGCTGCCAGTAGCGTGTAAAGGGCAGCCCGGAGTTGATGTGCGTGAGCTTAATGCCAACATAGGGGAAATAAGTGGCGTAATAGTCCGGGTTGCCATCCTCGGTGCCCAGATCGTAAAAACCGCCTACCCGGTCATCGCCATTGGTGGCAAAAACCTCATAGATACTGCCCGCATCGGTAGCGTCACATTCATATAAAACCAGATCGCCCGCACCGCTGCTGTTATAGCGTGCTGCGGTGGTAATACTGTATACGGTGCTGCCGAGCGGTGTACCCGTTGGCTGCAGGTAGGCGCTGGTGATATTGACATTACCAAGACCTATTCCCACGCCGCAGCTATCACAACCTGCATCAATATAGGATTTTCGGGTACAGGTCGCCTGCGCGGTGGCGGCAGATAAAAACAGAAGGGCTGCGCCCCACAATAAAGTGCGTAACGTGGAATGAGTCATCACCGGCATTCTCCTGGCGTTTTAATAATGGTGTCGTGGCTCTGCGCATCAGCAACGCGATAATGTAAGCGGCAGGATTGCTGATTTCCCCACTGGATGGTTAAGGTGTCTTCGAGTTTGTCATGACGAACCCAGGCCTGATTGTTCTGCCCAACCGTACCCACCGCGCGACCGTCGTTATCGTAGATGCTGGCGCCCATTGGCAGACCGCCCGGATAGTGAACGTCAATCAGCATCGGGTAGCCGTGGATAACGCTAAATTTGACCCGCACCATGGCACCCGCCATCGGGGCGATGCGCTGGCTGCTGGACACCAGCTCGGCGTTTTTATTTATCCCGGAGGCATCGAGAACCACGTTGTTATATTGATAAGGCGCGACGGATGGGCTCAGGGCGAAGCCGAACCTGTCGATAGCCACGTTCTGGCTGCCGGCGAGGGTTGCACCCTGTGCCCCTTTGGCTTCAACTAAAGCAAAGGTTTCTCCCAGGTAGGGACCTGCGGTCACGCCATCTTTATGAATAACTACCGCGCCCTGCAGGCCAGCAGAACCCTGAGAATAATTTTTGCCATGTGAAAGGGTACCCTGCGCAGAACCTATGGCCGTTGAGGTTTGCAGGGTGCCACCGACTGAATGCGTGTGGTCGTAGTTACGCGCATAGGTGACGCCGTAGCTCAACGGGCGTTCGCTGTCCGTGACGCCGGAGAGCGTGGATTGCAGAGTTGAGCCAATGCCGTTTTGCTGCGTATAGGTTGAGCTGAGGGTCGTCTGCCGGTTCTTGCCAAAAGGAATAGAGATTGAGACTGCGCTCAGGGTCTGCTGGTTAGCGGAATAGTAGTTGTTGATATAGTTGTCATAGCCAATCCCGCCATCAATAGTGGACTGATAAACCTCGCTATAGCGGGTTCGTGCAATTGACGCATTAATCGTCATGCCGTTGGCAAACTGCTTGCTGTAGCCAAACTGATATTGCCTGTCCTGACTGCGCCCGTCGCGGTAGGCCTGGGTTGAACCAGAAATCCAAACGCTGCCGAGTAGATCCATATCCTGAGTGACGGAGACTTCAAAACGGGAAGATTGGTTCAGGGTGGTGGAAGTCCAGTCCTGCTTATTTTCTTCCCAAGCCTGACGCAAGCCAAAAACGTCGGAAAGATCGCGATATCCGGCCGTTGAATAGCGGTACCCGGCGATGGCGATGGTCGTATTGGTGGGTTCGATCCGCTTACTGTAGCTGGCATGGAACATCCAACCGGTTTGTGAACCACCGGGTAAATCAGCCTGGGAGAACGTCGAATCCAGACCGAATGCGCCTAGCCCGGAAGAGTGGACCGCGCCCATAACGGCGGATAAATAGCCCTGAGCCACGCGGCTGCCGATATTGGTGGTGACATTATTACTTAAGCCATATTGCAGCGTGAATTCGGCGAAGGGGTCTTTGTCTCCCACGTAGCGGGAACGCCCCGCAATGGCAGAGTATTTGACCCGGCCTTGTCTGACGGATTCAGGACCCGCGGCGTAAGGGACGGTAAAGGTGCTGACGCTGCCATCGGCTTCAGTTACCGTAACGGCTAAATCTCCGGAGTAGGAGACCGAGTACAGATCGCTAATCTCAAAGCTACCGGGAGGTACGGTGGTTTCGTAGAGAATGGTCTTCCCCTGGCTTACGGTAACGCGGGCGTTACTCCTTGCTACGCCACGCACGACGGGGGCGTAGCCCTGCTGAGACTGGGGCAGCATGCGGTCGTCAGAGGCCAGTAACACGCCGCGAAAGGCCATGCCGGAGAAGAAATGACCGGCGGTATAGCTATCACCCACCGTCAGGTTGCTTCTTATCGGCACAATAGGGCGCTGGAGGTAAGCGCGGTTGCTGGACCATAGCGTTTTTCCCGGCGAGCTATGTGACCAGGAACCCTGTTGGCGCAGTTGCCACTGTCCGATGTTAATGGCGTTATTCAGGCCAATCCATGTCGACTGATAATCGCCGTTTGCGCCGCCGTTAAACCGGGAGTAATACTGATTCAGGCTGTAATTCGATAAAAACATCGTTTCCCCGGCATTCAGATCGTCCGGCGGGACATATCCGCGGGGGGTTTTAATCAGTTCGGTTTCAGGAATAATAATGTTGACCAACATTTTGGTCATGTCGGTATCGACGGATGACTGGCTAATGACATCAGATAAAAAATGGCAATCAGCTGATTTTAATGCGGCTTTTTCTTTCAGCGGCAGTTGTGCGAGCAGCGCAGAGGAGAAGCAGGGTTGGGTATTATTTTGGGCACCGCGAAAATCGACATTTTCATGGGATAAGAAGATGCCGTTAAGCTGAATATCGACGGAATAGGTGCCCGGCTTTATTTTATCCGCTGAGATGTAGTTAATAATGTCATCAACCGGCAGGCCACTTCCTTTCAATAGCGTGGTGTCAAATACATAGCCGCTGCCGTCATCCGCAATATCCACTTTGCCTGTGCTGGCATAGGCGGATAAAGATAACGGACTGACTAACAGTGTTAACACTATTATCCTTAACATATTTACCACTGATCCCGGTTATCGTGCCTTCAGCGCTTTTTCTTGTAATACGCCGTAGTCATTGAGAAAGCCGATGCGAACCTCTTTTGCATTCTGAACGGCGTGACAGTCCGCTTTTAATGACACCGTTGACTCAGGCGCCAGCATGGTCATGGGGATGATGTTCTTTGCCGAACCCACCTGCGTTGAGACGCGAAGGCTATTGAGAAAATAAGGTGATAGGTTGCTGACCTTAAGTCGGCATCCGTTGGGATCTTTCTCAATCGCATAATTAACGAAATCGAGCATTTGCTCGTAGGCGATAGGGACATCAGCGGGGCGTAAGAACACCTTCACGGTGCTATTAACGATGAGAACCAGCTTATTTTTATCGTGTTGATCCGCGGGTACTGAAGGCACCTGGGTGAAATGCAGATAGGAAACCTGCTCTTTTGTCACTTTCTGCCCAGCGCCCGGATTTAGCAGGCTAATCACCTGATCTTGCTTAGGCTGAATTTTAAAAATAGCCGGAGAGACCGCCAGCCCGCTTTGCTGATTGTCGGTCTCTTTCCCCTCAGGGGTAGCAGAGAGCCAGACCTGAACAATATAGGGAAAGCTATCGTTATTGGTAAATTTAACGGTCTTTTGCGCGAGGCTGGCGTCAAAAATGACCCGGTTACCTTCCATTACGACGCTCGCGCTGACGGGGAAACTGGCCAGATATAGCAACGGCAGAATGCAGATTGTTTGTTTGAGCATGGGGTAATCCTGCAGGCACATATTGCTATGTGCCTGACGGTTTAATTATAGGAGATGGAGTACTGTGCTGAGGCGATGACAGTGCCTGGGGTCACGTCCGAAGCCTCGGCGTAGTAACGTGCGGTAAGATCCTGCGAAGCGGTTGCTGAGCTAGCCGCTTTGGTAAATTGCGTGGTTTTTACCGTTGAGCCATTAACAAAAGCTAACGCCGTTGACCCATCGCTATCCAGAATCTGGATAGAAACATTGGTTGCGGTACCACCCGAGTTGCCAAGGTTGCTGTTGGTGGTGATGTTATTGCCAGCCAATACGGTTGAGATAGACGCCGCATCGGTGGTATTGCAACCGGTGACATTGACCGTAAATTTGGTATCACCCGCCGTGGATTTTGCTGTGCTAAGCGAGCCTGTCGATACCGTTGGCAGTAACACAATAGGGGCAGCCGAGTTGCCATTAATATTCACAGTGCAGGTTTGTGCGTTGACTTCGCCCTGGAACTGGACGGTATTCGCTGATGCCGCTAATACTGATGTTGACATCATGGCAAGAGACATTATAAAGAGTTGAGCTTTCATTAAGCATCCTTGTTTTGATGATGAATGGTGGTGCACGGGAAAACGCACTGAAGCGCTGTTCGTTGTTTAATTCAGGTTGTGAACAGAGTGAGATTTCTTATTTGAAAATAAAAAAGTGATGAATGACAAGGCATTTCACAGAAGAGTTGTGAGTGATATTCACGGTTGAGCGATTTCTTGCCTGGTAATTCAATCCTGACTGTCTGACTTATATTTATTTCCACCCATTGAAACTTCGAGATTTATCTTAAGGCTAATCCTTACAAACTTTAATTGTTTTCATTTTTTTCACATCATTTAAGAATTTTCCCATAAGAATTTTCGCGAAGACACTATCTTTGGGAAAAATCCTAAAACATATGAATGAGCTTATAAAGTTTGTTATTTTTCTTATGTTGCTCATAATGGATATAAGTTAATTTATTGAATACAAAAGATTAATTGCGTTTCATTGTTGGTTCATCGGTGATTTCGCGTGTCAAGATATTGAGTAATCGGCGCGAGGAGAGGTTGTGGTTAAGAGGGGGATGGCATTTTATGACGCGTCGTCGCAGGGAAGGTGGGGCATCAGATGCATTGGTGCCACAAATAGTACATTGGTTTAACCGCCGTTTTATTGTGTGTGTGCAATATAAATTAATTCAAAGTTTTTTAAGGAATTTAAAAAATAGGGAACGAAAGACGTTGATATCTTAAAATTGCCGATGTGGTTTGTCTGTTATGGGCGGTTTTATATTCCAGGTCTGTATTCAAACATGAGTTTTAAAAGTACATTTAAAAACATGAAACCCTTAAAATCCTGATGGCTGGGAGGTGAGGCCATGGTGTTTATTTGGGTGCCATAGTATGAATTCTTTAAACCTCGTTTTGTGAATGACAACGTCGAATCAAGGTGATTTTCAGACAAATGAGGCAAGGATGTTTGATAACAATTTCGAGAGTATTCATCGTAGACATATTGACTATATTTTATCACCCTGCGGTATGGCTACCAACGGTCTTCTCGCCATGGTAGATAATGCCAGAGAAGTGGCCGTTTTAGATATTGAAAGTGAGGGCGATATTGAAAATGTGCAAATCCTTAAAGGTGAACGCGTGGTTGTCTACATCCCCAGTGAACCGTACTGGATGCTTTCAACCCTTAGGTCACTTATTTCGCTGTTGAACCATTCAGGACATTTATTCTGGGTGCTTATCATCAGCAAACTACCGGCCTCATGGCTCTGGAATGTGATTAAGTCTCAGGTAGCGAAGCCTAAAATTAATAATGCAGCGATACATGTGGCACCCTCCAATCTGCCATGTGATAAATTATCTGAGCTTTTACTGCCAGAAAGAAGGGTTACCCCCTATTTAAAAAATGTTGCAATAGCAGAAAGTTTTTATATTGGTAAGTATGACGATCTGAATGGTAATGATAGAAAAGAGGGATTATCCAAAAAGGAAATGCAGGTTATATCCGACCTGTTTCATGGCGTTAATATTACGGAGCAAGCTGACTATCTTGGGGTGAGCAAGAAAACGCTATATAATCAGCGTCTGTCTGGGATAAAGAAAATAGCCGAGGTTATACCTTATTTGTTTTCTTCCGTCCGTGAAAAAACAGACATGGCTAACGGAGATATCACTATGCTAAGTCGTCTTTCTTCATTTGAGAGGGAGTTTGCACATGCGTTATACAGTAATGAGCTGTTTGTTGTCTTCCAGCCTGTAACTCAAGGTCAACAAAAACTTGAGGGTTTTGAGATTCTTATAAGGTGGTATAGCAAAGGTCACGTCTTAGCGCCGGATGATTTTTTGCCAAAATTACACTCTACCTATGTGTGGATTATTCTGACGGCATTTCTTATTCAGAAAACGGTTACTTATATTAATTTTTATCAAGGGAAGTACTTTTTCTCAATTAATATTGAGTCCAGCACTATCGATAATGATGGTCTGGTCAGGATGCTGGAAACGGCTAAAAAACAGCTGCATTCATCCGACTGGGCAAAGAAATTTGTGCTGGAGATTAACGAGCGTAACGACCTTAGCCAGAATGAACAATCAATTGATAACCTTGCCTATCTGCAAAAGTCGGGCTTTAGCATCGTTCTGGACGACTGTTTTTCACGCAATAGCGTGAATTTCCCGGTCCGAAAGTTCCAGTTCGATGGCTATAAACTGGATATGAATGTGGTGGACGCACTGAGTCGGGATGGCGAAGCGCTAGCGCTGGTTAAAAGCCTCTCTTATTACTGTATGTTGACGAACCGCTATTGTATTGCTGAAGGCGTGGACCGACTGGAGAAAATGGCTATTTTGCAAGAATCCGGTATTTCATACTATCAGGGTAATTATATTTCAGAGCCGCTTACCGGTGAAGAATTACAGCATTTCATCACCGAATTTGGCGCTTAACTACATGATGTACGTATTAATAACGCCTGTTATGCCTGCGTAAAGTGGAATACCCACCGCCAGCCTCTCGTTTATGACCTGCTAATGGGGAGTGACAGGAGACTGGCGTTCCGTTCGTCTTTGTCGTTATGAGTAACGGGTTAGTACAAAGGGTTAACGGCGAAGGGGGCATGACGATGAGATCTACTACTCTGCGTGATTATCAATTTTTCCGCTTATGTCTCAACGCGAAAGATATTGTTATAAACATTTTAGTTTGTATGGCGTGCTATAATTGAAATGTTACATACGCTTCTGGCAAAAAGTCGTCTTAATTTTAATACTTCTTTTTTCAAGGATGTGCCATGTCTCCACAAGCCAATCTTGAGAATCATCAGCAAGCAAACAATGTTGTCGTGCTTTTTCGCGAGATGATGTGGCTGTCTCAGGTCATTAACCAGGTAATTTGCAGCTACTTAAAGCAAGAGGGGCATGAACGCCATTGGGTGGATATTTCTCCTCCTGAGTTAGAGCAAGGCACACCCTATGCCGACCTGATCATTGACTGGCAACTCTCTCTTTTTGACCGCCTGGCCCTGGCGCTTGCTATGGCGCCGAGCGTGAAACCGGATACCCTCGATATCTTCTTTGGGCTTAATAGCCTTATCGACCGCCCCTTTACGGAATTTGGCGGCGTCAGCGATAAAGCCTTCAGCGGCTTTATTCCCACCGGGCAGACGCTCAACTTTCTTATCAGCGCTAATGACCCCGACTGGCGCGTTTATGTTCAGGCGATTTTCTCAAATAAACATCGCCTGATGGCGGAACAGGTTACCCAACTGCTGTCGGTTGATGATGGGGTGCCCAAATGGGCCGGTATTTATCGCTTAAATGAAGAGTGGCTGCACTATTTTACCACCGGTGAGCGCCTGCGCCCGGAACTAAGCGCCAGTTTCCCGGCCCATTTACTGGAGTCACCGCTAGATTGGAACGATCTGGTGCTGGACGCTGACGTGATGGCGCAGATTGAAGAGTTGCATGCGTGGCTCAAACATGGGCAGACCTTGATGAACGAGTGGCAGTTGGCGAAAAAGGTAAAGCCGGGATACCGGGCGGTGTTCTTTGGCCCGCCGGGCACCGGCAAAACGCTTACCGCTGCGTTGCTCGGCAAGGCTACCGGGCGTGATGTTTATCGTGTAGACCTTTCCATGGTGGTGTCCAAATACATCGGTGAAACCGAGAAAAACTTATCCCGCGTGTTTGATGCCGCCAGCTACAAAGAGTGGATTCTGTTTTTTGATGAAGGGGATGCGCTGTTTGGCAAACGCTCTGAGGTGAGTTCATCCAACGACCGTCATGCCAACCAGCTAACGGGCTATTTACTGCAAAAAATAGAGGATTTTCCCGGTACGGTGATTATCGCCACCAACCTGAAAACCAATATGGACGAGGCGTTTACCCGCCGCTTTCAAAGCATGGTGCAATTTACGATCCCTGGCCCGAAAGAGCGCCTGTTGTTATGGCAAAAAGCGTTTCACGGGGCGTGCTCTCTTGCCGAGGATGTCAATTTACCGGCCATTGCCGACCGCTACGAAGTAGCTGGCGGGCAAGTTATCAACGTGCTGCGCCAGTGCGCGTTAACCGCCATTCAGCGCGGGGAACGCACGGTATCGCAGGACGATATTGTTGCCAGCATCCGTCAGGAATTCAGGAAAGATAACAAAATATTCTTTGAATGAATGCACCTTCACACCATGGGGAGCAGGTAAGTGGGAAGGTTTAACTAACTATCTGATACAGAAAGATTGATAACGAGGATGGTTGTTATGTTTATAAAACAGAAGCCACAGCATCAATCAACCCGCCGGGCAGTTTCGCAGCGTAAAGAGAGCCATGCGTCTGCTGCCCTGGAAGACAAGCGCACACCGGCCGTGCAAAGACAACCCAATAAAACCGGGCTGCCCGATAACCTGAAAAGCGGGATGGAAAGTCTCAGCGGCATGAGCCTGGACAATGTTCGGGTGCATTATAACTCAGCAAAACCTGCCGCCGTGCAGGCGCATGCCTACGCGCAGGGCAGTGATATTCACCTGGCTTCCGGGCAGGAAAAACATCTGCCACATGAACTGGGGCATGTGGTGCAGCAGGCGCAGGGACGGGTTTCTGCGACGACTTCAGTTGCCGGAATGGCGGTGAATGATAGTCCTGCGCTGGAGCATGAGGCGGATGTGCTGGGGGCTTCGGCTTTGCGGGGGGGTTAGGTCTTTGTGGGCGCTGCTCGGATGTGATAGGTACGGATAAAACCTATCGCCGTTGCTGAAATAATAAAAAGGGTTGGGCTATGCATACATATATAGGAAAACCGAGAGCGAAAGAGAATAAAAAGAGCGTGGCTGCTAATGCTGTAGCTCAGAAAAAAGGTCATGGAAAACAAAGCGTGGGTCTGATGGATAATAGGACCGTGGCGGTAACGCAGAAAAATATTCAGCGCCAGGCCGTCGACCATCCTAAAGAAAGCCCCATTGCCGATAATAAAAAAGTGGCGCAACGTATCGTCAGGCAGAGCGACTTTCTGAAATTCAAGCGCGTTAAAGATGAAGAAGGTGGGGTTGGGATATATCGTTCAGCTGGATTGAGTGGCCCATGGGCAAAAATTAACGATAAGACCAACGCAGCTTATCGGGATGCCGCCGTCGAAATATTAGGGAGCAAAGATGCACTCTATTCCCTTGGGTTTCACGGTGTGATCGTCGAGAAAAATAACGGAGGTCGTAATCCCTATACTAACTCTCATTTAATAGGTGCGGCCTTTGGTGGGCAACTAAAATATACAAGCCCAGCGGATAATATTCGTTATCATCCTGAGTCGGTTGAGTATAAAAAATGGCAGGAAGATGAGAGTAAAGTAGAAAAAAAAGGTCGTTTAGGATATATCACTGCGGCAAGTTATGATAGCAGTTCAGGTGTGGCTGCCAACATGGCTTCAGCTATTATTGGCGTTATTCGGGGGGAGCAGTCATCGCAAGAGGCGGATCAACTGGAACAGAAATTGAAACAAATGCTGACGTGTGTTGAATATATACCGCCAACGGTTGTTTTCCGCTACGACGATATTGAAGACGCAGGTCTAAGCTTTAGAGATCAATGGGATAACGTTAATGCCGGTCTTCAGTTGTCATCAGGTGTAACGAAAGTTGGGGTTTATAGCGCACTTTTGGATATGAAGGTGATAAAAGATGATAGTAAGGTGCCAGTCGATATTAAACCTGCGACATTAGTTATCTCCTCTCGTTCAGATATTGTTAATTTGCTAAAAAGAATTACCGTTAGCAATAACGGTAGGATGAAAATAATTCTCAAAGGTTTAAATGCTAAGTTTAAACTTAATGAAAGTGTAAGAAATAAAGTGTTTATCGATTATCTTCTTAGTCAACAAGAGGTTAAGGCTTTAAAACTGAGTATTGATATTGCGAAAGGGTTTGATCTAAGTACAGTAAACACTGTTACTCTTGATGATCTTAGTTCATCGCCAGATGCAACGTCATCAGCAGCTGTATCGAGTAGTCATGAGGGTGAGTAAAAAAGCTTTCAAAAATTTGAACTATTTATTCGCTCGCAGGAAAGCGTAAAGGAATAAAATAAGGCCGTGGATCTTCTGTTTTGCAAGGCAATCAGAAATGAGCTGGGGATAATGTCAATGCCCGTTATCCCCAGCCTGAAATCAGCCCTCTAAGGCTTATCCCCCTCCTTCCTCACCATCCTCACCGCAAACAATATCCAGCCAATCACAATCATAAAGATAATCAAAATCGGCCCCTGATACGCCTGAAACGCCGGGTCGGCGACAAATACCAGCATCAATCCGCTAATGGACAGCGCGGTTAGTGCCACAAACGGGAAGCGGCTCAGGTGTTTTCTCAGCGGGTATGACCAGATGCAGATTATCAGGAACAGCAGAATAAAGAAGAACGAGACAAACAGGCCGGTTCGAAGCTCCCAGCGATGGATACAGATCCAGTTTAACAACCGTGTGACGCTATTTATCACCTGATTGATCGGCTGCGGATACTGCTGGGCTTCCGGGAAGAAGGTTTTATCAATCAGTTTCTCATTGGTGTCGCTGAGCGGCAATGGCCAGTAGCCTGCGCCCAAAAAACTCCAGCTGGAAAGATTGACCAGTTGGGTCAGAACCGTCGTCTGGTCGCGGTTATCTTCGCTGATAAGCATCGGTACCAGGCGTTTGTATACCTGCTGAACGTCAAGCTGATTGGGCTGTTTGCTTAGCCATCGCTGTAGCCCTTTAATTTGGTCCAGTTCGTCAGCCGGTTTCTCGCGTGTCGCCGGTGAGCCCGGACGTACAATCAGCAGGTTGGTTCGTTTTGAGAGCGCATTGAAATTCGGGAAGTTATAAAAACGATTTTCGCGCTCAACGACATCACTTACCGGGACAATGACGCTCAGATAATAGGTATCGTCGCTGGTGGGGGGGCCACTTAATTCTGCGGCGCTGGACTGGCGGTGCTCACTCTGGCGGAGCGCAATTTTAAGTCTGTCCAGGAACGAGAAGAAGGCCTGCTGGCTCTCTGGGGTGTCTAAAACGGAAAGGTCGATATCCAGGGTAATCCCATCGGCCATTGACGGCACGCCCTGGAGTCCAAAGCTTATCCACGGTTTCAGATTATTGATGACATATTTATCCATTGGCATCGTCACGGCTTCCACCAGCTGTTTCACCATATCGTCGGTAAACAGGCCGGTTAGCTGGTCGCGGGACAAATCTCGCGGCGTCGTCACAACCAGGTCAAGCTTGGTGCGGTAACGGTGGGTTGTCTGAATAAACTGACTGAATTTTTTCTCGGCTGACCAGTTTTGCGGCAGCGCTAAAATATTGCCGTTTCCTTCCGGCTTCATCACCGCACCCACGTAGCCAATGCGATCTAAGCGGCTAAAATCAATCGTTTGTCCTTCTTCAAGATGCTGCCAGTAAGGATAAAAGCCGTAAAAAGTCCCCATTGTGAATATCGACTTAACGGTGTCCTGACATCCGCAATCCGGCGGAGCGACCCAGCGCACGGGGTCGGCATGAACAGGGCTCAGGCCGCTTTTTATGGCTAATTTGAAGATGCCATACTCCTGCAGGCTGGTGGGCTGAATACCCGACTCATTCATCGCCATCTCTAATAAATAGAGGCTGGGAAAGACGTCATTCTGCAACGGTGCAAGCGTTTTTAAGACTTCTTCCGGTGGAGCGGTGATCTTAAATTGTTTGATGGTTTTGCTTAAGGCATCAGGGTCCAGTTGCCACACGAGCTGCGGCGCCGTCGTTTGAGTATCGCTTTGTGTACTGGTATCAATTACCTGCGTTGATGGAACGGAGGGGCTGGCCGGGGTATCACCGAGACTTTGATTCTCAGCGGTGTTTTCAACCCCCTCACTGCTAGCGGGTGGGGCAGTATTGGTGCTGGTACTCGTGCTGGTGCTGGTCGTCGTGCTCTTGCTGGGATGCGGGATCTCGATACTGCTGGATTTAATCAGGCTGTCAATATTCGGCCCTGGCGTCGCGGTAATATTCAATTGTGCGAATAAGTCGCTGAGCTGGTTGTACAGCTGGCTGCGTTGGTCAAACTGTTGTTTCTCTAACTTCGCAAAGGTGGCCAGCACGGTCTGGCGCTGCGCCAGGCTGGCGAAATCTTTCTCCGTTAGTTGGTAATAATAAGGGGCCGTATCGCTGCCGGTTTTTTCTGGAACGGACGGTTCGGCAGATTTTGGCGTGTCGGCATTTTTACCGGAACCTGCGCTCCGAAGGCCCAGTTTAATCTCTATTTCCGCGGGCGTTAAATTAAGCAACTGCGGAGGCGTTATCGCCGTGCGCCACGTTGGATAGAGCGCATTTCGCTTGGCGGCGCGGTTTAGGGCAATCATCAGCGACTCAACAAAAACCTGATGTTGATCGTTAGATGACTCGGGAACGGCGAACGCAAATTCACCGCAGAAATAGTCCAGCCAGTAGCGGGTGGTGGGGCCAACGATGCCATCGTTGAGCCGCTGACCTCTTTTCAGTTGGGCCTGGAAATCGCTGTTGTTCTGATAAAAATCGGCAAGCTGCGTTTGTATCGCTTTTCCCAAATTGCGCTTATCGGTTGCCGTGAGCTGTTTGCTGCATGTTTTATACGGCAAGGCGCTATCGACCGGGCCGTTTTGCGCAGCGTAACCCATCGCCGGCAGCGCGAACAGCAGGCCGCAGAGAAGATGTCTGGCCAGGCGAGGCGTAGGCTGACGAATAAGCGATAACAGACTGAAACCAGGACTTATCATTGTTTTTATCCTTAGCGCCATGACACAAAAAGAGGGATATCCATCCATGGATATTTGATGGCCTGAAAACTCCAGGGCAACTGGTCGAGCAGCATGTCAAAAGTGCCGGGGATGATATTCAGCTGCCAGTGTTTTGGGGTAAAGGTGAGCACGCCTTCGCGTTGAATAAAGGTGGATTGCAGACCGCGGATAGAGGTTTTTCCTAGGGCTCGCCAGTGAGAAATCAGGGCGGTGAGCAACCCTTCGATGAGCGTTTCGGCCCCTTCCGGTAAGGCAACCTGCTGAGGAATGGCCGTGGAGGGCGCAACGCCGCAGAGCACTTTGTTCAACAACAGCTGGTATTCGGGCGCGTGGCTGGTGTTATTGGTCATCCATTGCAGACAGAACAGCGCCTGCAGCTGCGCGGAGGTATCCACGAATTTGCCCCCGTTGGTCAGCGCTAGCCGCTGAAATAACATGGGAATGTAGACCGAAGCGATAACTAATCCCGCGTTGTGAACGGTAACGGGTTCCGCGCTGACTTCTGCGTTATCCTGCGGGGGATTCCAGGGGATACCGGCATTTTTCTTCACGTCCTTGTCTGTCATATCAATCGCCTCAATAAGCTGTTTAATTTCGGGGTGTTGGTGATTCAGATGCGTTGTCCACGCCGTTTTGTCCGGCGTTTTTCGACAGTCGCGCTGTGCAATCTGTACCAGCGTTTCTCGTAGTGATACGGAGGGGATGAGCGGCAGCAATCGACCCACCAGTTCGGCAACCGGTGCGTCAGCAGCCGTGTTGTCCTGATGGGCGAGCGTCCGCCACCGTTGATGTAATTCGCTAAGCACTTCCGCCATGAACGGGGCGGCGGTGAGGGCGATCCCTTTGATCCAGTGCTGGTGATAGAGCGTTTGCCAGTACAGTCGTTCGCCCTGTGTGGATGAAGCAAAGAGCTGGCAAAATGCCTGACGTAACGCCAACAGCGCGAACGTTGTGCTGGTCAGCGTTGGCAGCAATATCGCCAGATGTGCTTCAGTGGATATCTCGGTTAGCCATCGCTGCAGATGACGCGGATTTGCCAGCATGCGCTGCAGCCATGGCCACAGAGGGTGTTGCACCGAGCGCGGCCCGAGGTTCAGCAACATGCTTATCGCCGGGACCGGCCCTTTACCGTCAAACCAGCGCAGTAATGCCTCGCGCAACGCTGCCTCGGGGAGAAGGCTATCTAACCACCGCCTGCGTTCCGCCAGAGGGCGATGAATCACGTTACTGCCGAGGATAAACTGCTGTAGCTGATGGTAGCGCTCGCCGCCCAGCGATGTAGGGTGCTTGTGCATCTGACGCAACAGCCGTTGAAGCCATTGCTCAGGTGTGGCTGGGCAGTGGTTGCTCAGCAGTAATGCGTAAAACCAGTGCAGAGACAAGGTGAACTGCCGGGTTATCGCAAGCAGCAGAGGGATCAGCGCGAGGGTGCGCTCACTGAGCTGCGGCTGTATAAGGCGAACCAACCGCGTTAGCTGGGGAATGTTCCACGTCTGGAGTTGGGTTGCTACCACCGAGGCATTGACCGCGGCGTAGCGCTGTAGACATTCGCGCTGTGGCTGAGTGATGGCTCTGATGCCCTCATCGGACTGAATATGCGTCAGCAGTTGCGATGCGGTGACCAGAGGGCGCTTATAGTGCCCGATAAGCTCCAGCAACTGCTGACGCCATAAAAAGCCGCTGTCGCTCAGGTTTAACCACTCGTCAATCAGTACGTCGAGGTTGACCTGGTAACGGGCAGAAAGCTGTTCAGCGATCTTCAGCAAATATTGATACTGGTTAAATTCACTTCCCCTGCGGCTTATCACGTAGTGCAGCGACAGCTCCCATAGCGCGTTTCTGGTATTGCTGACGCTGAGCGGATTTGACGCATGGCTAACGGCTGCCTTAAGCGTCTGGCTCTCGTGGATCATCGTGCGCACGCTCTCGCTAGCGGCTGGTTGAATAATGGCCGTCAATGTGAATAAGGTGGCATCATCGAAATGCACCACCCAGCGTTTTAGCGTGGCAACGGACTGCCCGATGCTGAGGATCAGCGGGGCAAGACGTTGCCCGTGCTCGCGCTGCCATTGTTTGATCTGTCTGTTCCACCGGGCCTGATCGGCACGTTGTAACGTGGTGACAATCTGTTCTATGTCGGCCAGTTGCGTCAGCGTAAGGCCACTTATCAGGGCGGGAGAAAGCCCTAATGGCAAGCGCACAGGAGACGGCTCAACAGGCTGAGCAAAGGCCTCTGAGAACCCGTTTGGGTCGAGCGCTTCCAGCAGGCCGCTCAACGCCGTCCCCGCCAGAGCAAGGTCACCGCGATGCATCCGGTTATTTCGTCGCGTTGCCAGCAGCGCTGTCACCGTGATATTTCGCCAGGCCGCCATCCGCAGGATGACATAGCGGAGGAAGCGGTTTGGGGTAAATTCGCGGTCACTTTCCACAATGAGAAAGTCGAAGGTGAATTGCCAGAACATGATCACCGTCGCGCGGGGGGGAACATCGGCGCTCTGAGGCATAAGCCAACGATGATCCGCGATAAGGCGGCGTATGACGGGGGGCGCAAAGGGCTCCAGCACTTTGACCAGCGACAGCAAGGTATCATCAGAATAGGTTTCGGCCCAATGACGGCGAACAGACGCCAATTGGCCACATCCGCGTAGCAGGTCGGCAAACGGGGGGGAAGCCGGGGGCCAATAGCGCTGAAGTTGCTGCTCCGAGCCTGAACAGAGCGCCAGCAGCAGTTCGTTAATGTTGGGTAATGACGTTACGTTTTCTCCACCGGGTTGCATCGCCGCGTCGGGCAGGGAGATTGCGGCGCTCTCTGGTGTCCTTAACGGCGACGATGAAGCAATGAGTGGCGCAATGGTATGGAGTAAATCGAGTAATTGCCCGCGCAGCGTGCTGTCGATAGTGGTGCTGTTCAGCGCCGCAATTAACGACGCCAGTAGTGCATCGGCCTTCTGGTTTTGCGAATTGGCCATCCTGACCACCAGGCCTGACATATAGCTTTGGCGGTTGAACGCGCTGCCGCGATTGACAAGCAGATACTGGAACGTAAACCGCCATAGCTGCGGGTGAATTTGTGACGGCGGTAATACCGTGCGGGAGTCTCCCACGGGCAACGCTTGTTCGGCATCCACGTGGCGTGTGGCTGCATCGGCGTGATAGGCGACCGACCACCACTCAGGCCGGTGTAAAATCGCCTGCAAAAATGGGTATTCTTGCGGCGTTAATACGCGAAGTAGCTGAAAACGTTCGGTTTGAGTTAAATCGCGTACCAGAATCCAGGGCAGCTGGCTATCGGCATGCCGCTGATAGAGGGCTTTAATCAGCTGTGGCGCAAACTGCTGCACAGCCATCTCCCACTCGGCACGAAGCGGGGCTAAGTTGTGCTCAGTAAGCAGCTGCGTGAAGCGGGTAAACCACGCTATCGCCAGCCGGTCGGCCAGGTCTCCGTGCCGGCTCTTAGGATGCGCTAATAACAGGGACATCATTTTCCATTGCTGCGCCGTCGCCAGCGACGGGAATAGCGCCGCAATGTTATCGTCGGAAAATTGTTCAACGATGCGCTGCAATATGTGCTCAGGCCGCTGCGCATGTTTGAGCTCGTCAATCAATCGGGCGGAATGCTCGATTAGCATGTCAGATAAGCCGAGCGTTTCCAGCGCCTGTTCGCCAGAGACTGACCACGGAAGCGCGCCGGTACTGAGGAACTGCCAGAGCACGTTCCAGCGACGCTGCTGCTGGCTCAACAGCTGCATGCCTGTCGATTCAACGGAAAACGACGCCTGCCTGGCAACACCCAACTGTGAACGCAGCGTTGCCTGTAGTTGCTGTTTGAGCTTTTCTGGCGCCTCCTGATAAAACGTGCTGGCGTTGAGCGTGCCGAGATCGAGGGTCAGGGTGTCGATAACCAGGGTTTGATGCTCAGGACAGATCTCGTCAAATACCGTCTCCATCACCGGGAGAAACTGTTGAATCACCCACTGAGCGGCACGTGACTCGAAATTTTCAGCGTCCGCAAAGCTGGTGAAATCAACGTCGAGATTGAGGTGATTGATTTTGTGGCACTGGCTCATTGGCACATTACCTCATCTAACTCACTGCGTGCGCGCTGCATTAACAGGCCAAGCTGCTGGGCGATGGCATCGCACTCGGGCTGGCGTTCTTTTTGCTGTAATGCGTCGGATTTCGCCTGTCGCCATTGGTGATAGAGCGTTTCGAATTGGTCAAAAACGGCGAATTCAAGCCACAGACACTGCGTCAACAGGTGTGCCGGGCTGTTTTCAATGACTAATTGTTCCACCTGTTCCCGGAACCGGAGATTGCTAAAGCGAGCGGTAAAGCCCGGTAAAACCAGAATGACCCGATTGGCATAGTCGCTTAACAAGGCGTTAGCGTTCTCGGGGCGCAGTAAAATCGGCTCAACGACGTAAAGCCCTTCGCTGCTCTGGTTTAAGTGAATCAGCCAGCGTTGCAGCTGATGACAAAGCAGGGTGAGCGCCTGTTGGTCAGCGTGGCTGGCAATAGGCAACCACTGCTGGTGACCGTCGATACCGGCGTTAAAAAATAGCTGATGATCGCTATGATCCTGGCGTGAGAGCAGGCGATACCGGCGGTTATCAACACCAAACTGCAGCAACGCCTCCGGCAACGTGCGCTCGCGAAAAAGCGGCGTCGCGAGTAGCGTATCCTCAATATCCTGTTCATTCGGGCATGCCGTTAAGTGGTTTTCCGCTATTGGCAGTAGCGCGGCTTGCGCTTCGGGATTGCTTAACCACCGCGCGTTTTTACCGACATCGCTGTGGAAATAGCGTTGGTTGGAGGCCAGGTTAAGTGAATACCGTGCAATGGTGTGCCCGTACTTCTCAGAGGCGTCGGCCTGCGGCAGTATCCCCAGCAGCAACGCCAGGCGTTGGCGATATCCGCCTTGATGATGGGGGAGAAGTAAATTGTCGCCAATACCTCGACCATTGGTCATCGTGACGATATTCAGAATAAACAGCTGTTTATATTTCAGTAGCTGCTTTTCTAATTGCGGGGCCGAAAAATAGGGATTGAACTGACGGTGTAACCACTCCGGGTAACGTTCGCCATAAAGGGCAAGTAAATAATCAAAAATACGATTTTTGCGTTCTGGATAATTATCAAGCTGGGCGCGCAGGTGCTCCAGGGCTGTGCTGGCATCATGCGGATAATGTTTATCGATATTATAGAACTCATCATCCTGCAGACGATGTACGTGATAGCTAATTTCAGGCGCTAATGACAGCGAGAACAGCGCGTTTAGCCCAGCGATATCATCACAAAAATTAGCCATCAGCTGATCAAACAGCAGCAAATAGCTGCGGAGTTGGTGCCGTTGCGCCTGCTGTTGCGCATGATACTGATTCGGTGTTCCCGGCGCTAAATGGTAGTTCCTGGGGAACAGGGTTTGGATCGATTCATAGCGGCTGAAATCAATGTATTGCCCCACCGGCAGCGCGGGTGGCGCGGCCGTTTTAAGCTGGGCGCTACGCTGCTGGTATTGGATCTGCTCTATTTGAATAGCGAGATCGGCGTAGTCGATGCTTACCGGGTGCTGGAACTGAACGACCTCAATCCCTGAATGTGCCGAGGCCTCCGGCAGCATCAAATAAGAAAAAGGGGCGATAATATCGATAGGGTCTGATTTTTGGTGGTTGTCGCTATGCTGGAAAAATTCGAGGCGTTCAATCTGCAGAATGCCGTCCTCGGCGAGCAGGGATTCTTTAATGACATCAACGGGCATGTTTTGCCCGTTTGACCCAAGCCAAAGGCCGATCCGGTGGTATAGAGAGGCGGCAAGCCAGGTGACATCCGCAATATCGTCGCTGATGTGAATGACGGCGGTAAGCGTCAACGGATGCTGTCCGGTTAATTCGATCGCCGCCAGGTCTTCCCCCACGGCTCGAACCTGATAAAACGCCTGGCGAATGCGATGAAGGGCCGCATGTTGCTGCGTATAAACCGAACGCTGGCCGGCCACAGAACGCTGCTGGCTTAATGCGTAAAAATGGTTGAGCTGCGCATTGAGGGTGTAAATGCCCAGGAGCGGGCCATTTTCGCTGCTGCGTAACCAGACTTTATCGAGCTCAGGCAGTCGCGCCAGGAGCCAGGTTTCATACTCTTCAGGCTGCTGGGGATATGCCGGGAGGATCTCCTGCGCTAACGCTAACCCATGCGCCCGATAATCGATGTTCCCCGAGGGTTCGCTAAGATAGTCGGTGACTTCGAACTCGCAGCGGTAGATAAGATCGGTCAGCGCATAGCACACCTGCTCAAGAATAGTCATCCCCGGGTCGTGGGTGTTGTAGTCAGTCCAGAGATGGCCGCTCAGCTGCTGAATGTACGTCAGACCGAGCTGATAGAGATGTTCAAAACTATTCAGATTATCGTTGTGGCGCGCTTTCGAAATAGTCTTAGACATGATGGCATTTACTCCCCAGCCGCCACGTGCTGGCATTGCTGCATGAAAGGGTCATTCCATAATTGCGTAATGTGGTATTGGATGGTCTGGTCTTCTCCAAATGGCGTGTTGGTGCGAATTTGCAGCGCGTAAGGGCGGACGGTGCCGCGGTGGTTATGCTGGCGCCAGCGCAGCTGGATTTTATCGGCCGAAGAATGAAAGAATGCCTGGGTCATCTGAATCGGATTTTTATCTCCCCAGTGCCACCACCGTTTATTCGGCGCACAGGTGTTAATGGCGATGGCGTGCACTAGCGCATAGCGCCCGCTGTAGCGAATACCGATCCCGGCGACCACTTCGAACATATGGCACCCTTCAAGCTCGGGGGTGATATCGTGCCATTCGCCATCGGCGGGAATGGGCGTATCAATCATCACGCCGCCCATTCTGCCCTGAGAGGCAATCGTCCCATTGACATCCAGGGCCTGCCTCGGCGTGTCGGTATTGATGCCCACCAGCCCTTTAGGCGTCATCGAGAGATTGATGGCCTGTATTGTGTCGCCGCCCTCAGGGCTCTCTTCGGTGATATCCGCCACGGGATTGGCGAAAACCTGCAAATTGATGCTCTGCGGAGCAAAACCGACGTGCCACAGCGGGGTGTCAGGGCTGTTTTGCTGATAAAAACTCAGCAGATGCTGCTGGTCTAATGCTCTGAGCTGCAGGCCTGTCTCCGGCGGTTTGATAAAGCCTTCATCACTCTGATTAACGCAAGAATCAATTAAGTCTGAAAAATGTTCAGCTGACGGCATGGTCCCATGACGAAAATAATTCTTAAGCGTGCTTCGATTACGTTTAGCCATTATTTTGAGCGCCTTTAGGGTTAGACGTTGTTGATGTGCTGACGATGAATTGCTCCCCGATCACCAATTCGCCAATACCGACGGTCACCGGTTTATGGGCAAGGTTATCGGGTGAAATCTGAATGTACTGATGTTCTTCGGGAATCAACAAATACCAGGGATAAGCCGCGCATATTGGTTGATTGGTCGCTGCGCTGTCCTGAAGCGTGTACTCGGTATCTTCATCGAGGCTGATTTTTAGCGCGGAAAGCGCGCTGACCTTAACGACGTTTTTTTGCCGCAGAATAAAGGCGCTGAGCTTCTCAAGCGATAAACAAAATCCCAGCCCGGTATTCAGGGTATCGGCTTCCCAGGGGCATAGCTGCGCTTTGATGGCGTGTTCCAGTCTGCGTAACGCAGGGCCATGACTCACCCCCTCTTTTAATGTGACTTTGCAGCGGATCTGAATTTTCTCGTAGCCAGGGTTACGGACCTCTATCTGCACGTGCGAGCGAGACACGGACAGCAGGAAGCGACGAATAGCGAGAAGGTATGAAGAATCTAACTGCTTTGGCGAACACAGCGAATGATCGCAGTCGGTATTGAGCGGCGTCACGATAATCAACACGTGACCAGGCACCTTGCCATGGGCCTCATAGCGGCGGGTTGGAAAACAGTGCACCGAACCCACTTCGGGGAAGTTTTCCAGAATAAGGTGTTCGTAATCCCAGGGGGTTAATGCCTTGCCCTTATGCCGCAGGTTTTCACTCACCCGCATCTGAAAGTGCTGTTCGCTCTCCGTTTCGGGGATTTTTATCATGGCATTGAGCTGCGCAATGGCGGCCAGATTCGCTTTTCGCGGCGAGCTTCGCCAGGCAGAAAACGGGAGCGGGGTAATGCCATCGTCGGCAAGGGGGGCGCCTTTGCCGGTGACTTTCACTACGTGAGTGGCGACATGCAGGCAGTCAGGGTAGCGGTCGATCCCTTTGTTGGTGCTAACCCGCAGCCAGAACAGGCCCGATGGCATTACGCTATGGTCGGTGTTGATCTCGCTTGGCAGATCTAAGGTGACAATACCGGTGGTAAGAAAGTTGAGAGTAGTGTCATGGATAATCTGATGCGGGTTGAGCGCCTGCCATTCATTATCGACCAGGTAATACCAGCGATATGAGGTTGATGGGTAGGGCATCAGCAGCCTGGAGCTGCCGTCAAAGACAAAGAAAATATTTAAATACCCCGACAATTCACTGGCGGTGATGCCGATAAAACAGTGGCTATCTTCTTTGTAATTCGGGAAGAATCGAGGCCGGTGGATCTGACGTGTTGGCTTAGGTGGGTAAATCACGTTTTCACCAAATGGGTGCAGGTGAACGATTTCACTTTGGTTGCGACTGTCGATGCTCAGTAAATCGATCGTAGATTCCGCCGAATAATGGAGGGAGAGATGCGTGACTAATGGCGTATAGGGCTGATTCGGCAAGATCTTTTTATGTTTTTTAGTGACGTTGTAGGTCAGCGTGTCGCTCAGTAAGGGGGCATAATCTTTATGACCAAATGCCTGTTCAGGGCCCGTGAGCATCAGTTTAAAAAGCCCGTTGCGCAGGCCTGATTGGTTGCTATAAGGGGTCTTTGGCCAGGGGCGCGTGACGGGGGGGTAGCTGTTTCTCATGTTCGAAAAGTGAAGATGCCTGTCATGATGAAGCGCACCGCTTGCCGGCGTAAATAACGGCAAACCCGCGGGGGCGAATTCAACCCACTGCCCGTTATTGAGCACTTCCGCACGCATGTGAAAACTGGCATTGGTATAGGGGTACGGATACTGAGCGTAATACTGCTTAAAACCATCAGACCCCCTCGGCAGGTTACCCCAGTCAAGGTGCAGCGAGAGTTGGCTGATTGATTTCCTGGCAATCTCTTCGTTGGCAATCACCATATAAGCATCAAGATAGGGCTGTGAACCAAATAAGAAGAAGGGCTGTGAAGAGTCAACTTGCCCTTCAGGGTTAAATAATTGCATTTGGGTTACGCCGCTTACCTGGGTCGTCATCGCCAGTTTTGATAATTCAAAGTCGCGGAAAATGGCGTAAGGAAAGCAGTTGCTTTGCCGCTTCAGGGTTATTTTTAGCGACGCGCTGTGTGGGAGATGCGCATAGCGCGGGATAATTGGGGCAAACCCGGTATCAATATGACATTTCACCTTGAAGCCCATTTGGCAATCACGGGCAACGCAGGGATAAATTTCGACGTTATCAAGCGGCTCCCAACCGTTTTCGGTTGAGGCTTCAATCTGGAACACGCCCTGGAAGAGTTGATAAAACGCGGCCATAGCGGAGTGGCTGAGAAGCTCTTCGATAGTGGTGTAAGCCGTAGGCTCATTGACCAGGATCGGTTTTAAACCGCGAAGGGCGGTTGCAATATCCGTTTTGCTTAACCAGGGCGTTGTATAAAGACAGCGCCGGCTGACCAGTTGACCGATGATGCGAAAGAGGACGTCTGGCTTGGATAACCCGTATGGCTTCCCTGTTTCTGCAGTGGAACAGAGGTGCTGTAGCGTTTGCAGATAAAATAATTTATAGGCTACCCAGACCCGCTGTGATGGCTTGAGTTGACGAAACTCGCTGAGCTGCTCCTGGCTAATCTGTTTGGTCAGGCCGCTGGCCGTTATGCTGGCGGCCCAGTCTTCAAACAGGTGGCTATGCATGGCGAGTAGCTGGGCAAATATTCGGGTTAACGCTGCGCTGGTTTTATTATTATCATCGACCGTCAGAAGTTCCTGAGCCACGATACTCGAGCGGACCTCCTTAAGATGCACCACGATTTCGATAGTGCGCTTACCCTGCTGCATAGAAAACAGGGGATCGGAGATAATCAGCCCCATCGGTTGCGTGCTGTCTTCGGTTTTATACTTGTTGTTGAAAATAGCGAATTGCTGATCTTTCGGGAAATTATCTCCGCTAGCCTCCGGCATAATCAGAACCCGCTGCCCGCTAACGCCGCATACCAGGCCAGACTCTTTTTCGGGTGAAACGAGTGGGTCGCGCTGTAGCGTGAGATTGAAGATGTGCGACACCTCCGCGTCCGTGACCTCGATGGGATAGCGACTGCGATAAACGATCGACTTAAAGTCAGGGTCGTCGCCAGGGCTAAATTCGGTACCTTGCTCAAATTGAATCGTGCTGTTGCTTTGATGGTTTAATGCGAGCTTTAAGTACACTGAATTTTCTGGCGTGGGTTGTTTATCCTGCAGCAGAACCTGACGGTAGTAAAACTGCAGATGTTTTTCCGTGAACTGATTAAGGCTCTGCTGGGCGCGTTCAAACAGTTTCAGGAAAGCAAAATAGAGCGCCTGCTGCGGGTTATTTTCCTGATGCGCCAGCGCGGCCTGAAGTACCTGTTGGCTTTGCTGTTTTATCTGTTCTAAGACGTAGACTATTTTTGCAAAGCAGTGGCGCATTTGTTCCGTAAAGCTACTGTGCAGCAATACGGGCGATGCGGTATCAACCGTGTGCTGATCCAGATTCCACAGCGGATCGAGTTCTTGTACGCTATGGCGAAACTGTTCGGGCAAGCGGGTGATGACCAGACTCAGCGGCAGCGAGAGGTGATGCTGATATTCATGTAGCAGGTAGTATTTAAACTGATAAGCCGTCTCTGGCGTACCGGGGAGGTGTTGATACCATGCCTGTAAACGGTTTAACAGAATAAGTAAAAACTTAATGGTCAGGTCTTCGCTGTGCGCGAGTGCTTGCTTGAACTGTGTCTGGATATGCTTCGTATCGCTGGTAGAAATAGCCGCGCAGACGACAATCTCACTTTTTTGGAATAAATTCCCCCAGTGACCATCCGCCTGGTCTTGCAGGTTTCTAAACGGCAGTTGTTGGGCAAATTGTTGTGCCCAGACCACTAACTGCTCAAAGCTGAGCTCGTGTGGGTTAAATAGAGATGAGTTTATTGCCTCATCCTGCCGCTGCTGTCTTGAGGTCATTATGCGATATCCCACTCGTTAGCTAACGGCAGTAGCTGAGGCGAGACCAGCGTACCTTCGTTTAAATAGAAGGGATAAACCATGTTACTGCGCGTGTTGGTGGTAATAACGCTGTAGTCAATTTGAATCAATAATTTCCCCGAGAGCGGTTCAGGTAAAAAATGAACATCTTCAACATTGATGCGTGATTCAAAAAATAAAATGGCGTGACGAATTTCAGATGCCAACTGGGTTAATACCGTCTGCGTGAGTTCTTCAAATACAAACTGATTTATCCGGCAGCCGAAATCCGGCGTCATCAGGCGTTCTCCTGGCGTAGTGGAGAGCAGGATCGTTAAGCTCTGTTCGATATCCTGTAGGTCAGCGCTCATGGTGACCTGGTGATTGGGCCCGGTAAAGCTGGGCGGAAAGGCCCAGCCGGTTCCTAAAAACGCGTTGTCGTTTGGCATAAATGTCACGCTATCCTCGCCGCGAGTAATCAACCGCCAATAATGACCGTGGGGCATCCAATCGTGATGGTTCCTCCATGGCTGGTGGTATCGCCCATTCTTGCCGCCGGTTTGCCACCGATCAGCACCGTGGCGGACCCTTTCACGATGGTTGATGGCGGCCCGACGCAGACGCAGTTATCCCCGACCACCGCGGCGGGCAATGAACCAATTAACACCGTGGGCACGCCGGGGCCGATAACGGGGCCACCGACATGAGGAATAGGAGGAAGTCCTGGCGTGGCCATTGGACACATCTGTAAGTCGGTAATTCTTGCAGCCAGGGGCATATATCCACTCCGTTAGTCGCTAATTAATTTTGACCAGGCCGCCTTTGACGGTGGTTATACCGGAACACGAGAGTTCTGCGGTTGCCGTTCCTTTTAGCGTTAGCCCTGTATTGGCTTGCGCAGACACATTTAGCCCAGAAATTTTGGCGTCACCGGTAGCCTTAATGATCGTATCGCGATTGGCGCTAATATTGACGGCACCTTTAGCGGAGATAGTGACATCTTTACTGCTGGTGATAGCAATGCCGCTTTTGTCCATGCATATCGCGTTATTATGTTGGTCGGTTAGAGTGATGGATTTAGCTTTATCGCTGATAACGATAGTGTTGCCACTGGGGGTTTTTAACGTCATAACGCTGTTCTCGTCGTCAAAAATAATGTTCATTTTGCTTTTGGTGACGAGGGTCTTGATATGATTGTCAGCGGTAATCTCTTGCGGCATTTTATTTTTGCTGCTGTAGAGCGAGCCCAGAATAATGGGGTTGCTGGGATCCTGGTTAATACAACCGACGATAACTTCATCGCCTACTTCCGGAATGAAAAAATTACCGAAGCCTGAGGACGCATAGCAGGAGGCCAATCTTGCCCAGATGAGATTCGCTTCGCTACTCAATGTCGGTATTTTTACCTGGATGCGATAGTTTGCCTCCGGGTCGCCATCTAATTTGGTGACCACACCGATTTGTAAGCCATCGACGGGCGGCAAATATCCTGAAGCCGGTGGTGCGCCTATATCGCGGTGATCCGCTGACCACATTGGTGACATCCCCAGCTCAGCCGTGGTAATCCACTGACCTTTTTCAATGCTGTGATGAATACCGCTAACATAGTGCGATCCGTTGTAGCGTTCACCCACGCCAGCGAGTTCAAGCAAGCTGTTGATGGTGGCGCTGGCGTTTCCCTGGAAAGTGACGCTGCCGCGGACCTTGCTCAGCATCGCTTTCACCTGCTGACCACCCGCCCAGCGGGTCAAGGAATCGGTGCTTAGGGTCGAGGCAGTTTGAAGCGTGTAATCGCTAATGCCCAACACCTTTGCCAACTCGCTGCTGGTGAAATTTCCCTGGCCGGAGATAGATTGAGCCGGGCCGGTGCCGGTCACCATGCTCTGTTTCACCGGGTCCCAGGCGGTGGCCTTCACGGAAGTTAGCTGGTTTCGTGCATCGACTTTGGCGGAAAACGACATTAAATCGGTGCCGTAGGTCACCACTAGCGCTGCGGTACCGCTGATCGCAGGTTTATCAACCGTCACCTGATTTGACTGGTTGGTGACCACAAAGCCATTGGCCTCTGCACGGGTCAGGATAAAATCCCAATCGGTGCTGTTAAATTGAACCAGTTCCGCCAGAGGCTCGTTAATACTGCCGACGGAGGCGCTGATAGTAGGGTAATTGGCGAGCAGGCTACTGATAATTTTGCTGTCGGATTTCGCGAGGAAACATTGACTATGCTTGGCAATAGTCATGGCAATGGCCTGGTCCTTACAAACAACGCAGAGGGATGAGCTGTTATTGGCTGCGATTTCTATGCCATGGCTAATAATAATCCCTTCGAAAACGGTTTTTTCATCACTGGCGTAGCCAGCAGAAATAGTAATGGTCGAGCCTGGCTTAAAGGTATCGGCATCGCTGACATCAAAGCGTTGGGTTGGCATATCGCCATCACTAATGGTGAGTTCCGCTGTGGCAATATGATTCACTTGATAGTGAATATGGATTGCGATAATGCCTATGGCGCTATCAATCGCTTTACCATTGACTTTAATGGTGTAGGTGGTTACGCCAGTACTATTATTGTTTAATGGGGAAATAGCCATAATTAACCTGATGTCTAAACTAAAGGAGGAAAGTAAATTATGGTGCCGGGTTTGATCTGTCTGGCACTGACCAGATTATTAGCCCGGGCAACCTCAATATAATAACTGCTGTCGTTATAGATCTTATGGCAAAGCATGGGGAGGGTGTCGCCCGCCTTGAATTCAATAATATGTGTTAAGTCGGGGGAGGATTGTTTTTTTAACGCGCTTTTTTCTTGCTGCGTTAAATATTTGGCAAAGCTAAGTGACACCGTGGCGCGCAGTGGGTTGCCGGAGGAATCGAACAACGAGTAGTTGATGCTAATGGCGGTCAGGCGGCCCTGGAAGTTTACAGAGGACCCCCACGCAATGACCACCGGGTTAGGCTCATGCTGTTCGCCGTTATAGGCGTAGGTCACTTTCTTCAGCGTGGCGAGCTGCTTCTGTACCGTGTCGGTGCTTGTTTTGCCGGTGACACCGGTACCGTCGAGCAGCAGTTCGAAGTCCAGTTTCTCGCTTTCATAGCCTTTAAACACCGTGGTTGGTGAGATATCACCCTGCTGCTGCGGGCCTTTATCCGTGTAGGAAATGCCAAAATTATGCTTAATGCTATTGGGGTTTAACGTCGCCGAAAAGGTTTGGGCGACGGTTCCCTTAGCCGTAATTGATTTTATTGTTATTTTTTCCATACTGAATTCCCTTTGTTTATATCACTTATCTTTCTCTTGCTTCATCAGGTGAAGACATAAAGTGATAAGGGAGAACATTAACTGACACATTTTCTTCAGGAGCAATGCCTGGCCGTTCGGCAGCGAATGACGGAGTTTTATTATCGTCGTTGATGGTTTGTGATTTTATCACCAGCTGTTTTATTTCTAATGGCACAGTTATAGATTCCTTTTTAAATGATGAAAGCAAATTTCAATCTCTTCAATCGCGACATCATTTTGCATTGCGTTGAAAGGCGTCATCGTCAGCTTGACGGGATAAGCATTAGAGGCCGTCCAGCTTTTGCAGGTCGCTCCTTTCTCATTGAGCAAATTAATCGACACGCTTTTTGTCTGAATTGGTTTTGATAGCTCATCAGTCAAAATATCAAGACACCAACTCACGAGCTTCGAACCCTTATCCGTCACTGCGCGTTTTAGCTTTAAATTGCTGCTTTTGATCGTCTTGGGCAGATGGTAAACGAGGTTATTTCCGCCTTCGCGATACTCTTCGGTTTCTATCTGGAATTCCAGCCCAGAGACCTCCTGAAAGGCTGTGTCACCCGCACAGCCACTGATAGAAACGCTGAAGTAGAAAGCCGGAAGAGGCCAGTCGCCATCACCCTGAGCAGCACCCGTACCTTGTGAGGTTGCCATGATGTTACTTTCCCTATTCCCGGAATACGGTTTTGCTCAATACAAGAAATCAAACGGAGATTTCTAATCCCTCATGGGCCAGTTCAATAGTTTCAACGGCCACTTCATTGCTGTCCGACTTTAAATCGGTGCCGGTCACTTTGGTGGGCCAGGCATTTTTTAACTTCCAGCTCATTACCGGTGCGCCACTTTCATCAAGCAGGTTTATGGTGACGGCGGTTCGGGCGATGGTGTTCATCTTGATCTTTGAATACCAGTCGTAGAACTTGTTATCGCTTTTAAAAATACCTTTCTTCAGCGTGACGTTACCGCTCTTAATCAAGCCAGGCATTTTTATGGTTGAAAATACCGGGCTATTACCTGCGCGATATTCGATAGGCTGTGATTCTAAATCTAGCCCTGATACTTCCTGAAATGCTGAAACCATGCCCGCGCCCGCGCCGCCATCCCATTTCACTTCGAAATGAAATTTCGGCATCGGCCATACGGTATCGGATTGCGCTGAACCATCATCTGCCATGGGAGTCTCCTGAAAAGCTATCCACGTTAAATTTGACGATACTGAATGCTAACCACGCCGCTATGCAGCGGTCAGAATCTAGGATTCCTGCATTTTTTGCTGGAAGGTAATTTCGATAAATTCAGCCGGTCGAACCATCGCAACCAGAACGGTAATACGCAAAATACCTTCCAGAATATCGTTACCGGTCATCGTCTTACCCAACCCAACGCTGACATTGTAAGCTTCACCCGGTGTTGAACCGGCTAATCCGCCACGTTTCCAGATACCGTACAGGAAGTTACCCAGCATGCTCTCCATCGACACCCAGGTGTTGGCGACGTTGGGCTCAAAGACATAGGCTTTCGATGCAAGCTTGATAGACTCTTCCAGCATGATCATCGTGCGTCTGACGTTGATATAGCGCCAGTCTAAGCTATTGCCATCAAGGGTTCTGGCTCCCCAGACCAATGTGCCTTCTCCGATAAACGGCCGAATGGCGTTGATCGATTTGCCCTGGGTGGTGACGTTGAGATCTTCTTGTTCGTCATCGCTGATATTGACGGTAGGGGAGACCACGGCATTAACGCTGACGTTGGCCGGGGCTTTCCATACGCCGCGAGAATTATCGACCATGGTATAAATACCAGCCATTGCCGAAGATGGTGGCATGATATTTTGCTGGAATTTAATGTCCGACATAATCGTTTGGTATAACGGACTCATATTCGATAGGATCTTATGCAGCAGTACCGCATCCGGTCGTAAAATATCAGCGCTGAGTTTGGCTATCTCGTCGAGCATCGCCTGTTTGCGCGTGGCTCTCAGTTTGTTTCCCCCGGTGCTGAGTTCTTCTTCCGAAAGGCCCTCTAAGTCACTGAACATCGCCGACACTTCGACAGTCAGCAGTTCACTAAGCTTGTCGATGTTGCTGATGTTGAGGAAGCTGACATCGCTGTCCTGCACGATGGAGGTATTTAGCCAGGGATAATATGCGGCGGAGTAATCAAGATAGTTGGTACCGAGTTTGGAGCGGAAGCTTTCAACGCAGTCACCATCAGGATGCTGACGGTCTTTGTAACCATTCCAGACATCGAGGATCGCCACGCGGTTCTTCATCTTGCCGCCGCAGTGGGCAAGCATGGCCTGCTCGACGTTAATACAATCGTCTTCCGCCAATTGAATGGCTTCAGGGATAAGCAGCATGGTAGGTTCTGCTTCTTTAATCAGCGGCAGAATACCGCCCTTTAATACCGCTGCGTCGATATCATCGGAATAATTACCTACCGAAACGATATAGCAAGGGCCGCCACCGTTTTGGAAGAAAAACAGCATGCTGTAGTAAAGATGATGACGGGTGTTGGATTGGGTTATCTGGTAGGTTTTTCCAGACTGCTTAAACGCTTCTCGGGTATTTGCATCAGGAGTGGTACCAATTTCGGATATCTCAAATAAATGCTGAGGCTCTCCACCAAAATATTGACGATACTCCGACATGGACGTAATACGCCATCCTTGATTACTTAACGACTTACCACCGTTGTCCGCTTTTTCTGTATATCCAATAAAGGCGGGAACCGCAGTAGCAACTTCAACGACGGAGTTTGGGAATGCGTTCTGCTCAACGATATATACGCCAGGTGTTTTCATTACGCCCATAGTTTGGACCTTCATGTAATTGATTGGCAACCATGCCTATCTGTTAACACACAGAAAAAAGCGCTGTTAAGAAAGGCATTCAATTAAGAACTATCTTATTAACTTTTGATACGTCTGGTATAGCGTTTGCCGTGTTTTCTGTCAACTGTCGTTATCGCGAAGTTTGCGTTACATTTATTAATCTTTGTTGATATAGCTGTTCCACGGCACTGATACTAATAACCTGCTATTACCGCAGAATCACCCGCCTGACACCTACGTTTAGCGCCTTGTTTTGATCGAAAATCGGCAGATAACTATTCCTTTTTTTATTGGAGTGGGTTAAAAATTTCATGATTTATACCCATAACTACGTAAACGGAGGTTATTCAATACTTTTTCATGATGACGTACGCATCTGATTGATATAAGAGAAGTATGTGTCATCGTTTTTTCAGTTAACGTAGATATGCGCGACAAATTTTTTCTGCCCTTCGATCATCGAGGTTGAAATATTATCTGGCACAGGCAAGGGTAGGGATTTAATCATCATGTTATTAACATCCAACAGCGAGAAGTGCTCTGCATAAGTTTTTCTTAAGGGTATGGGATTGTTAGATAGAAATATTCTTGCCGTTTTATTGGCGACCTGTTCAGGTTCTTGCTCGGTAAACGCGTTGGAGATGTTCAGATTTTTTTTACTGCCTACCGAGAATATATAATATTTCCAAAAAACCGAGGTGGCGTTAAATTGTACTGCGAGAGATTTTTTCTCTAAGGTACAGTGAGATTGTGGAAGTGAAATAGTCAGTACACCGATAAAGTTTTTGTTATGAATGAGAGCGCCACTATCGGTGCCAGTGGCAACCAACTGATGTGCATCAACCCAATGTTCTGCGGTGATATTGAGATCGGCGGCATCGTTAAATTCTGCGTTTAACACCGCTATATCAAACATGTCGGGCATTTTTGTGATGTTGCGGATGCCGGGAACGGTGCTTAGCAGATAGAACCGCAAGGTTAATTCCGCTGTCAGTTCAGCTAAAGTGGTAAACCGTTCAGTATCGACAATCAGCTGTGTGAACCCTCGCGTTGATTTCAGCAGTATGCCGTACTGCCTGAGTAAATATGCGGTTTTGTGGTCGGGAGTGAGCTCAATAGGAGCTAAACCATCGCTACTCGCATTGTAATACTCATGCAAAACGCTGATGGCTAAGATTGATTGATAGTCCGCCATTTAATTATCCCTTTTGGCCATGGTGGTATCTGACAAATGGATGTTGCCCACTTGTGTGAGAATAGATTCGCTATCCGGAATCAGCGCTCTTATGCGATAAGTACAAGAGGGCAGGTAGTGCGAACCGAATATTCCCCACAGGTGATTAAGCTGCTCCCCCGGAATGGAGTCCAGTTCCATGTTAAGTTGCTCAATGTTTTTTGGCAGGTCAGGAGAGTTTTGTCGATTGAAACTGTTATGACGGTTGAAAAATGCCAGGAAATGGGAAAGTACCCTTAACCCGTCGGAGTAATGGTTGGTACTAAAGTTTGCCGCCACGGTTACCGTCATGGTGATAAAAAGTGGCGGTGATGATATGGATGTTCTATTACTAGTATGATTGAAATCTTGTCGGTAGCTTTTTGAAAATGAATCTTTCTCAATATTGCTAATAAAAATCAGGATCTTGTTTTGTATTTTAGGCGACTTTGAGCCATCGAGGTCAGTTGGTGGGGAGACAATCACCAGATCGTCAGATAAATCAAAAACATTTTTAACGGATTGGTTCATCCTTTCTTTTAAGTAATCTAAGCATAGATCTAGCATGGGATGTTCCTGATTAAGAATAGTAATGAGGTCCAAACGGGTTTTTATAGCTATAACGCATTTGTTGAGGGTTTTACAACCTGAAATGACGTTCTGTAGAAACAAGCTGCAGATGCCGGTGTATCGATTAATGGCGTTGAAAACGTGGTCAAAAAAACGACTGCAATTAAGTCGAGGCCCCCGTTTCGGGCACTAAGAACGATTTAGAACCTATCCCATTAGGTTATTTCACTTGTTATTTGGGCACAGGGCAGTGCTCAAAATCCTCACGTACTCCGTGTACGATCTGGTTTTTCCACGCTGTCCGTGTCCAAACTGACTACGCCAATTACGCTTACTGGGATAGACTCTTACTATTTTGAATCAGAACGGTGGTTATACTGTTAGTAATATGAGTCTGGGGCATGTGGGAGTTAAAGCGTCATCTACTGATAAAAAGATAGCCAAAATAAAGGCCACTTGACGGTGATCTGGATGTTATAAGCAATGAAGAAAATCTATAGCAATCACAGAAAACAAAAGGTTTGAGATATGTATGCACAAGTAGACAAGCCGAAGAAGAATAAAAGTGGAACGGTTGTTCAGAAGAAAAATAATATAAAACAAGGTATTGGGCTTGTGGATAATCGATCTGAAGCGGTTGCTCAGCGAAAACTGCAAGAGATCGTGATTAACAATCGCTCATACACAGAGCAGCCAGTTCAATTCCAGTACAACATTTCTAATCAACAGCAGCATGCTATTCAGAAAGAAGAAAGTCATGGTGATTTGTCTGACTCTGCGGAAGATACGTATGCAAGTAAAGATGAGAACTTTTCAGCTAAAGATAGAAAGCTAGCCGCGCACAAATGGGTTACTCAACAAATATCTGAAAGCGATCCTGATCCTGAACAACTGAAAAAGATATTGGAAGTAGCGGAATCAGATTTCGAACTGAGTGCAATCAGAGTACAAGGAGACGATCCTGATAATTTGCAAATCGGCTATTTCGCCTCGCCAGGAGACTGGTTCAAGTTGGCAGGGCGTAAACTCATCGGTAACAATCTAAGCGACATAGGTATCGGGTTGGGCTACCGTATTGCAGGAATGATTCGTGGAAACGTTAAGGACAGCAGTCATAAAGCCTTACCTTTATGGGGACCGCTCACTGGGCGAGAATTTGGAACATTTATGCAAGTAAATGGTTTGAACTCATTTAACCAACCTAGTGGAAGCAAAACGGATTCTAATATCCTGAAGGCGAATAACGCTTCATACAAATCATTGCTGATGCGTCGAAACCCAGGAGGTCAATCTTACTATGTTGCCGGGCACCTGCTTCGAGGAAAATTGGGTGGGCCTGGAGATGAATGGAAAAACCTTACTCCTCTCACTCAATCAACAAACAACCCATCATCCGCCAGTCACCTGAATCAAGTTGAAGACAGTGTTCTAAACCTTATTGAGGCAGGAAAAACAATTACTTATCGAGTGCAACCTGTTTATGGCCGATGGCCTTGGGAATGGCCCCGGTATTTTGCCAATATCATACGTTATGGCTGGACTCCTGAGTTGAATGAAGTAATGGCAACAGAGGATCATATTCCTACAGGCTTGAATTGCGCCTGGTGGGTGCAAGGTGGTGAAGGTAGTTGGATTCCCTACTCAAGGCACATTCGTCAATGGCGTTATAAAAATGGCGAACCCTATGTTATTCAAACAGAAAATAACGGTCTTGTGAATTATGGAAACGCCTTGGAGGTTTGGGATGTGTTACACATTCCGGCAAAATTGGCAATTGGTGCCGCTTTGTGGAGTGCGTTTCCTCTTCTTCCTGCTTTTGCTCTTTCACCGCATCTCCTTCGCGGACTTGCAGCCGAGGCGATAGTTGATTTACTTGGACGAGGTGGAGACTTTCTATTTACTGAAGAAGGCGGCACGCGTATTGCTGCAAATCGTGCAGAAATTGGTCTTTTGACCGTCGCGGCGTCGATGTTCGGCTTGCCACAAGTAACACTTCTGGATCCAGTATTATCTTTAATCATTGGCAACCAAGCCGCACAGGCTCAATTTCTTTCCGGTAAAGAATACGACATGCCAGCAGTTATAGCGTTTTTACAACAGACCGTGTTGGAGATACCCGGTTTTAAATATCTTTCCGCACATTTGCCAGAGGTTCAAAAATTGAAAGGGATTGCAGCTGGATTACTGAATGTCGTTCACACAAACCCAAATATCATCAGTAATATCCAAAATAAGTATGGTGGTACTTTGCCGACTAAGTGCGTGGCTAAAACTAACTATGGAAAAGGTCCTCGCTGCAAAAATGCAATTTGTGAAGACGGCAGGATAGACAAGTCTTTTCTTTGTTACGCACACCACCGGTAGATGTGTATGCATTATTCGTGAGCACAATTGTTTATATATACGTTATCCTTCGAGCTGCCTCCGCGTTGGCTGCGTTCGTTCACCCGGGGGGATTACCGTCCAACAGTGAACGGTTCTTGGCTTTGACATTGTTCTTCACACAAAGATGAACCGGAGCAGATATAATTAGGCCCAGCTAATCCCTTTATGTCGAAAACTAAAATCCACGCAAGCGCGTGGATTTTATAGGGGTTATTGATCTTCATGAGATTCAACAAAACCTCACGAGACAACAAATTTTATTTAGACGTTGAACAAGAAGTTCATCACATCGCCATCTTTAACGATGTAATCTTTCCCTTCAGCGCGCATCTTGCCGGCTTCTTTCGCGCCTTGCTCACCTTTATAGGTAATAAAGTCTTCAAACGCGATAGTCTGCGCGCGGATAAAGCCTTTTTCGAAGTCGGTGTGGATTTTACCTGCAGCCTGCGGTGCAGTTGCGCCAACTGGGATGGTCCATGCACGGACTTCTTTCACGCCAGCGGTGAAGTAGGTTTGCAGGTTCAGCAGTTCGTAACCGGCGCGGATAACGCGGTTCAGACCCGGCTCTTCCAGGCCCATTTCTGCCATGAATTCTTCACGGTCAGCATCGTCGAGTTCAGCGATATCCGCTTCAACGGCCGCGCAAACGGCAACAACCACGGAACCTTCGGCAGCGGCGATTTCACGCACTTTGTCGAGGTATGGGTTGTTTTCAAAACCGTCTTCGTTGACGTTGGCGATATACATGGTTGGCTTCAGAGTCAGGAAGCTCAGGTATTTGATGGCCGCTTTGTCTTCGTCGGTCAGCGTTTTCAGCGCGCGCAGCATGCCCGCGTTTTCCAGCTGTGGCAGACATTTTTCCAGCGCAGCCTGTTCAGCTTTAGCGTCTTTATCGCCGCCTTTGGCTTTTTTCTGCACGCGGTGCAGGGCACGTTCGCAGGTATCGAGGTCAGACAGCGCCAGTTCGGTGTTGATAACGTCGATGTCGTCAGCCGGGTCCACTTTGTTGTTCACGTGGATGATGTTGTCGTTCTCGAAGCAACGAACAACGTGACCGATAGCTTCGGTTTCACGGATGTTGGTCAGGAACTGGTTACCCAGGCCTTCACCTTTGGAAGCGCCTTTTACCAGGCCCGCGATATCAACGAATTCCATGGTGGTTGGCAGGATGCGCTGAGGTTTAACGATTTCCGCCAACTGGTCCAGACGCGGATCGGGCATCGGAACAACGCCTGTGTTCGGCTCGATAGTACAGAACGGGAAGTTCGCCGCTTCAATACCCGCTTTGGTGAGCGCGTTGAACAGGGTGGATTTGCCTACGTTTGGCAAACCAACGATACCGCATTTGAATCCCATGTTTAAATCACCTTAATCTTTTGATATTCAACCTGTTATAGAAAACAGATTGTAGAAAAGTTAATAACTTTGCCTATTATACACGTCATACAGGAAAAAAACCGTACTTCATCCTGCTGCGATGGCGGCAACCTGAATACTTTAGCGTACCGGTGAATACTTATTGCGCTTTAAAGGCGTGCAGGCGGTTAGTCGCTTTAGTCAGCCCGTCTTTCAGCCAGATCTCGGTACAGCGCGCCGCTTCGTCTACGGCATCGTCAATCAGCTTCTGTTCGGCTGCCTGCGGCTTACCTAATACAAAGCCAACAACTTTGCTTTTATCGCCCGGATGACCAATTCCGATGCGTAAGCGGTGAAAATTAGGGTTATTACCCAGTTTGCTGATGATGTCCTTCAGGCCATTGTGGCCACCGTGCCCGCCGCCAAGCTTGAACTTCGCCACGCCAGGCGGGAGATCTAGCTCGTCATGCGCCACCAGAATTTCATCTGGATTAATACGATAGAAGGTCGCCAGCGCCGCAACGGCTTTACCGCTGAGGTTCATAAAGGTGGTCGGCACCAGCAGGCGAACATCTTCCCCGGCTAAATTAATGCGCGAGGTATAGCCAAAAAATTTACTCTCTTCACGCAGCGGTGCGCGAAAACGCTCTGCCAGCAAATCGACGTACCAGGCGCCTGCGTTATGACGCGTTCCCGCGTACTCTGCACCGGGGTTCGCCAGGCCGACAATCAGTTTAATCGTCACGTTGTTATTCCTGAGTGGGCAATCTTTCCGGCCGCTAGTTTACGTCGAGAGGGCGCGCTTGACAAAAATAAGCGCCCTGAGCGGTAAAACTTGAATAATTCACCACCGGAATAATGCTGATTGAAAAGTATTTCAGTCACTTAAATGTAAAGATTTGTTGATGAGATGTTCTTATTTGTGATCGCTAGCGCACTTATCCCTGGTGGTGTTGTCTATACTTTACACACTAGGAATAGGGATATATCCCTAAACCCAAAGCCAATCTACGGAGGTGACACTATGAAACGCAAAAACGCTTCGTTACTCGGTAATGTGCTCATGGGGTTAGGTCTGGTCGTCATGATCGGCGGCGTTGGTTATTCTATTTTAAACCAGATGCCGCAGCTTAACCTACCTCAGTTTTTTGCGCATGGTGCGGTGTTAAGCATCTTTGTCGGCGCACTTCTCTGGCTGGTTGGCGCACGTGTCGGTGGGCACGAGCAGGTGAGCGATAGATATTGGTGGGTACGCCACTACGACAAACGCTGTCGCCGCAACGATAATACCTCTCACCGTCACAGCTAAATATGACAATGGCTCCCGCGGGAGCCATACAGACAACTTCCAAAGTCCTGGCCGAAAGCCGGGACTTTGTGCTTTCAGGGTAGTCGAACTTATTCGAACAGTCGATGGTGCAACGCTTTGATCGCGCTGTCGGCTGCATCGCCTGGCAGCAGGAAGCAAAGGTTGTTATGAGACGCGCCGTGGCAAATCATCCGCACCGCATGCTCTTCCAGACGGGAGAAGACGTCGTTACACACGCCCAGCTCTTTGGTCAGTTGATTACCCACTAACGTTACCAGCGCCAGCCCGGTTTCTACTTCCACACGGCAGTGGGAGGAGAGGGCCGTAAACAGCGCGGTGGTCAGCGTATGATCTTCACCGGACGTCGCATTTGACGAGTCCAGCGCCAGCGCGATGGTCGATTCTGATGTCGTCACCAGATCCGTTGCCACGTTGTGCTGAGCCAGAAGCGTGAAAATCTGCGCTAAGAAGCGGTTCGATGGCTGAGCGTCCAGACGATGCAGGCGCAGCAGCGTCTGCTTGCGGCGTACCGCAACCGCACGATAGCGCGGCGGGTTATCCGTCGTGCAGCATACCAGCGTACCGCCAGCGCCCGTGTCTTTACTGGAGCCCACAAACACCGGAATGTTCTTACGCATCGCTGGCAGCAGCGTCGCCGGGTGCAGCACTTTCGCGCCGTAGCCTGCCATGTCGCTCGCTTCAGAGAACGAAATGCTGTCGATGCGTTTCGCGTTTGGCGCGATACGAGGATCGGTGGTGTAGATACCGGCGACATCAGTCCAGATATCAACGCGGCCTGCGTGCAGCGCTTCGCCCAACAGGGAAGCCGTGTAGTCGCTGCCGCCACGACCCAGCGTGGTGGTGCGACCGTTAGCGTCACGGCCGATAAAACCCTGGGTAATCATTATTTCTTGTTCGATACGCGGGCGCAGATGCGTTTCTGCCAGCTCAGCCACGGCGCTAACCTGAGGTTCAGCACAGCCGTGAGTGGAGTCGGTGCGAATCACGCTGCGGGCGTCAAACCAACTGGTCTCAACGCCGCGTTCACGCATCACTTCTGTAAACAGCAGGCTGGACATCAATTCCCCGTGACTCACCAGCTCGTCGCTCAATGCATCAGACGGTGAAACCATCGCCGTTTGCGCCAGACGGCTAATATTATCGAGGAGATTATCGATTTCCTTGCTGATCACAGAAGGCTGCTTCAGACGGGAGATAATGTTGTATTGAATGGTCCGGAGGGTCTCAAGCTTGTCTAACTGCTGATGACTTTCCAGACCTTCAGAAAGCTCAACCAGTAAGTTGGTAACACCTGCGGAAGCAGACAGGACAACTAAACGAACATTTTGATCGGCAAGCACAATGCTGGCGCTGCGGTTCATCGCATCAAAGTCAGCAACGCTGGTGCCGCCAAACTTGGCAACGATGAATTGTGGGTAAATGCGGGTCATAACACTCTCATATCAGGGCGCCATAATATATGGCTAGAAAATTTTCATTCTCGGCATAAGGGAAGGTTCCTTCTCCTTACGAAATGTCCGCCCGCGAACATTTCTGGATGACAACCCAGGAGTAATCCTGTTGTCGATAACGTGTTCTGCCCGTCACACGTTACCGGGTGCTTCGCATTGCATTAGTCTATATTTACAGGGGTGCAAATAAGCGCGCCATAGTAAGTGATTTAATCCTGGGGATCGACTTTTTTATTTATATCGCAGTAAATAAATGAAAAATCCGGTTTTATTCGAAATCCTCAACCTTATTTATGGTAAAGACACGTAAAAAAATAATAAAACCTTAACAATTGGGTGGCTATGATTACATCACAGGATTTGTATTCCTCTGAAGCTTTTTAAAATAACTGGTAACAATTTAGCATCAAGATGTTGTTGGTTTTATGTTGTTACCTTTTGATTTTAAAGTGAAAAATGTCACCTGAAAACCGCGTAAAATAAATGATTGAGTCCTTAGCTAAAACAACATATATTAGCCGCGATTTTTTACAGGTAATCCTTATAACCATTTATTCAATCAGGCGTTAATCTACACCTGGTTGTAGGAGTGATATGATGACGGATAAAGTCCGTATTGATACTTTACGTGCTAATTCATTACCACAGAGCAATGATACCTTTTTAGCAAGACAAGCTGAGTTTGAATCTAACGTCAGAAGCTATCCACGTAAGCTGCCGCTGGCTATTGCCAAGGCACAGGGCGTTTGGATCACTGACGTTGAAAATAATCAATACCTTGACTGTCTGGCGGGTGCCGGCACCCTGGCGCTTGGTCATAATCATCCTGATGTACTTCAAAGCATTCAAAGTGTCATCACGAGTGGCTTACCGTTACATACGCTTGATCTCACGACCCCATTAAAAGATGAATTTTCATCTTATTTACTCTCCCTGTTACCGGGCGAGGGTAAAGAATATTGCCTGCAGTTCACCGGGCCATCCGGCGCGGATGCTGTAGAAGCGGCTATCAAACTGGCGAAAAAAGCGACCGGTCGTTCTGGCGTAATCAGCTTCTCCGGCGGTTACCACGGTATGACTCACGGCGCACTGTCCGTGACCGGTAACCTGTCACCGAAAGAAGCCGTCAGCAACATGATGCCGGAAGTGCAATTCATGCCATATCCGCACGAGTACCGTTGCCCGCTGGGTATCGGTGGCGAAGCGGGCGTGAAAGCGCTGACCTACTACTTCGAAAACCTGATCAACGACGTTGAAAGCGGCGTGCGTAAACCTGCGGCGGTGATCCTTGAAGCCGTTCAGGGCGAAGGCGGCGTGAACCCGGCTCCGGTCGAGTGGCTGCAGCGCATCCGTAAAGTGACTCAGGAACACGGCATCATGCTGATCCTCGACGAGGTTCAGGCTGGTTTCGCGCGTACCGGTAAACTGTTCGCCTTCGAACACGCCGGTATTGAGCCAGACATCATCGTCATGTCCAAAGCGGTTGGCGGCGGTCTGCCACTGGCGGTTCTGGGTATTAAAAAGCAGTTTGACGCATGGGCTCCAGGCCACCACACCGGTACCTTCCGCGGCAACCAGCTGGCGATGGCGACCGGCCTGACCACGCTGAAGATCCTCAAAGACGACAAGATTGCCGACAAAGTTGCCGCCCAGGGCGAGTGGCTGAAAGGCAGACTGGCTGAGCTGCAGAAACGTTACCCGGTTATCGGTCACGTTCGCGGTCTGGGTCTGATGATCGGTCTGGAAATCGTTAAGCCTAACGAAGCGCCGGATCACATGGGCTGCTTCCCGGCTGACGGCGAGCTATCAGCGCTGCTGCAGAAGAAGTGCTTCCAGGCGGGTCTGATCCTGGAACGCGGTGGTCGTAACGGTTGCGTACTGCGCCTGCTGCCATCCCTGCTGATCACTAACGATGAGCTGGAAATCTTCCTCGATAAATTTGAAAACGCCCTGAATGCTGCTGGCGTGAAGCCGGTTTAAACGGAGTAGGATCGAATGTCTGACGTAAACCCGATTCTGTCCGGCTCGGCGCAGAGTATTGCTGCCTATCAGGACGCTATCGAGCAGAGTACAAAAGCGGTCGTTGAATGGTTAAAACAGCCTGAGATGTATCAGGGCAAAACCGTTGAACAGCTGCGTGAACGTATCAACCTGAACTTTACGTCTCAAGGCCTGGGCAACCAGGCCGCCATTGAGCGTGCGGTTGAATACTTTCTGAAAGACAGTCTGTCCGTTCACCATGCACAGTGCGTGGCGCACCTGCACTGCCCAAGCCTGGTGATTAGCCAGGCGGCGGAAGTGCTGATTAACGCCACCAACCAGAGCATGGACTCCTGGGACCAGAGCCCGTCCGCAACCATTATTGAGATCAAACTGATCGAATGGCTGCGTGAGCAGGTTGGTTTCCCGGCAGGCGATGCAGGCGTGTTCACCAGCGGCGGCACCCAGAGCAATCTGATGGGCCTGATGCTGGCGCGTGATGCGTTCTATGCGCGTCAGGGCCACTCTGTACAGCAAGACGGTATTACCGGCGATCTGCGTAAGATGAAAGTGTTCTGTTCTGAGAACGCGCACTTCTCCGTGCAGAAAAACATGGCGCTGATGGGCCACGGCTATCAGTCCGTCACGCTGGTGAAAACCGATGCTTTCTCTCGCATGGACATCAATGACCTGAAAGAGAAGCTGGCGCAGGCGAAAGCTAACGGCGAACAGGTGATGGCGATTGTTGCCACGGCAGGTACTACCGACGCGGGCGCAATCGACCCGTTAACGGAAATTACCGCGTTGGCAGCCGCAGAGCAGATCTGGGTTCACGTCGATGCGGCGTGGGGCGGGGCGTTACTGCTGTCTGAGAAGTATCGTCATTTCCTTAATGGACTTGAGCAGGCTGACTCCGTCACCCTGGACTTCCATAAGCAGTTCTTCCAGACCATCAGCTGCGGGGCGTTCCTGCTGAAAGATGCGCGTCATTATGAACTGATGCGTTATCAGGCGGCGTACCTGAACTCTGATTTCGACGAAGAGCACGGCGTGCCGAACCTGGTGTCCAAGTCTCTGCAGACCACGCGTCGTTTCGATGCGCTGAAGCTGTGGATGGGCCTTGAAGCGCTGGGCAAAAAGCAGTATGCCGAAATCATTGATAACGGCGTAACGCTGGCGCAGCAGGTTGCTGAGTTTGTTGCTTCCGAGCCGCACCTGGAGCTGGTGATGCAGCCGCAGCTGGCGAGCGTGCTGTTCCGTTTCCGTCCGGAAAACAACGACAGCGCGTTTGTGGCTCTGCTGAACCAACGTATTGGTGACGTTCTGCTGGCTTCCGGTAGCGCGAACGTGGGTGTGACCGAAGCTGATGGCGTAACCTGCCTGAAGCTGACGCTGCTGAACCCAACGGTATGCCTGGAGGACGTTAAAGTCCTGCTGGCTAGCGTGAAAGACACCGCTGAGCAACTGCTGAAAGCGTAAGCGATCGCGTTGCGATAAAAATGGCTCCCTTGGGAGCCATTTTTTTTGCCTGTAATCTGTAACTGGTAGCTCGGCCACACGAAGCGCCGCCGGGGAGGCTACGGAGCTATTCCCGGCGGCGCTCCGCTTGGCCGGGCTACGGTTAGAGGATGTCTGCCAGCGCAGCATCTTTATTCGGGAAGAATGCCAGACGCCCAGGAATCGGCTGAATACCGGCGCGCGCCATGGTGCGCAGCGGCTGGAACTCCAGGTTGGAGACGCGAAGCTCGCAGCCTTCAGGCAGCTTGTTCACGAAACGCTGGAAAGCATCCAGGCCACCGGCGTCCAGCACCGGCACGGCATCCCACTTCAGCACCACGACACGTTTGCCTTCAATACGCGTTTCAAGATCGCTAAACAGACCTTCGGCGGCGGCAAAGAACAGCGGGCCAATCACGCGCAGCACCAGTACATCGTCCGGCACGGTCACGTTCACGGCGGAGAGGCGCGTCATGCGCGCAATACGGCGCATAAACAGCAGCGAGGCCAGCACGATCCCAACGCTGATGGCGATAACCATATCAAACAGCACGGTCAGCGACATACAGATCAGCATCACGATGATGTCGTCCTTCGGCGCTTTACGCAGCAGGTACACCACCTTGTGCGCTTCGCTCATGTTCCACGCCACCATCAGCAGCAGGGCGGCCATCGCCGATAGCGGCAGCCAGGAGAGCACCGGGGCCAGAATCAGCAGCGCCAGAATCACCAGAATGGCGTGGATCACCGCCGAAATCGGTGAAGTGGCGCCCGCACGAACGTTCGCCGCCGAGCGCGCGATCGCCGCGGTAGCGGTAATGCCGCCAAAGAACGGTGCGACGATATTGCCTAGACCCTGACCGACCAGCTCGCTGTTTGCTTTGTGTTTGGTGCCGGTCATGCCGTCGAGCACTACCGCGCAGAGCAGGGATTCAATCGCTCCCAGCATCGCCATGGAAAACGCCGCTGGCAGCAGAGCATGAATGGAGGCCCAGCTTAAGGTAAAGGTTGACCCAGGCATGTCCCACGGCAGCACAAACTGCGGCAGCAGTTGTGGGATACCGTTACCCTGAGAGCCGTCAGCCAGGATGTAGTGGAACTGGGAGCCAATGGTGGCAACGTGACCGCCGAGCAGGTTCACAATCAACATTACCACGCAGCCGGCAATCAGCGCGGGCAGGTGGCCCGGCAGACGCAGGCCGAGGCGCGGCCAGAGGATCAGCGTGCCGAGGGTAACAATGCCAATTGCCGCATCGCCAACGTTAATGGTTGGCAGCGCCATCACCAGCGCACCCACTTTCTGTAAATAGTGTTCCGGAACGTGCGTCATTTGCAGACCAAGGAAGTCTTTAATCTGCATGGTCCCGATGGTGATACCAATCCCCGAGGTGAAGCCGAGCGTTACCGACAGCGGAATATATTCGATCAGGCGGCCAAAGCGGGCCAGGCCAAAGAGGATCAGGAATATCCCGGACATCAGGGTCGCCACCAGCAGGCCAGCAAGGCCAAACTGCTGTGAAACGGGGTAGAGAATAACCACGAAGGCTGCCGTTGGCCCGGAAACGCTAAAGCGCGAGCCGCCGGTCAGGGCGATAACAATCCCCGCGACGGCGGAGGTATACAGGCCGTACTGCGGTGCCACGCCGCTGCCGATCGCCAGCGCCATCGCCAGCGGAATCGCGATAATCCCGACGGTGATACCGGCAATCAGGTCGCGCATAAATCGCGCGGAGGTATATTTCTCTTTCCAGCAGGCGTCAATCAGCGCGCGGAAAGGCATAACGTGAGGGGAGAGTAATTTATTCACAGTCGTGTTTCATCCATGAGCGCATCATCTACCATGTGAATGATAGCTGAAGTTGGCATAAATCATACAAATTAACTACACAGACAAAAAAACCCGCCGCAGCGGGTTTTTTAACCAAATCCGATTAGTGTTCGAACATGGCGGAGATGGATTCTTCGTTGCTGATACGACGAATCGCTTCGGCCAGCATCCCGGACAGAGTCAGGGTACGAACGTTTGGCAGCGCTTTGATCTCATCACTTAATGGGATGGTATCGCAGACGACTACTTCATCGATAACGGAGTTACGCAGATTGTTCACCGCATTGCCGGAGAAGATCGGGTGAGTAGCGTAAGCAAATACGCGTTTCGCACCACGTTCTTTCAGCGCTTCAGCTGCTTTGCAAAGCGTGCCACCGGTATCGATCATGTCATCAACCAGTACGCAGTCACGACCGGCAACGTCACCGATGATGTGCATAACCTGGGAAACGTTCGCACGCGGGCGACGTTTGTCGATGATAGCCATGTCGGTATCGTTGAGCAGTTTAGCAATAGCACGAGCGCGGACTACGCCACCGATGTCTGGAGAAACCACAATTGGGTTATCCAGGTTCAGCTGCAGCATATCTTCGAGCAGGATTGGGCTACCAAATACGTTATCAACCGGAACATCGAAGAAGCCCTGGATCTGTTCAGCGTGCAGGTCTACGGTCAGTACGCGGTCAACGCCAACGCTTGACAGGAAGTCAGCGACAACTTTAGCGGTGATAGGTACACGAGCAGAACGAACGCGACGGTCCTGGCGAGCATAACCGAAGTAAGGGATAACGGCGGTGATACGGCCTGCGGAAGCACGGCGCAGGGCATCTACCATAACGACTAATTCCATCAGGTTGTCGTTAGTTGGGGCACAAGTGGACTGGATGATGAAAATATCACCACCGCGTACGTTTTCGTTAATTTGTACGCTGACTTCGCCGTCGCTAAAGCGACCTACAGCGGCGTCGCCGAGAGAAGTGTACAGGCGGTTGGCAATACGTTGTGCTAGTTCCGGGGTGGCGTTACCAGCAAAAAGCTTCATATCAGGCACGAGAAGAACCTCAGGCATGCGTCCAGTGGTGGATGGAACGGGCCAAAAACTGTGCGGGCCAGGCGCGATTCCATCCAGGCGGTGTATTAAAGAGCGCGATGCAACGTCTGGAACAGGGTGACGTTGTCACCAGAGCTCAGTTTGCCCGGCAGGGTCACTCATCACCATTCTTCTTTCGTCAGCATGACTGACGGAAACCGAATGATTCAGAGCAGGGCTTGCTTCAATGGAGAGAGGTTTACACCTTTCGCCACAAAGCCTTGCAACCATTCCGGGGCTTGCTCAAGCACCTGGCGGGCAGCGAGTTCCGTGTCGAATTCAGCAAAGACACAGGCTCCTGTTCCAGTCAGGCGCGACGGCGCGTATTCTAACAGCCAGGAAAGCACATCATCAACCTCGCGAAAACGTTTTCTTGCGATAACCTCGCAATCATTGCCGAATTCACAATTTAATAACGTTTCTATTGACCTGACAGGGGTGTTTCGTGGCAGCTCCGGATCGCGGAAGATAACCGGGGTCGGAATGCTGACGCCCGGGTGGGCCACCAGATACCATTTTTCCGCAACTTCTACCGGCGTTAGCACCTCGCCAACCCCTTCGGCAAACGCCGCATGACCACGCACGAACACCGGCACATCGGCACCAAGCGTCAACCCAATGGCCGCCAGCTCATCTTCCGAGAGCCCGCATTGCCACAGATGGTTGAGCGCAACCAGTACGGTAGCGGCGTTAGATGAACCGCCACCCAGGCCGCCGCCCATCGGCAACCGCTTGTCAATGCTGATGTCCGCGCCGCTGCCTTCAGCCAGACGCTGGCTGTCAGCGGCGGTTTTCATCAGCAGACGCGCGGCGCGAATAATCAGGTTCTCTTCGTTTGGTACGCCGTCCACAGGGGTAAGTAACCGCAGTTGCCCATCCTGACGCGGCACAATGGTCAGCGTGTCGCCGTAGTCGAGAAACTGAAACAGCGTCTGCAGCGTGTGATAGCCGTCAGCGCGCTGCCCGGTGATGTATAAAAACAGGTTCAACTTTGCCGGAGAGGGCCAACGGGTCATCATTTAGCGATCCAGTTATCCATCTTCAGCTTGATGCGCTGGGAGCCTTCGGTCAGCTCCATGTTGGACGGCAGCGCCGGCTGGGTTTTGCTGTCGTAACCGCCGTACACCACTTTCCAGGTTTTGCCGTTCTGGGTGTAGTTGAGTTCGCTCAGACGATACTGGTCGTCAAGTTTATAGTCGGTGGCATCGCCCGGCAGGCCGAGGATCCACTGACGCAGGCTGTTCAGCGGAATTGGCATCCCGGTCAGCTTGCCAATCATCTTTTCGCCGTCGGCGGCGGTATAGTGCTGACCTTTGTTATCGGTCAACTGGGCTGAACCCGGTTTGCCAATCAGCTCAAGCTCGGTGCTGCCAAGCGGGTTGGTCAGCAATAGGCGATAGTTGTCCTGGCCGGTTTGCTGCCAGAAGAAACGGGCATAAACTTTTTGTTGGTCAGACAGATACGCAAACGCACCGCGGGTCTGATACTGGCTTAAATGCAGAACGTCCTGCTGGTGCTGCTTCCACTGTGGGGCGGTAGGGCTTTTGCCCGGACCGGTTGGCGCAGTAACCGTACAGGCGGTAAGAACCAGGGCTGCCAGCGGCAGCAGGCGAATCAGGCGGAAATCAGACATGACAATCCTTGAAGTGCGTTGCAGTGATAACGCTTAATGCTAGCGTCGCCTGCGGGCAGCGTCTACGCTCAAGTTGTCTTAAATCATAAAATTAACCCAGCCTGCCTATTACTCCAAAAGGGGGGCGTCCCTTTTATTGATCTCGCGCATCCTGTATGATGCGCTCAGACTAACCTTATCAACGCTGGTACTACTCCCGCACAATGACCCTTTTAGCTCTTGGCATTAATCACAAAACAGCCCCGGTAGCGCTGCGAGAACGTGTAACGTTTTCGCCAGATACGCTCGACCAGGCGCTGGAGAGCCTGCTGGCTCAGCCAATGGTGCAAGGAGGCGTGGTACTGTCGACCTGTAACCGCACCGAGCTCTACCTCAGCGTAGAGGAGCAGGATAATCAACATGAAGCGATTATCCGCTGGCTGTGCGATTACCACGGCCTGAATGAAGAAGAACTGCGCCAGAGTCTTTATTGGCACCAGGATAACGACGCCGTTAGCCATCTGATGCGCGTAGCCAGCGGGCTCGACTCGCTGGTGCTGGGCGAACCACAAATCTTAGGGCAGGTTAAAAAAGCGTTTGCCGACTCCAGCCGCGGGCATCTGCACGTCAGCGAGCTGGAACGCATGTTCCAGAAATCCTTCTCTGTTGCCAAGCGCGTGCGCACGGAAACGGATATCGGCGCCAGCGCGGTGTCGGTGGCGTTTGCGGCCTGTACCCTGGCGCGACAGATTTTCGAATCACTCTCTTCGGTGACCGTGCTGCTGGTCGGCGCCGGTGAAACCATCGAGCTGGTGGCGCGCCATCTGCGCGAACATCATGTGAAAAAAATGGTGATTGCCAACCGTACCCGCGAACGCGCACAGGTGTTGGCCGATGAGGTCGGGGCCGAAGTGATCGCGCTGAGCGACGTGGATGAAAGGCTGAAAGAGGCCGACATCATTATCAGTTCTACCGCCAGCCCGCTGCCGATTATCGGTAAAGGGATGGTGGAGCGTGCGCTGAAAGCGCGTCGCAACCAGCCAATGCTGCTGGTGGATATTGCCGTACCGCGCGACGTCGAGCCGGAGGTGGGGAAACTCGCCAACGCCTATCTTTACAGCGTCGATGACCTGCAAAACATCATTCAGAATAACCTCGCGCAGCGCAAAGCCGCCGCGGTACAGGCTGAAACCATCGTAGAGCAGGAAACCAGTGAATTTATGGCCTGGCTACGCGCGCAAAGCGCCAGCGAAATCATCCGTGATTATCGCTCCCAGGCTGAAACAGCGCGTGAAGAACTCACCGCTAAAGCGATCGCCGCGCTCGAGCAGGGCGGCGACCCGCAGGTCATCATGCAGGATCTGGCGCGGAAATTAACCAACCGCCTGATCCACGCGCCAACCAAATCTCTTCAGCAGGCCGCCCGTGACGGGGATGATGAACGCCTGCATATTCTGCGCAACAGCCTCGGGCTGGAGTAGCACAACTCTATTTATAACAAGGTGCATTTACGCCAATGAAGCCTTCTATTGTTGCTAAACTGGAAGCTCTCTACGAGCGCCATGAAGAAGTTCAGGCGCTGCTCGGAGACGCAGCAACTATTGCCGATCAGGACCGTTTCCGCGCGCTGTCCCGCGAATACGCACAGCTGGGCGACGTGGCCCGCTGCTATACCGACTGGCGTCAGGTTCAGGACGATATTGAAACCGCCCAGCTGATGCTCGACGATCCGGAAATGCGCGAAATGGCGCAGGAAGAGCTACAGGAAGCCAAGGCTAAGGAAGAAGAACTGGAGCAACAGCTGCAGGTGCTTCTGCTGCCTCGCGACCCGGACGATGAACGCAACGCTTTCCTTGAAGTGCGTGCCGGTACCGGCGGTGACGAAGCGGCGCTGTTTGCCGGCGACCTGTTCCGTATGTACAGCCGCTACGCCGAATCACGACGCTGGCGCGTGGAGATCATGAGCGCCAACGAAGGCGAGCATGGCGGCTTTAAAGAAGTGATCGCCAAAATCAGCGGCGAAGGCGTTTATGGTCGACTGAAGTTTGAGTCCGGCGGCCACCGCGTACAGCGCGTGCCAGCCACCGAATCTCAGGGGCGTATCCACACCTCCGCCTGTACCGTGGCCGTGCTGCCAGAGGTACCGGAAGCCGAATTACCGGATATCAACCCGGCGGACCTGCGTATTGATACATTCCGCTCCTCGGGCGCGGGTGGTCAGCACGTTAACACCACCGACTCCGCTATCCGTATCACCCACTTGCCAACCGGTATCGTGGTGGAGTGTCAGGACGAACGTTCTCAGCATAAAAACAAAGCCAAAGCGATGTCGGTGCTGGGTTCGCGTATCCGCGCGGCAGAAATTGCCCGTCGTCAGCAGGCAGAAGCTTCCGAGCGCCGCAACCTGCTGGGCAGCGGCGACCGCAGCGACCGTAACCGTACCTATAACTTCCCGCAGGGTCGCGTGACTGATCACCGCATCAACCTGACGCTCTACCGTCTGGATGAAACCATGGAAGGCAAGCTGGATATGCTGATCGAGCCAATCGTTCAGGAATACCAGGCCGACCAACTGGCGGCGCTCTCCGAGCAGGAATGATGACCTATAGACAATGGCTGCAGCAGGCCGTAACGGCGCTTCAGGGTGGTGAAAGCCCTCGCCGTGACGCGGAAATCCTGCTGGGGCATGTGACCGGAAAAGCGCGCACCTATATCCTGGCGTTTGACGAAACCGAACTGGACGCCGCTCAGGCGGAGATGCTGGCGCAACTGCTGGCGCGTCGCGCGAACGGCGAGCCGGTGGCCCATCTGGTGGGAACGCGCGAATTTTGGTCGCTGCCGCTATTTGTCTCTCCCGCTACGCTTATTCCGCGCCCGGACACTGAATGTCTGGTCGAACAGGCGCTGGCGCGTCTGCCTTCCACAGCGTGTCGTATTCTGGATCTCGGCACCGGTACCGGCGCGGTAGCGCTGGCGCTGGCGAGCGAACGCCCGGACTGCCAGCTCATCGCCGTGGATTATATCGCCGACGCCGTCGCGCTTGCCCAACGTAATGCCGAGCATCTGGGTATCACCAACATCACCATCCTGCAAAGCGACTGGTTTAGCGCGCTGGACGAGCAGCGTTTTGCCATGATTGTCAGCAATCCACCGTATATCGATGAGCAGGATGAGCATCTGGCGCAGGGTGACGTGCGCTTTGAGCCGAAAACCGCGCTGGTGGCCGGTGACCATGGTCTGGCCGATCTGGCGCATATCATCACCCAGGGGCGAGAGTGGCTGGAACCCGGTGGCTTTATGCTGCTGGAACACGGCTGGAAGCAGGGTGCCGCCGTGCGCGCATTGTTCGAAAATGCAGGATACCTTCAGGCGCAAACCTGTCGCGACTACGGCGATAACGACCGTCTGACGCTGGCGCAATGGCCTGGAAACATGGAGACGCATGCATGAGCCTGTTTTTGTGGGTACTCTATTTACATATCGCCTCGGCTATCGTCTCGGTAAGTTTTTTCGCACTGCGTTTCTGGTGGAAACACCACCAGAGCGCGCTGTTTGATGCGCGTTGGGTGCGCATACTGCCACATACCGTTGACAGCGTTCTGCTGCTGAGCGGCGTGGCGCTGATGGTGATGACGCGCTATTTCCCGTTTACCGAAGAAGGGACGTGGCTGACTGAGAAGCTGTTTGGCGTTATCATTTACATAATTTTAGGGTTTGTCGCGCTGGGCCGTCGTCGTCCGCGCAGTCAGCAGAGCGGTTTTGTCGCCTTTCTGCTGGCGCTGGTGGTGTTGTGCATCATCGTTAAACTCGCCATCACTAAAGTTCCGCTGCTAGGGTAGGGTATGAAGTCACTGGCTGATTTTGAATTTAATAAAGCGCCGCTCTGCGACGGTATGATCCTGATTTCCGAATTCATTCGTGATGATTTCCCGTCGCAGGTGGTGCGTGAGCAGCTCGAGTGCCTGGTGGCGCTCGCGCGCGAAGAGATTAGCCCATCCTGGACGCTGACGCGGCAGATGGAGCGCCTGATCGAGCTCTTCTATCATGAGTGGAATTTCAGCGATTCCTCCGGCAAGTACCGTCTGTCCGACGCGCTGTGGCTGGATCAGGTGCTGAAAAATCGTCGCGGCAGCGCGGTGGCGCTGGGCGCTATCATGTTGTGGATTGCCGACAGCCTCGATATTCCCGTCGTGCCCGTCATCTTCCCGACCCAGCTGTTGCTGCGTGCCGACGTTGACGATGCTGAGATGTGGCTGATTAACCCGTTTAACGGCGACACGCTGGATGAGCACACGCTGGAAGTGTGGCTGAAGGGCAACATCGGTCCAATGGCTGAGCTGTTCAATGAAGACCTTGATGAGGCGGATAACGCTGAAGTGATCCGCAAACTGCTCGATACGCTGAAGTCGGCGCTGATGGAAGAGCGGCAGATGGAACTTGCGCTGGGCGCCAGCCAGACGCTGCTGCAGTTTAATCCGGAAGATCCGTACGAAATTCGCGATCGCGGGCTTATCTATGCGCAGCTTGAATGTGAGCATATCGCGCTGAACGATTTGAATTATTTCGTTGAGCAATGCCCGGAAGACCCGATCAGCGAAATGATCCGCGCGCAGATTAATAACATCTCGCATAAACAAATTACGCTTCACTAATTAGCGGCAAACGCGGTTATAATCGCGGAAAATTCCCTAACAAGGCGATCTTATGAAAGAAAAAGTGGTTAGCATTGGTGATATCAAGGTAGCAAACGACCTGCCGTTTGTTCTCTTCGGCGGCATGAACGTGCTGGAGTCTCGCGACCTGGCGATGCGTATCTGCGAACACTACGTCACCGTGACCCAGAAGCTGGGCATCCCTTACGTATTTAAAGCCTCATTTGATAAAGCCAACCGTTCATCCATTCACTCTTACCGTGGTCCAGGCCTGGAAGAGGGGATGAAGATTTTCCAGGAGCTGAAGCAGACCTTCGGCGTGAAAATCATCACTGACGTTCATGAAGCAAGCCAGGCGCAGCCGGTTGCCGACGTGGTTGACGTGATCCAGCTGCCTGCGTTCCTCGCTCGCCAGACCGATCTGGTGGAAGCGATGGCGAAAACCGGCGCGGTGATCAACGTGAAGAAACCACAGTTCGTGAGCCCAGGCCAGATGGGTAACATCGTCGACAAGTTTATTGAAGGCGGTAACGACAAGGTTATCCTGTGCGACCGTGGTTCTAACTTCGGTTATGACAACCTGGTAGTGGATATGCTGGGCTTTGGCGTGATGAAAAAAGCGTCCAACAACTCCCCGGTTATCTTCGACGTGACCCACTCCCTGCAGTGCCGCGACCCGTTTGGCGCAGCAAGCGGCGGCCGTCGTGCTCAGGTTACCGAGCTGGCGCGTGCCGGTATGGCGGTAGGTATCGCAGGTCTGTTCATTGAAGCGCATCCGGACCCGGAAAACGCACGCTGCGACGGCCCATCCGCGCTGCCGCTGGACAAGCTGGAACCATTCCTGAAGCAAATGAAAGCCATCGATGACCTGGTGAAAGGCTTCGACGAGCTGGATACCAGCAAATAAGTTTTGTTGATTGACTAGTCCTGATATAGGTTGACAGTTTTCTGTCGATAAAACGCCTGATGAACGTCATCGGGCGTTTTGTACTTCAGGGCCAGATGTGGCCG